>VHCW01000066.1 GCA_016871575.1 Verrucomicrobiota bacterium
GCCTCTTTTACCGGGTCCCAGCGAATCTTGCGGCCGGTGCGGACGGCGATGTCGGAGAGATGGCTGATGTTGTCGGAACGCACGGCGCTCTCGATGTCGCCGACGGGATCGCGGCGGGACCGGATGCACTCGGTCCAGTTCATGTGGTGCGCCTCCGCGTATCCGCCGACCGGAGCCGCGCCCGGCAAATGCCGTTCATTCGGGCCGATGATTTCATTTCGCAACGACGCCGGCTCGGTGCGGATCTCGCTGTAGTTGACGCACACCCAGCCGTCGGTGCCGACAAACGTCGCCGCGTTGGAATTGCGGATGCCGGGAATGTCCTGCTTCTGGGACGTTTGGTTGTCCATGAAACGCATGGTCAGGCCGTTCGCGTACCGGCACTGGACGTCCCATTGAATGAGGCAATCGAAAAGACCGGCGTCGGGCAACTGGCCGGTGCCTTCGTAGGTGACCGGGATTCCCATGCCGCAGTTGTCGGCCCACCACTGGACTTGATCGAGCGGATGCGCCGCCCATCCGGCAATGAACCCGATCGCGTAATCGTAAATATGAAAGATACCGTTGCCCGGACCAACGTTCGCGCAACGGCCTTTGCTGTATGGCGCCCACGGTGCAGGACCGAGCCACAAATCATAATCAAGCTCCGCCGGCACCGGCAGCACCGGGTCGTCAACGGGACCATTGACCGAGGCTGGACTCGAAACATAAATCTGTTGCACTTTGCCGATCCGGCCATTGAGAACCAACTCGATGGCCTGACGCGCGGACGCCGTCGAGCGGCGTTCGGCGCCGTATTGGAAGACCCGGCCATGACGCCGCACTGCCTCGCGCGCGGCGAGGTTCCACTGAATGCAGGTGCCGAGCGGTTTCTCCGTGTGCGTGTCCTTCCCCGCGATGGCAGCGGCAATGGTGATCGGCACGTGCCAATGATCCGAAGTCGCGATGTAAACCCCGTCCACGTCCGCGCGCGCGAGCACCTCGCGAAAATCGGCGTAGGCCTCGCAGCCTTTGTATGAGCCGCTGCGTTTCTCCTCCGCGTAGGCCTGCTCGAACACCTGTTTTGAGCGCAGCCGCTTCGATTCCCACGGGTCGCACACAGCGACAATCCGGCTCGTGGCAGACTTCAGGTAGCAACGCGTTTCATACATCCCGCGCCCGCCGCACCCGATCAACGCCACGTTCACCCGATTGCTCGGCGCGCTCGCGCCGAAGAGGATGCGCGATGGCAGAATCATCGGCACGGCGGCCAGCGCCGCGCTCTTGAGAAACTGACGACGAGAGGATTTCATCTCAGCGCCTCCGTTCTTTGCCGGTTGCGGCCCACTCCGTGCCGCGCAGGAGCAGCGCCGCAAAGCCGGGGTTGCTCATCGCGGCAACATCGTGACCGAGCAACAGCGCGAAGCCGCGCCCTTTGCCGAAGCTGGTGACAAGCGCCACCGGCTCGTCGTCGCCGGTGGCGATGACAGTGGCACCGGGCGCGACGCCGGGTTTGCGCCAGAGTTCGTCGGTGGTGGTGAACGGTTGCAGGCAGTCGGTGATGGGATGCGCAGCGATGAATTTGACGGTGAACTGGTGTTGTTTGCCGTGCTTGGTCTGGCCCAGTTTCCACGTCGCGCCGGCGATTTGGTGGTACTCCGGCCAGTCGAAGAACGAGGAACTGCCGGCATGGACAGTGACAACCCCTTTGCCGCTGCGAACGAAATCGAGAAACGCGGCGCGTGTGGCAGCAGGCCAGTTCGTAGCAGTGGCGTTCTTGGTCCACGTGTTCCAGTTGCTGAGGATGACATCATACTTGGCGAACGTCGCGGCGTCGCACTGTTCGGGATGCTCGGTCACGTCCACGACGAATCGTCCGCTGGTTTCGAGGATGGCTTTTAGCTTCGGCGTCGTCTCCTGCCACTTGTGGTTGTTCCGTCCGCTGAGGATCAGCACGCGAATTGGTAGTGGAACGGGCGTCCCGCCCGTTTGGGATTTGACGGAATGAACGGGCGAGACGCCCATTCCACTATCTTTCAACCAACGCTGATACTGGCGCTCGATTTCTTCCGCTGTTTGTTCGCCATCCCAGACGGCGACACCGTAACGGAGATCGAGCGGTTCCTTCAGCGTGAACGGCTCCTTCCACAGGTTCAACGTTGCCGACTGATACGCGAACGGCACGTTCATGGTGAACATGCGCGATGGGTGGCGCAGGTTCGACGGATGATCGAAGAGCACGACGGTCACGTTGTGTGCGATGCAAGCGTTCCACTTCGTCGAGGTGAGCCGTTCGGAGCCACGCACGACATCGCCGGTGGCGTTGGCGGAATTGATGAAGCGCGCGATTTTGTCCATCTCGGTAATAAACCTCATGCCAAGTCCGAAGTAGTGGCTGCCTGTCAGCGTGACTTCCTCTTTCGAGGAGAGGCGGCTCCGCCATGTCAGCAACGTGACCGGCCCCGGATGGACCGTCACGGTGCGTTCCTCTGACATCAGCACTTTCCCGTCCGGCGCTGTCCAGTCAAGCCACTGCGTCAGACTGTTGCCGTGCGTCTCCAGCTTTCGTTCGAGCTGCTTGCCGCAGGTCGGTTTTTCGGCCCAAAAATCCACGCCGTTGACCGCGATGGCGAACATCAGTCCGTGATGGTGAAGATGATCAGCCACGTTGTCGCGCAGCACGCCGGCGCCTTTCGGCGAGTAGAGTTGGGCCACATACGGTTTGAACGGCACATTGGCGTGACGGTATTCCGCCGCGGGTTTACCGGCGTTTTTCAGAACGACGTTGGCGGAGAAGGAATTGCCGCAAAAGAACGCAAAGTACGCAAAAGAGGCGAGGAATGTGATGATGTATTTCATTTTGGCTCCGTTTGCCACCGGGCGGCGACCTCGGTAAACCAGCGGTTGTATTCTGTTTTCATTTGCTCGACGATGTCAGGATGCTTGCCGGCGAGGTCCTTTGTCTCACCGGGATCGGCGGCGATGTCGTAGAGTTCGTAGCGCAGCGCGCCTTCGATGCTGCGCTCGCCACGACCCTGTAACCGGCACAACTCAGCGTAACGGTCGCGGATGTGCTGCTGGTTCGGTGCGTCCATTCCACACGGCTGAACCAGCTTCCATTTCTCGGTGAGCACCGTGAAGGCGTGTCCTCGCCGCGGTTGTTGTCCGCTATCCCACTGGAAGAACAGCCTGCGGTCTGGCCACTGGGCAGACGGATTCCGCAGCAACGGTAAGAGACTGCGCCCGTCCACTTTCGGCGCAGCCGGCAGACCGCACGCTTCGAGAATGGTTGGCATCGCGTCAATGTGTGCAGCAAGTCGTGTCAGTTTCGCCGGACTTTTGAAACCCATTGGCCAGCGCATGAAACAGGGGACACGAATGCCGTTTTCATAGACAGTTCCCTTCAACCCGTGCAACCCGGCCATGTGGCGATCAACCGGCTTGGAGCCGGAGCAGGGGCCGTTGTCGGACGTGAAGATCAGCAGCGTGTCCCCTTCCAGCTCAAGTTCCTTCAAGGTTGCTCGCAGCTTGCCGAAGTTGTTGTCCACGCTGCGGATCATGCCGTGGATTTTCTGCGTGTTGTCCGAGAGGCCGAGCGCGTCAAACTCCGCCGCCAGTTCGGACGCAACCTGCAACGGCGTATGAATGAGGTTCGCGGGCAGATAGACGAAGAACGGCTTGGCGCGGTTCTTCTTCACAAACTCGATGGCGGCGTCAGTGAAGATGTCCATGCAATAGCCGGTGCGTTTCACGGGGGTGCCGTTGTGAAGCAGGTCGGGGTCGAAGTATTTTCGCATGGCCGGGCCGCGATGGACGAGCGATTCATCGAACCCTTGTGCGTTGGGGGCATGTTCTCCGTCATCGCCAAGATGCCATTTACCGAAGATGCCGGTCGCATAACCGGCTTGTTTCAAAGCCTCGGCAACGGTGACCTCGGACGAATCCATCACGGTCGCTTTGCCAAACACATCGCAGACGCCGGTGCGGAAGTTGTAGCGGCCGGTCATCAATGACGCGCGTGTCGGCGAACAGACCGGGCTGACGTGGAAGTTCGTCAACTCGACGGCCTCGTGCGCAAACGCATCGAGATGCGGTGTTTTGACCTGCCGGTTTCCGTGACAGCCGAGGTCGCCATAGCCGAGATCGTCGGCGAGGACGAGGACGATGTTGGGTTTTGATGCGGTTGCTGAATCCGCACAGACAGCAGACAGCACCGCCAGTAGCAGGAAGAGGGGAGCGAACATTTTCATGTCAGGATCCGGCGGCTGCGGGGGTCGAAGCGGGCCACGACACCATCGCGGTAGGCCGTCATCGCCATCTGGAGAACGGTCTGCGTGCGGAACGCGAGGTCCATCGGACTCCAGGTGTTCTTCGTCCCCTTCTGGGCGCACTCGATGAGGTTCTTCCAGTGCTCGGGAACACTTTCGGGGCGCTCGATTGGGAACTTCTGCGGCTTCTTCATCATGCCTTTCTCCTTGACCGGCATGAACGCGATCTGCTTGTTGTCGGTGTCAATCGAGAGCGAGCCGTCCCAGCCGCGGATGACGGGACAACGTTGTCCAGCGCCGCGTTGCGGGGTGGCGTTGAAGTCGTTGGCCTGCGTGCCGAGGACGCTGATGGTGACTTTCTCCGGATACTGCGCGATGAGGTTGAAGGTGTCGGGCACGTTGCGGAGTTCGTACTCGTACCGGTGAATGCCGCCGAGCGCCACGACCTTCTCGGGGAAACCGACGCCGAGAATGTCCACGACCTGTGTGAGGCAGTGCGGATAGAGGTCGGTCACCGGGCCGCCGGCGTAATCCTTGAACAAGCGCCAGCGGAAGAGACGATCCACGCTGAATTTGTATTTCGGAGCGTCGCCTTGGAAAGCGTCCCAGTCGAGGTCTTTGCCGGGCTTGATGTCCGGGTCGTCCACTTTCATGTTGCGTTCGCCCCAGTCGCCGATGCGGAAGAAACCGGTCTCGCCGAAGAGCGGTTTGCCGATGAGTCCGTCCTTCACCAATTGCTTCATCTGGTGCCACGCGCTGTCGCTCATCGCTTGGGTGCCGAGTTGGAAGGCGCACGGCGATTTCGCGGCGACGTCGGCGAGTTTCTTCGTCAGCTCGAACTGGCTCCAGTGCGAGACGGGTTTCTCGCAATAGACGTGTTTGCCGGCTTGGAGCGCGGCGATGGCGTGATGGCCGTGTTGATGATCGGGCGATGCGATGCAGACGAGGTCCACGCGGTCGTTGGCGAGCAACTCGCGGTAATCCATGTACGTGTACGATGCGCCGGTGCGTTTCTGGGCGGCATCGAGCCGCCCCCGGTTGACGTCGCAAACGGCGACAAGCTCGATGGGCAACTTCTCCTCGTCGCGGAGATATTGCAGCATCCTCATGTGCGCTTGTGCCCGATGGCCGGTGCCGATGAAGCCGACGGCGATGCGGGTGTTGAGGTTCTTGCCCGACACGACAGCGGGGGCTTGACCGGCCTTGAGGATGCGCGGCAACGCCAGCCCAGCCAGCGTGACGGCGGCAGAGGTTTTGATGAAAACTCGACGAGTGGTGTTCATGATGGCTCCTTATGTGGCCAACGTCCACGGTTTGCGCATGTCGCGACGCATCATCTTGGCCGCTTGCGCGTTGCCGACGATCGTTTCCCTCTTGTTGTCCCATTGGATTTTCCGTCCAGTCCGCACACTGATGTCAATGAGATGGCACAGGATGTCGGAGCGGACGGCTGAATGCAGATTGTCCACCGGCTGTTGCCGGCTCAACACGCTATCCACAAAGTTTTGGATCTGGTCGGGACTGACCGGCAGGCGTTTCGGTCCTGGCTCTTTCGCCTTCTGGCGGATCGCTTCATCGGACACTTTCCAACCGCTACGGCTCACCAACACCCAGCCCTCGGAGCCGACCAAAAGCGTGCCATGTCCGCCCTCCACGCCGGGGTGAGGTTTCTCCTTGGCCGCCGTCTCGTTGTCCATGAAGCGCATCTTCAAGCCGTTTGGATAAACGAAATGCGCGTCCCAGTGAGTCAGCGTGTTGAAAAGACCTTCGGTCGGAATCACGCCCTTGGCCTCGCAGGAGACCGGCATGTTCGGGACTCCTGCATTGTCGAGCCACCACTGCAACATGTCCGCTGGATGCGCGCCCCAGCCGGCCACGAAACCGATGGCGTAATCGTAAATGTGGAAGATGCCATTGCGCCCGCTCTGATTAAGGCATCGGTCCTCGCAGAACGGCGCCTTGGGTGCCGGCCCGAGCCACATGTCGTAGTCGTAACCTTCCGGTACCGGCGTTTCCACGCAGGTCCCGCCGGATTGGCCGCGCGGCGCCCAGACGTACGCCTCCTTGATCTCGCCGAAATGCCCGTTGAGCGCGAGTTCAATGCCCATCCTGACGTGTTGCAACGAGCGTTGTTGCGCGCCGTACTGGAACACGCGGCGATATTTGTCCACGATCGCGCGCGCCTTCAAATCCTGCTCGATGCTGATGCCGAGCGGCTTCTCCGTGTACATGTCCTTGCCCGCGCGGGCGGCCATCAACGAAATCGGCACGTGCCAATGGTCCGCGGTCGAGATGTGGACCGCATCCACATCCTTGCGCGCGAGCACTTCGCGGAAGTCGGAATAGTCGTCGCAATTGTCGAACGCCTGCTTCCGCTTGAGCCGCCGGCTTTGAATGGGATCGCACACGGCGACCACAACCGATTTATCGTAGCTCTTGTAAATGTTCGCATAACCGGAGCGGTTGCCGCACGCAATCAACGCGACGTTGACCTTGCCGTTCGGGCTGCGGGCCAGCACCGACGACGGCACGATGGACGGAAACCCAAGCGCCACGCCGGCCAGTGCGGCGCTCTTGATAAAGTCACGGCGAGAGATCTTCATAATACACTCCTGAGATGTTTGATGCTGCGTTCGGCTTGCTCGATCGTGCCGCACTCGACGCTGAACACGATCGGGCGCGGACATTTGTCGCGCACGATCCGGATCACACGCGCCCAGTCAATCACGCCATCGCCGCACGCGCAGCCAACGGGTGTGCCCGTGACTTTGCCGCGCTCGGTGCTGGACTGCTGGATCGAGATGTCTTTCGCGTGCAGGTGCACAAGCCGTTTCGCAACGCGCGCAAGCCACTTGTACGGGTCTTGGCCGCTGAGATAACTGTTGCCAGTGTCGAAGTTGATGCCGATGACGGGACTCTTCGCGAGTTTGGAGATCCGGTCGAGGCCATCGGGCGTGCGGCTGTATTGTTGGTGCGGCTCGATGCCGAGGAGAATGCCGCGCGGCTCGGCCACCTTGGCCGCTTCCATCAGCGTGTATTTCATCAGCGTGAAATCCTCCGCCTCGGTCGTCCACGGCTGTTTCGGCCCCTCGTCCGTGTTGATCACCGGCGCGCCGCACTCCGCCGCGCAACGGATCGCCTGCTTGAGATACTCGACGCCGATTTCCGGTTTCGTCAACGGCGTGTGGGCGGAAAGCCCGGACATCTTCACGCCGGCGTTGTCGCAGGCGCGTTTGAGGCGGAGCGGATCGTCGAGCATCGAGACGCTGTGGAAGTAGCCCGCCTCGCTGAGCAGTTCGCGACCCCAGTGAACCATCGGTTCGACGTATTTGTAACCGAGTTCGGCGGCCTTCCGGACGCCCCACTCGAAGGACTTGTCGGCGTGCCGCACGAATTCCATGTTGATGCCAATAGAGATTTTTTGGTTCTTGTTCATGGTGGCAGAATACGCTACCAGTCAGACGGAATGCTTGCGGTTCTGTTCAGTTGAAGGATTTTACAAGTCGTGAGCCAGCGCCCCATCGTTTTCCGCGAACACGGCCACGTCCACCGGGCCGACACCTGTCGTCCGGTGGTCGAGGCCGTGCGCGCCGGCGCATTGCGGCTTGAAGCCCTCGCGCGCGGCACCTATCCCGGCCGACGCCTGCCGGCACACGCGTTGCCCGGCGTGCGCAGCGTCGGGTTCTGGGACGCGCGCAGCCCGCAAGACTGGGGCCTGCCGCTGCACCGTAATGAGGGGATCGAGTTGACGTTTCTGGAAAGTGGCCGGATGCCGTTGCGGGTGGACAACCGCAACGCCGTGATGCAGCCCGACCAGCTTCTCATCACGCGTCCGTGGCAACCGCACCAGCTCGGCGACCCGCGCATCGGCGCGGGCCGGCTCGCGTGGTTGATCCTCGATGTCGGCATCCGACACCCGCACCAAAGCTGGCGCTGGCCGGAGTGGCTGGTGTTGACGCCGAGCGATCTCGCTGCGTTGACGCGTTACCTGCGCGGCAACGAACAGCCGCTCTGGCCCGCACCGTCGGAAATCCGTCACGGCTTCCAAGGCATCTGCCAGGCCGTGCAGGACAACAACGTCTCGAAGCTCGCCGTCACCATCAACGAACTGTTCCTCCAGCTACTGGAACTGTTCCGTGGACGTCGCGTGCCGGTGCGTTCGTCGTTGAGCAGCAGCCGGCGCAGCGTCGAGTTGTTCCTCAAACAGATCGCGGACAACCTCGGTGAACCGTGGACGTTGGCGGCGATGGCGGAACGCTGCGCCGTCGGGCCGACGACGTTCGTTCATCATTGCCGGAAGCTGACGAACATGGCGCCAATTGAGTACCTGACGCACCTCCGCGTGCAAGCCGCCTGTCGTGCTTTGCGCCAACAGCGCGACCGCGCCATCACCGACATCGCGCTCGATTGCGGTTTCGCGTCCAGCCAGTATTTCGCCAACGTCTTTCGCCGTCAGGTTGGCTGCTCGCCACGCGCCTACCGGCAAGATTCGAAACCATCATGTTGACAATCGCCCTCGCTGCATTGCTCGCGCCGGAGTTTACCGTGATTTGGAGCGAGACCGACCCGCACCTCAAACGCAATCCCAGCCACCCGGATTATGTCACCGCCCCGCGTGTCGCACTCCGCTGGGGCGGCAAGAACGATCCGTTTGCCGTCGGCCACCGGAAGATAGTCCGTGGAACTCACGACTCACAACCAGAGTTTGACTTCGCCGCCGAGATCCGCGACACCGAGATTACCTTCACGCTCACGCCGAAACGCGATGCGTTCTACAGCGTCGCATTCACCGGCGCGCCGGACGCGCCGCTGAAAGACACACTGCCGGTTCCGCAGGAATGCGCCGCGCGCGGCCACAAGCAGTTCAACTTCGTCATGAGCGAAGCCGACTTGAAACTGCCGCGCGCCCACGTTGCCACGAAGGCCGGCAACGTCGCGCTCGTCGCCGATCCGCGCGAGTGCCGGTTCCGTCTGCCGACACTCGCCGACTCGCGGTTCGGTTTCATGCTCCAGCTTGAAAACGGGCGGCTCAAACCGGTGTTGTTTGCGCCGTTGCTTGGCGGCGCGGAATCACGAATGAAAGCCGGCGTGCCGTATCGGTTCACGTTCCACTGCCTCGAACGCCCCGGCGACTGGAAGGAAACGTACCGGTACATTGCGCGCGACATCCACGGGTTCCGCGACCAGCGCGACAACTCCGGCTCCGGCTCGCTGAACGGCACACTGGAGCGCGTGATGAGATTCCTTGACGGGCCGCACGCGATGTGGGACCCGCAACAAAAATATTACGACTACTTCACCGACAAAACCGGCGTCTTCAAACCGTTCTCACCGCTCTACGGGCTTTCCGCTGCCATCGTCACCGACGACGAGGAGTTTTTCCGCCAACGCGCCCGGCCCGCGGTCGAGTTTGCGCTCTCGCGCCGCACGAACGTCTTTGCGCCGTACGACAACACCGACAACAAGCAGGCCCGCAGCGCCACGCGCAAAGTCGGCGGGCCGTACATCGGCGCCGCGCAACTCACCAGCCTCGATGCGCTCTTCCAACATAGAACGCCAGTATTTCGGAACATTACCGGAACACCGGCAAAATCGGCGTCCGAGGAAGGCCGACTCTTTGACGCCGTGGAACGCGCCGACACACCGGCGGCTGTCGAGGCCGCGTACCGGGTTGCTGCGACGTTGAACCTTTATCCGCTTCCGCCGGACACGATGGTGACGATGGAGAAGGGTGGATTGGTGCCGGTGCATCCGCATTCCATCGGCCGGCACCGGAACATCTGGGGTTTCCCGCCGCCGCAACCGCTGCACAAATCGGAGCAGACCGTGCCGGCGTGGCGGATTGCGCGGCTCGGCACGCCGTCGCCGGCGTATCCGATGGAATACTGGATGAACGTCCACGGCGCGTTGATGCGCGTCGCTGGTCTCGCGCGCGACGATTTTCTCCGCGATATCGCTCGATGGGGAATGGTCGGCCGGTTCGGCAATTATCCGGGCGACAACCGCTCACAGGATTCGCTCATCGCCGAGTCGCCCGACGCCGTTGAGCGGATGCCGTGGGACTGGAACTTTGCCACGGTCAATCCCGGTCACGCTTGGGATTTCGCCGGTGCGGTGCTCGACTTTCTCGTCAGCGACGCGTTCGAGCGGTCGCGCGGCGCGATTGATTTCCCCACCGAAAGCGCCGCGGGCAGCCATTTTCGCGTCCGCATCTACGGCGCGAAACCGGGCCGGTTTGCCGGTGATGAGAACGTCCGGCTCTGGTTGCCGCGTGGCCTGCTTACGTGCGACAACCGGCAGTTTGATTGGCTGGCCGGTTACGGCAACGGCAAGTTCTATCTCGCGCTGATGAACCAGTCGTTCCGCGAAGAACGCGCGACGTTGACGTTGAACCGCGACCTCGTCGAGTGCGCGTCGAACCGGCTCGCAGTGGCAGTCGCGCCGAAAGGTCTCGCGACGTTCGCGCTGCCGGCGACGGTGAAGCCGCGGTTGCAGGCGAAACTGTACGCCGAGTCGCCGGCGCTCGGTTCCGGCAGTTACACGAACGCCGGGCCGGTGCACGCGATGTTGTTGCGGGCAGGACGCGGATTGACGAGCGCGTTTGTCTATAGCGAGGCTTTGCCGGAAGACGTCATCGTAGCGAAGCTGCGCTGGCGTCAGGGCGACGGCGCGTGGCAGGAGTTGACCGACGAGGTTTTTCCCTACGAGTTTTCGGTTGATATTGGAGAAGCGGAGTTTCAGTGTGTGTTCGAGATCGAAGACGTGAACCAACAACTCCATCGCACAGAACTCATCATACTCAAATGAAGATCGGGTTTTTCCTATTTCTTTGCAGCGTTGCCAGCGCCGCGCTGACACCCGATGAAACACAACAAATCGCCGTAGCCAAAGCTGTCGCATCGAGGACGACGGAAATGAGGGCGGCCACGGCGAAATTCAACGCTGCGCGTAAACTTTATCAGGCTGACCGGGCGAAGTTTTCTGCTGAGCGCAGCAGGGAAGTCACGTTGAATTACCGCAAGGCCCAGAAGGAATACGAGGAGGCCACTCGAAAAGCGATCCTCGCGCAGAATCCCGCGTTCGCGCCGTTGCTGGCCAAAGCTGAGGCACTCAAGCGCAAGCTGAACGAAGGCGAGACAGTCGCTGATTCCGACAATCCACGGAATCTTGCCATCCGCCCGATCAAGGACGAGCCGGGCTTGCCGCGTGTGCTGCTCATCGGCGATTCCATTTCGATTGGCTACACGCTACAAGTACGCGCGCTTCTGAAAGGCAAGGCCAACGTCCACCGCATCCCGGTCAACGGCGGCGCTACCGAAGTCGGCCTCGCGAACATGAAATCATGGCTCGGCGACAGCAAATGGGACGTGATCCATTTCAACTTCGGCCTGCACGATGCCAAGTTCG
Organism: Verrucomicrobiota bacterium; assembly: GCA_016871575.1. Lineage (GTDB taxonomy): Bacteria > Verrucomicrobiota > Verrucomicrobiia > Palsa-1439 > Palsa-1439 > CAIKAP01. The sequence goes on from VHCW01000066.1 coordinate 11,655, forward strand.
CGTCCGAGACCACCCAGCGCGCCTCGCGCGAGCTGTACGCCGAGAACTTGCGCAAACTCGTCGCACAGATGAAAGCCACCGGCGCAGAACTGATCTTTGCCACCACCACGCCGGTGCCGAAGGGGGGCGTGCTCACGCCGACGCGCAAGTTCGACAGCATCGCGGAAAGGAACAAAGTCGCGCTGAAAGTGATGCAGGGAAACGGGGTGGCGATTGACGATCTCTACTCAGTGGTGTTGCCGGTGATGGAGAAAGTCGGCCGGCCGGACGACGTTCACTTCCAACCCGAAGGCTACGAACTGCTCGCAAAGGCCGTGGCTGCAAGCATCGAGACGGCGTTGCGGAAATGAAAACGTTGCTGATTTTTCTGTTTCTGACCGGCAATTTGTGCGCGGCGGCGCCGTTGTTCGAGACGACGCTTGTATTTCCGAACGCTCCGAAGAACCGGCCGAACTACCGCATCCCAGCGATCCTTCAGGCACCCAACGGTGACCTGCTCATCTTCGCCGAGAAACGCAACGACGGCCCTGGCGACGTCGGGAACACCGACATCGTTTGCAAGCGCAGCCGCGACAAAGGCCACACGTGGAGCGCCGAGCAGGTCATCTTCGACGACGGCAACCGTTGTTGCACCGACATCACCGTCGGCATCGAGCGCGACGCGAAGACAATCTGGCTCTTCTTCCTGCGCGACAAAAAGCAGTACGCCTATTTCACGAGCACGGACAGCGGTGCGACGTGGCAGGGGCCGGTCTCGATTCACGAGCAGGTCACCAAGCCCGAATGGGACAAGCTCGGCGGCAAGACCAAGAGCCGCACCGAGTGGGAGAAAGGCTGGGCGCAACGCTACGGCGTCGGGCCTGGCAATGCGATGGTGCAACTCGAGTCCGGGCGCCTTGTCGTGCCGGCGCGGCATCGCGAGGACACCGGCGGCGGCCGGCTGCGGAGTTTCGCGCACTGTTTCTACAGCGATGACCGCGGCGCGACGTGGAAACTTGGCGGCTCGGTTGGCGTGAACACGAGTGAATGCCAGTTGGTCGAGTTGGCCAACGGCGAGTTGATGCTCGTCAGCCGCGACGAAAGCTCCGAAGATTCACCGGCCAATCTGCGTCATCGGGTGGCCGTCAGCAAGGACGGCGGCGCGACGTGGGGGCCGGTTCGAAGGGCGGAGGAATTGATCACGCCGCGTTGTCACGGCGCGGTTGAGCGATACGACAAGGGGCGGCTGCTGTTCTCCAGCCCGGCGTCGCCGTTTCGACAAAAAGAGCATCCTTACGGTCGGACGAATCTCACTGTCCGTGTGAGCTGCGACGAAGGCGCAACGTGGAGCGTGGGTCGGACGATCTGGCCGCATCCGTCCTCGTACTCCGACATCGCCGTACTTGACGACGGGACGGTTGCGCTCGTTTATGAGCGCGGCGACGAAGGCAGCACGCATTACTGGGATGAACTTCACTTCGTTCGTTTCCATCTCGAATGGTGCAAGGCAGTGGCGGTTGGGATCAGTGACGATTTCGTGGCGTACATCCAGCGCGCGGCGAACGGCGACAACTTCGGATTGCGCGCCGATGGGCGGTTGTATCCGTACTCGACGCCACAAGGCCGACGGATTGGCTGGCGGCAGGCGGTGTGGGACAAGACGCTGTTTGCAAAGGGTTGCACAAAAGCAGAAGCGGAGCAGCGATTGCGCGCGGACTTGGAACGGACGCTGGCGGCGTTGCGCGCAACGGATCCCGGCCTCGACCAGCGACAAGAGGAAACGTTGCTGGACTTCGCCTACACCGAGGGACTCAACAATCTGAAGCCGGAGTTTGTGGCGGCGGTGTTGGCGAAGGATTGGGAGCGCATCGTCAAGGAACATCTTTACGTCCGCTATGCCGGACACGCGCCGGACCATCCCCGGAACAAGGCGTTCTTTCAGCGGATTACGAGCGCCGCCGGCGCAACAGGACCATGAGGAGCAACCCCGCGCCGACGAGCATTGCGGAGCCGGGTTCGGGGATGACGGTGAGTTTGATGTCGTTGCCTTCGATGAAGAGCGAGCCGTAGCGGCCGGTGCCGGCGATGTTGGTGAAGTTGGTGCCGGCGCCGAGCGCGCCGTTGAGCGTGGTGGCCTGGAACAACGTGTAGATGTTTTCGGTGAGGCCACCGGCGTCGCGGAGGATGAACCAGTTGGTCTCCATCAGCCCGGTCCATTTCAGTTGCGTGACGATCACCATGTCGCTGGCGGTGCCAAGGTCGAAGATGAGGGTCGGATTGTTGGTGAGCGTGAGGTCGCCGACGGTCAGTGTGCCGGCGGAGTTGCCGGGGCTGAGGCCGCCGGCGTTGATGGTGAGGTTGGCGACGAAGCCGTTACCGCCGAATGTGCCGCCGCTGCGCACAGTGACGGCGCTGTTGGAGATGGCGCCGTTAACGCTGAGGGTGCCGCCGTTGACGGCGGTCGGGCCGGTGTAGGTGTTGGCGCCGGAGAGAATCCAGTGGCCCGCATTGGTTTTGATCAGCCCTACGGTGCCGCTGCCGCCGTAGTTGTTGTCGGCGATGATGCCTTGGATTTCGTTGGCGTCGGCGTTGCTGCCGCCAAGTGTGAGGTTGCGGTTCGCGGTGGCGGTGGCAAACGGCGTATTGAAGTTGGGCGCGGTGAAGATGATTGGACCGGATCCGTCGTTGCGGATGGTGGTGCCGCCGGTTTCGCTGGCGGTGCCGCTGCCGATTTGGATGGGGCGGTCGGTGGCAGTCCCTTCGCCGATGTAGAGGAGGGTGCCGGTGTATTGGGCGTTGCCCATGCGGATGGAGGGGTTGTCGGTGCCGGTGCCAATAGAGCTGGCGGCGCCGGCATTGGTGAGGACGCTGATGATGAGTGTTCCCCGGTTGATGAGGGTTCTGCCGGTGTAGGTGTTGGTGGCGGTCAGGATGAGCGTGCCGGCTTCGCCTTTGGTAAGTCCGGCGGTGCCGGTGCCGCCGATGAGGCCGGAGATGGTGAGTGTGCCGCCGGAAAAGACGGTTACGTCAAAGTTGTCAGTGCCGGTTTCGTTGATGGTGATGTCGCCGGCGTAGGCGCCGGTGGTGGCGCCGTTTTGGAGGCGCAGGGTTTTGTCGTTGCCGGTGTTGCTGATGATGAGCGGTTGGGAGATGGTGATGCCGTCTGCCAATTCGAGTTTTGCGCCGGAGCCGTTGAGGGTGATGGTGCCGCTGGCGCCGAGGGCGTCGTTGTTGGCGGCGCGAATGAGGCCGGCGTTGATGGTGGTGTTGCCGGTGTAGGTGTTGGCGTTGGAGAGAATCAACGCGCCGGAACCGGTTTTGATCAGGTTGTAGTCGCCGCTGACGACGCCGGTGAAGGCGGCGTTGGTGACGACGGTGATGGTGCGGTCGCCGGTCAACGTGACGGAGCCGGTGAACACGAGCCAGCCGATGTTGATGGAGTCGCTGAGTTGGATGTTGCCATCAAGTTGGAGCGGGTTGGCGATGATGCGGGTCGCCGTACCGTCGGAGGTGAGCGTGCCGCCGGCCAGTGTGAGGGTGCCGGTGCCGAAGGCGTCGTTGTGGCCGATGCGAATCGAGCCGGCCACGAGCATGGCGCCGCCGGCGTGTGTGTTGGCGTTGGCGATGGTGAGGGCGTTGGCGCCGAGTTTGATGAGGCCGATGTTGCCGGTGATGAGGGTGGCGCTGGTGTAATCGCCGCTGGTGGTGTCGAAGCCGAACGCGGCGCCGTCGGCGAGGCTGGCGTTGTTGAGGAGCGCGTCAATGGAAGCGGCATCCCATTCGCCGGCGCCGCCGACGCGCACGACGATGGCGGCGTTGCTGGCGACGGTGACGTTGCCGGATTGGTCGAAGCGCGGCAGCGCGTTGGTGTGAGCGGCGACGAGCGCGCCGGCTTGGACGACGGTGCCGCCGGTGTAGGTGTTGGTGCCGGTCAACGTCAGCACGGCGTCGCCGGTCTTGGTGAGTGTGCCGTTGTGGCCGGTGGCGTCTTCGAGGTTTTGGGCAATCGTGATGTCGCGGCCAGCAGGCGTGTTGAAGATGACGCCGTTGGTGGTGATGACGGCGCGAGTGAGATTGGACATGTAGTTGGCGCTGGCGGCCAGCGGGGTGAGTTGGCCGCCGTCGAAGGTGAGTTCGACATGAGAGCCTTCGCCACGCGTCGTGGGGAATGCAGGCAACGTCACCAACGCGCCTTGACCGAAATATACATGTCCCGTACTCATGCGGGCAGCCGCCAAGGAACTAAATGTGGTGGCGGAGAAGACGCCATTGCTGACAATAAAATGGGCGGTGTTCGTGCCGGGCGATGCGCCGGCGCCCAGCATGTGAAGCGTCGTGACCGTCGCTGTCCCGCCGGATTGATAGTAGTATGCCAATTGATTCCATCCATTGGCGTTGTTATTCCGCGCAATCTGCAAAGTCGAGGCTGTCATGATGCCATTGGTCATCTCGAAGATGCCGATGGTGTTGGCGTTTACGCAGATGTAGAGGTTGGCGCCGGCATTGAGCGTGCCGCCGTAGAGATGATATTCGCCATAGGAACCGGCAGTGCCGCCGACTTGCAGCGCTGTGACAGGACTCACCGTGCCTCCTGTTTGATAGACAATACCGGTCGAGTTGGCGAGGTTACCTGCAATCAGGTTGGCTCCGGGAATGATCGTGCCAGACTGGATGTTGAGAACAGCCGGTACGCCAGCCAACCTGCCGACGCCAATGTTGCCGCCGGTTGTCGTATCGCCAGCGAGCGTCAGCGTCCCGGTATTAACGTAGATGATGTTGGCATTATTTGTCCCGGCAAGCACCAACGTTCCCAGCCCTTCCTTGGTCACAGTGCCGGTGCTGCCTTGCACGTTGCCATTGATCGTGAGTGTGGCTGCCGAGTTGGTGATGTCCAACGTCATCGTGGTCGCGGTGAGATTCGTGATGTTGCGGCCAGTGGTGTAGTTGCCGGAACCAGTCACTTGGAGCGTGCCAGCGTTGCTGAACCGAAGCTCGTTGCCCCAGCCGATGCTGCTGTTGGTGGTGGCGTCGCCGATGGTTTCGACGCTGAGGGTGCCGCCGTAGAGCCACGTCGGGCCGGTGTAATCGTTGGCGCCGGTCAGCGAGAGAGTGTTGGCGCCGAGTTTGGCGTAGCCGATGGGGCCGGAGAGGGTGTTGGCGATGGCGACGTTGCCGCTGGTGGTGTCGAATCCGAGCAGCGCGCCAGCGGTGAGCGTCGCGTTGGTGGCGGCGTCTTGAATTTGGGCGGCGTCCCACTCGCCGGCGCCGCCGACGCGGAACGCCATGACCGCATTGCTGGCGACGGTGACTTTGCCCGCGACGTTGTATTGCGGGAGGGCGTCGGTGTTGAGGGTGCTGAGAACACCTTCGTTGATGGCGGTGCCGCCGGTGTAGGTGTTGGTGCCGGTGAGCGTGAGGATGCCGGTGCCGAGCTTGGTGAGGCCGCCGCTGCTGTTGTCGGTGACGGAAGCCGCGCCGACGACGTAGTTGCTGTTGCCGCCGCCCACCAAGGTGACTGTTGGCGTGTCGCCGGGTTGATACCCGAAGCCGGCGCTGGTGATGACGATGCCGGTGACGGAGCCGGTGGTGTAGTCGAAGATCGCCACGGCGGTTGCGCCGGTGCCGTTGCCGCCGCTGATGTCCACGTAGGGCGCGCCGATGTAGCCGGTCAGGTCGCCGGCCCATGGGATGTTGGTGATGCCTTGTCCCGATGGGGCGAGTAGGTTTTGCGCGATGGTGATGGTGTTGGTGGAGGAATCAATGATTGCGCCGCCGCTGAACACGTTGGCGTAGTCGAGGCCCTGCATGAAATTGGTTGCGTTTGCGCTGGCGCGAAGCACCGCTCCATTGAAATTGACAATGGACAATCCGCTCGCGCCATTCTCATAGATGCGGCCTGCTTGCAGAACTGCGTTGTCCGTGAGGTTGAGGATGCCGACCGCAGTAGCTGCTGCCGTGTTGTTGAAATTGACACTCCCGACCGCGGCCGTGGCCGTTCCGCAAATGGTGTACACGCCGTAGGAGCTGCTGCCGCCGTTATTGTAGGCAAGATAAAGCGGCGAGACGCTGCTGACGATGCCACCGGTCTGATAGACCACGCCGGTGCCGGTATTGTTGCCAAGGAGGATGCCTTGTGTGGCGTGCGTTGTGAGGATTTCTCCACCGGTTTGATAGAGCACTCCCAAGCCGGGATTGTTGGCAGCGCCCGTTCCGATTTGCACCCATTGTGCATTGCTCAAAGTGCCACCGGTCATCTGATAGAACCCATAACCGCCAGCGTTGTATCCAATATGAGTCTGGGTTCCGGCATAGACTGTTCCGCCGCTCTGATAGAAGGCGCCAACGCCGACATTTCCAACGCGAAGGTTGTTGCCGACATTGTTGATCGCGCCGCCCGTCATATAGACAATGCCGGTGCTGTTATGGCCGACCAAGAAGAACTGGCGCCCGACAATCAAGGCATTGTCCTTGATGACCAGGATTCCCTTGCTCGTGGCGTTGGTGCCCAACCTCAGGTCGTATGTTGAATAGACGCTGTTGCCTTGTAGCGTCAGCGTGGCGGTGTTGCCCGGTGTGTTGCCAATACAATCCAAGGCGCTGCTTGTGGTGTTCGTCACAGCCGCGTTGTCGAGGATCAAGTGTCCCTGCTCAACGATCAAGGCGTTGCCGATGGTGACGGCGTTGTTCGAGAGGACCATTGTGCCGAGACCGGTTTTCGTCAAACCGCCTGTTCCCGTGAAACTGTTGCTGACGGTGACGGTGTGGCTGGCGTCGTTGACATCCAGTCCGCCGCCGCCGGCTTGCCAGTGGATGAGGTACGGGTTCAAGTCGGCGATCTCGGTGCCGGTGATCTGAAGGATGCCGCCGTCAAAAATCAGCGGCCCGGCGGACGGAAGATTGCTGTAGGAGCCGACCGATAAGATGCCGCCCTTCAGCATCGTCCCCCCGGTGTAATCGTTGGAGCCGCTCAACGTGAGCAGGCCGCTACCGAGTTTCGCGATGCCGATGGAAACAGCAGTATCGGAGAGGCCGTCGGCAATCGGCACATCGCCGCTGGTGGTGTCGAAGCCGAGGAACGCGCCGGCGGCCATGTTGGCGTTGGTGAGCATGTCTTCTACCGAGGCGGCATCCCACTCGCCGGCCCCGCCGACGCGGACGCCGATGACCGCGTTGCTGGCGACGGTGAGTTGTCCCGGCGCGTTGTAATTGGGAAGCGCGTTGGTGTTGAAAACGGTGAGCACGCCTTCATTGACAATGGTGCCGCCGGTGTAGGTGTTGACGCCGTTGAGCACCATCGTGGCGGCGCCGAACTTGGTCAGGCTCCATGAACCGCCGGTTTCACTGATGTTGCCATTGAAGGTGGTATCCACGACGGTCGTCAGCGCGCTGTTTGTAGTGAGCGCTGTAGAGCCATTGAACGTATAGGTGCCAGTGTAGGCGGTCTCGGCTCCAATCTGGACAGCGCCGCCGAAATTGACCGGATTGGCAATCGTGCGGTTCCCCGTACCACCCGACGTCAAGGTGCCGCCGTTGAGGGTGAGGATATTGGCAGCGTTGCCCACGGCGCCGTCATTGCCCAACCGCAAGGACCCGGAGTTTAATGTAAAGCTTCCGGTAAAGGTGTTGTTGGCGCCAGTCTGGAATGCGCCGGTGCCATTCTTGACTATGTGGGCGGCAGTGCCACCAGTTTGCAAACCGATCGCGCCGCTCCCGAGCACAATGTCACCTGAACCATCAATCGTCCATACCACACCGTCGTTCAAGGTGATTGCCTGACTGCCCGCAATGGTGAAAGTGTTGTCAGAGTTGTTCTGCCACGTCTGGCTGGCGCTGAGCGTCCACGGGATTCTCAAAGTGTTTACCGAGGACCCAATCGTTACCGGTCCTGCGCCACCATGGATTGTGAGGCCAAATTCGCCGATCGTGATGCGACGGTTACTGCCATCCGTTACGAAGGTGGTTGCACCAAACGTGTTGAAGACCAAACCGCCGATGATCAGGTTGGCGTTCAACATCACAGTCACATCCGAGTTCAGCCCGATGATGTTGAAATACCCGACGTACCCGGCGCCGGTCACCGTGCCGGGATCACCACCGGTGCCATCAGGGGACGTGTCCCAATTCCCAACGGTCGTCCAGATATTGGTCGTGCCGCCATTGTCCCAATAGTTCGTAGCCGCCTGCGTGAGAACAGCCAGCGTCAGTGTGCCCAGAAGCACGATAAAAACAGAACTGCGGCGTTTCATTGTTTGCGCCTCAACAAGAGGTCAATACGAAAGTGCTTGCCCGGTTGCGTGGAAACGTAACATTACATTTCCGCTACTGCAATCAATTTGCGCGATTTTTTCGCGACGAATTTCGTTAACGAGATGTGAACTGGGGCTTGGTTGGCCGATGGTTGAAGGAATTCCAATAGGCGCGGTCGGTGGCGTACACGTCAATCGGCGCGTCGGGCGCGAGGTTCTGCGGGAGGAAACCGAATCGCTGCATCTCGCGTATATAATGTTGGTTGGGCCGGAAGCCGGGCATGTCGAATCGTTTGCCGGCCATGAGGCGATCATGGGCGTTTTTGACGGAGGCGAGGATTTGTTTGTAGAGCGGGTCGTTGGCGTCCTTGAAGGTTGCTTCTTCGCACAATCCGAGGCCACCCGCTTCCTTGGCGAGCGGGGCGCGCAGGATCAGCGACTTTTCGGGGCGCGTGAGATTGGAGTACGGCTCGGTGCGGTGCCCCCAGTCGTCGCCGAAGGCCAGCGTGGTCATTTTCTTGCCGCGTCGGTCTTTGATGGTGGTGGTGTGGCAGTCGCCGCAGCGTTGTTTGATTTCGTTCATGGGCAGATGGACAAAATAGAAGCCGCAGCCGAGCGAGGCGTAGGTGCCGGGATAGGTGGCGCTGGTTTCGATCCAGAGCCGGATGGTTTTGCGTTCGAGGTCGGTGAGCGCGGCTTTGTAATGGCTGCCGTCAATGAGTTTCATCAACCGGCTGGTGGCGCTGCCGTAGGTGTACGGGTCGCGGTTGCCGCGCGCTTCGTTGCGGGCGTCGTTGACGAGGTTGCGGGTGCGCATCGTCCAGTAGCTGATGGTGTACATCGAGGTCTTGTCGCCGCAAAGGTCAACGCCGCCGTCGCGTTTGTCGGGGTTGTGACAGGAAACGCAGTGGCGGTCGAGGATCGGCTGGATGTCGCGCGGGTAATCGAGGACGGCGGGAACATCCTTGATGGGCGTGACAGGGCTGGGTGCGCGCTGCATCGCTTCGGAGAGCTTGGCGTTGATGGGCAGCGTGCTCTGGCGATGTTCGTGGCAACCGATGCAGCCGGTGGTTTCGCCGGGCTGGACGGTGACGAAGCTGTGCATTCGTTTGACGGCGATGTCGTTCTTGTCGAGCGCGACGAAGAACAACGATTGCAGGGCGGGCACTTGCATGTAGGCGGAGCCGTCGGATTCGACGGGCACTTCGCCGACGATTTCGGCGAGCGTGAACGATCCGCCGATGGTGAGTGGTTCCATGCCGCCGGAGAAGTTGATTGGTTTGGGCAGTTGCTTGAGGACGAGGAGTTTTTTGACGTCGCCGCGTTTGACGCCTTTCATGTTGCGTCCATGATAAATATCTTGGAGGAACAGTTCGCCGGTGGGGGACGCGAGGTTGGCGCGGTTGGGAATGACGCGTTCGTAGGGGCGCGGTGTGATGGGGCGCGGCTCGTGGCAGTGGAGGTGATTTTCTTCGGGCGTGAGTTGATAGATCAATTCGGCTTCGCCGGTGCCATCCATCACGTAGAGACCCTTGGGATGGGCGACGAGAAAACAGTCCTCACTGAACGCATAGGGGTCTTTCCAATCGCCTGTCTTGCTGATTTTGCGCGCCGCCGTGAGGTCATCGGGGCCGAGTTTTGCGTCCACAATCGCAACGGGGCCGAGATGCTCGGGGCGCCCGTGGCCGGGCGAGAAGATGGAGACAACCTTGTTGGAACCGGGAATCGGTTTGGCGTCGAGCATGGCGATGCCGCCGTGCATGTTGCCATAGAAAACGGTCTGCGCGGTGCCGTCGGGGTTCATTGTCCAGAGATGATGATAATGAACCTGGCTGCGGTCCACGTACTCCCAGCGCATGTACAGGACCCGTCCATCGGGCAACATCCACGGCGTGTTGTCGTGGTCGTTGTTGGAAGAGAGCAGGCGGATATTCTTGCCGTCGGCATCGCAACGGTAGAGCGTGGCGACGCGCGTGTACCAGCAGTTCACAAACCGCTGGCAACGCGACGAGCAGAACACGATGCTGCCGTCGGGACAATAGGTCGGCTCGATGTCGTCATCGGGACCGTCGGTGAGTTGGCGCAGGCCGGTGCCGTCGGTGTTGATCTCGTACAGGTGGAACGGATGGGTGCCGCCCTTGCGGTATGCGAAGAGGATTTTCCGTCCGCTGTAATGGACTTGCGGGTCGCGGACGCCGCCTTTCGGGTCATCGAGCAACACGCGGATTTTGCCGGTGCGCAGGTCCATCGCGCAGAGCCGACCGCCTTCGCCGTAGCCCCAATAGACGTCGTCCTCCTTCTTGAAGCCGAGGCGTTGCGCGTAATCAGAGTAATCCGAGTAATTGCCGAAGGTGACGTACCAGTGGTCGCGGCCCGGCACGCGCACGGCGAACACGATCTCCTGCACGTCGCGCATCGGTCCTTGCAGGAACCGCTGCAACAACGGTCCCGGGAAATTGGTGGAGACTTGCGATGGGGCAGGGGGCGTCGCCGCACCGGCGGAGGCGAGCCACGCCAACGAAACAATCAAAAACATTCGTATCATCTGCATTGCCAAGAAAGACTAACGGACTGGCGCGCTTATTCAAGCTTTGTTGGAGCGGAGCAGTGTCCTGAAAATTTTTTTGGCCGCTTTCATCTTTACAGTTGACCAGAAGGAGGACTTCCCGTATCAATGTTGCCCTGTGAACAGGCAGAACACGAGTAACAGGAGGAAGTAATGAATGTTCGACAGATTGGTCTGGTTGCCATTCTGATGTCGGCTGCAGTCGCGTATGCGCAAGCGCCGGCGCCCGAACCGGGTCCCGGCGATTTCCGTCTGAAGACGGTGCGGAATATGTTGCAGCAGGCACCCAACTACAGCGCCAGCGGCGGGCAAATCAGCGACAAGTCTCCGGCGTTGTTTCGCGACTGGCTGCGGATTCAAGTGCAATTTGAGACGAAGATGGAATGGGCGGACGATGTGAAACTGGTTTACTACGCGTTGTTGGGCAAGGGCAACCAGGCGAAACTGTTCAAGGGCGAAGTCACCCATGTCCACGTCTATAAGAACGCGGCCCACAACAGCGCGATGTTCATGCACCCGAACGCCGTGCGGCGCTACGGCGGCGGGCGAGTGGAGGCGGTGGCGGTGTTGTTGTACTATCGCGACCGGCTGTTTCACGCGTTGAGCGATCCGGTTTCCAATCAACGCTGGTGGGAGCAGTTCACGCCGCAGGCGGTGCCATTGTTGAACGTCATGCAGACCCCTTGGGCCATGATCGGCCACGAACATTACGAAGCGATTCTCATGCCCTCATCTTCACGGTAATCCACGGATATTTACACTACACGATGCTTGCCTCCGATAGAATCCTAGCCCTCGACATAGGCGCCTCCAGTGTGAAGATCGGCGAGTTTCACGCCGGCGGGCGCGGTTTGCGCCTGACCAATTTCAACCACGCCGAGATCGGGTTGGATCCCGAGCACGAGGAACACCGCCAGGAATTGTTGATGGCAGCCGTTCGCAACCTGCTCCGCGAAAAAGGCATTCGCAGCGGCAAGGTCGTCTTTTGCGTGCCGGGGCAGTCGGTTTTCACCCGTTTTGTCAAGTTGCCGCCTGTTGAGGAATCCAAGGTTCTCCAGATCATTCAATACGAAGCGCAGCAGAACGTGCCGTTTCCCATTGAAGAAGTGGTTTGGGATTATCAGTTGCTGGGAGCGACGGAAGGCGGCGGCTTGGAGGTGGTGTTGCTGGCGATCAAGAGCGACATCATTGAGGAAATCAATACCTGCGTCGAGGGCGCTGGTTTGCAGACCGAGATGGTGGACGTTGCGCCGATGGCCTTGTACAACGCCTACCGTTACAACGAGGGCGAACAGGAAGGGTGCACGTTGATGGTGGACATTGGGGCGCGGACAACGAACCTGTTGTTCATTGAAAATGGCCGTGTTTTCACCCGCTCGATTCCGATTGCAGGCAACGCCATTACACAAAGCATTGCCGCCGAGTTCGGTAAGACGTTCCATGAGGCGGAAGCGTTGAAGAAGCAAAAAGGTTTCGTTGCGCTGGGTGGCGCCTACGAGGATCCGCCCGACATTGAGCAGGCGCAGGTCAGCAAGATCATCCGCAACGTGATGACCCGGTTGCACTCGGAGATTGCGCGCTCGATCAACTTCTACCGCACCCAGCAGGGCGGCAGCGCCCCCAATCGCGCCCTGTTGAATGGCGGCAGCTCGATCTTGCCGTACTGCGATCGCTTCTTCAAAGAAAAACTTCAGATTCCAGTCGCCTACTTCAATCCTTTCCGCAGTGTCACACTCGGCTCCGGCGTGTCGCGCGACGATTTGGCGCGGTGCGCGCATTTTCTGGGCGAAGTCGTCGGGCTTGCCTTGCGGAAAATGAGCGAGTGTCCCATTGAGGTCAATCTACTGCCGCGATCGGTTCAGGAGCGCAAACAGGCTCGCCAGAAGCGTCCGTACCTCGCGGGAGCGGCCATTGGAGCGCTTTTGGTTCCGCTGTGCTTGATGGGGTTTAACCAACGCGCCACCGTGCTCAAACAAACCCAACTCGCCGAGGTCAATCGAGAGGTCAAGCAACTGTCCAAACTCAAGGGCAATATCATCCAAGAACAGCAGGCAGCGGACAAGCTGCGCAAGCGGATCGATAATGTCGCCACCCTGGTTGAAGACAGAACTTGGTGGCCGACCTTGCTCGAAGATCTTAACGGACGCCTTGTGTCCAACGTCTGGCTCGTTTCCATCACCCCGAGTGAGCACGCGGTTCCGACCAATCTCGTCACGTCGGTTGAAGAAGAGATTACGGATCCGGACCCGGACGACACACCCGCACCGGCGCGTCCGGTTTCCGCGGTGGCCAGCAATGCCCCGATGGCCTATTTGCGGCTGAGTGGCGCCGGGAACCACGGCGATGCGGACCTTGCCTTGGTGGACGACTTTAGAAACCAATTACGCGAGTCTCCCTTCCTGGACAAGACGGACGACATCAAGATGGAGGTACCGCCGGCCATGGTGCGGGAAGGCATCTTTACCTTTGTCTTGCGGGCGAAACTGGCCAGACCCATCAAGTACTGACATGAACAGCCATTGGTTCAGACAAAACAAGTTGCTGGTGACGTTGACGGCGGTGTTTGTCGTCGTGCTCGGCTGCGAGATCTGGCTGCTGTGGAAGCACTACACAGCCCACAAACAAGTGGACGCCGGTTTGGCTGCGGAAATGCAGCAACTTCAGGCATTGCAGAATTACACCCCGACGCCAAACGACTCCAACGTTGCCGTTGCTGGCAAGAATCACGAGCTGCTTGCGAAATTCAACGGCGAGCTTGACAGCCGCCTTGCCTCCATCACCAAGCCGACTGCCAACATCAAGAACAATATTCTGTTCGCGCAGCATTTGCGCAAAGACATCGCGCGATTGGAAGACAGGGTGAAAGCCGCGAAAATCAGCACTCCGAACAACTGGCGTTTTGGCTTCAGGCGTTACACAACCAACGTGCCGGATAAAGGCCTGCCCAACGTCATTCTTGCCATTGGCGAACAACTGAATGTCGTCAAAAAACTCACCGATCTCATGATCGAGTCACGTGTCGAACAGATTTACGCAATGAAACGCGTTGAGATTGAGCCTTTGCCGCCCGGCGTCGGTCGCGGCGGGGAAACGCTTGCCCCCGAAGCGATCAAGTTTCCATCGGGGAAAGATTATATTTCCTTCCCATTTGAGCTCGATTTTGCCTGTCGCGCTTCGGTTCTGCAGGGGGTATTGAATCGGATCGCGACCAGTGACAAATTCTTTGCGATACAGTTTCTCACCATCAAGCAGGAAGTAGTCCGGAAACAGCCGGACGAAATCGCTGCGACGGACGCCGCTGCCGCCCCGAAGGAAGAAGACGACGAAGACGATCACAAAAAGACCACCACGACGCCCGAGTGGGAGCCGCGTTTGCGTGTCAATATGAGGCTGGCTTTTATTATGAAGTCGAGTGATGAGAAAACGGATGGTCTCCTGAATGAGATGGGATTGGTTTTGGGTGACAACGGCCAGTTGCGCGCAAAGGAAAAGGAACCGAAACGCTGACCATGGACTGGCTCAAGAAAAACCAAGAAAAAGTCTTGCTGGCCGGCGCGCTGTTGCTGCTGATCGTTGTGGCCGCTGCGCTTGTTTTCAAGATCAGGAACATCAGCACCAGCCTGCATCTTCCTGAATCAGGCAACCGGTCTCTGGCATCCATTGACCCCGGCCTGTGCAATGAGACAATCTCCAAGCTTGAATCACCGCCCCGATGGGTCAACCCCAACGCAGTTGCGTTGTTCCCGCCAGTGATTGTCGAAACCAACCTGCCCGCGGCGCAAGCCAAGGTTCCTTTGTTTGCATTGGAAAGCGTGGTCCGCAAGCCGTTCGTACTTCGCTTCCTGGACTATAACCGCACCGGAAAAAACAATTTCCAAGTGAATTTTTTGGCAGAAGACCAAAAAACCGTTTTGCGCAGCTTTTTCGTCGAAAAGGTCAGTGTGGAAATAGCCGACCGATTTGGAAAGACCGGCTACTTTGTCACCAAGTACGAACACAAGACCCGACGCGTTGACCGTCGCGGAGTCATGCTCACCGAGGATTGTTCCGAACTGACCGTTCAACACAAAGGCGAAGACCCCATCGTCTTGGTGCTCGGCGTCCCCGGTACGCATCCGAAACCCTACGCCCGCATCCTGTGGCGTGACAACCCGGAACCTTTTGAAAAGCCCGTCGGCGAGACCTTTACCGCTGGCCGCAGCACCTATAAAGTCATTGACATCAAGGACAGGGAAGTGATAATCGAAAACGTCAGGAGCGGGAAGAAGCTGACCGTAAGACCTGCGGCTGCTGAGGTGAAATCCAGCGCAGAAAAACAACCGTGATTTGCAAACAATCCGCGCCCCGTATGCGCGACAAAGTAGAAATGGAGACGGCACAATGAAAAAACTGTACATCATCCTTCTGGTGAGCGGCCTGTGTCTTGCCCACAGCGCGCGTTGCAACGACGCAGACCTGCTGGCACAGACCACCAATTTCGGCCCTCGCCGCCCCTCGACCAACGTGCAGCCGGACACGGCCGTTTCGCCGCGTCCAGCGCCGTATCGACCGGTTGCGCCGGCCCCGTACACCCCGCCTCCCACGGCTGACCCGACGACAGCGCGCGCCCTCCAAGAGGAAGCTGTCCGCCGCCAGGAATCCCAGATCGTTGGCCAACAGCTCATCACCGAAGGCCTGAAACTGTACTACGAGACCAAGTATGATGCCGCGATTGCCAAGTTTGAACAGGCCGTCAAAATCCTTCCCCGCGCCGAGGCGACGGCAATAGACTATGACCGCGCCATTCGCGGCTTGAGCGATTCCCACGGGCGACTGGCCGACGCGGCATTCCGCGCCAACGAAAAGGAAAAAGCCAAACAACACGCCACGAAAGCCCTTGAATACGATCCCAGCAATCGCGCGGCGGAAAACATCCTCGTCAAACTGAAAGTTGCCGAGCGAACTGCTTCCGCCAAGGCAGACCGCGAGAAACTGGAAGGCAAGAAACCCAAAGCCATCGTCGAACGCCCCAATCTGGCGCGGACCCCCGAGTTCACGGCCAAGCAGGATGAAATCCGCAAGCTTTTCCGCGAAGGCCGCATTCTGATGAACTCCGGCCAATACGATGAAGCCGAGAACCGCTACAAACAAGTCCTGTTGATTGACCACTACAACGAGGACGCCTACAAGAACCTCCAGGAACTCAATCAGCTTCGTTATTCTGCTGCCGCCGAGGGCGTGGACGCCACGCGGCGCCAGCGTCTCTGGCAGGTGTCCGAGGCGTGGATTCCCAGTGTCGGCGGCGAAGTGAAGATGCCGGAACAAAAAGACGTTGTCAAAATGCCTCAGGGTACTGCCGACCGGGAGAAAATCGAGCGCAAGCTTGCCACCATCAAGTTTCCTGAAATTCGTTTTCGTGAAGCTGCCATCAGCGACGTCGTCACGTTCCTGAGCGATGAAAGCCGGAAAGTGGACCCGACTGGCGAAGGCGTCAACATCGTTCTCGGTGCCGGTCTCAGCGGCGGAGCATCAACTCCGTCGCCTGTTCCCACGGAACCCGCTCCGGCGCCCGATGCCGCCGCCGCGCCTGCGCCGGCCCCGGCGCCAGCCCCGGCTCCCATGAGCGGAGGCAAGACGATCACGCTTTCGCTGCACAACGTCCCGATGGATCAGGCGCTCAAGTACATCACACAGTTGGCTAATTTGAAATACCGCGTCGAAGCCTCCGCTGTCGTCCTCTTGCCGTCGGATGCCGTCGAGGGCGAACTCGTTACCCGCTCGTACAACGTGAGTCCCGATTCCATTCGTACATTGCTGAGCGGAGCGGGCGGTGCTGCTCCTGCGTCCCCGTTGGGGGTGCAATTGGGCGCACCCGGTATGCTGCCCGGAGCCGCGGCCATGCCGGGCGCTCCGTCCCCCGGTGGTGGCGGCGCGGACGACTTGAAGAAATTTTTCACGGACGCCGGCGTGCCCTTCCCCACGGGCACCAGCCTGACCTATTTTGAACGCGCCCGCACCGTGTATGTGCGCAACACGCCCGAGAATCTTGAGATTTTCGAGCGTATATTGGCCACCTTCAATGTCGTTCCCACGCAGGTTGAGATCGAATCCAAGTTCATCG
>VHCW01000067.1 GCA_016871575.1 Verrucomicrobiota bacterium
GAGTTGTCCACGAGCGGTGCGCCAACCCGTGGGAAGTTGGCCCCGGTTGTTACGTCGCCAAGAATGGCAGGGCGCAATCCAATATGAAATCATCCCCAGCAAAGAACGAAAAATCTAATCGGTATTGGGGCTAGTGCCTCCCCCGATTATCCAAATCTTCCCATCGTGCACAATCGGATGGTGAGAATATCTCGCACTCCACGGTGCAGCGCCGGTCACCTGAATCCAGTTGGTGCCGTCCGACGACGACCAGACATCATTATACAGCGTACTACCACGGTTCCCCCCCATCACCCACATTTTCCCGTTGAACACCACCCCCGACGACAGCTCCCGTGGAGGCCACGGCGCAGCGGGGGTAGCCCTTGTCCAATTTGTTCCGTCTGATGACGACCAAACATCATTAGTAACAGAGGAACTGCCTACTGCCCCTCCCATCACCCACACTTTGTTACTGAATACTACCACTGCAGAGTTGCATCGCGGCGACCACGAGGCCGCCGCGGCCACCTGCGCCCAATACGAAGCGTCGATTTCGGTTAGCGGAGTGAACCCTGCCGCTGTCAAGGCGTCATTGTTGGCTGTTTGGGAAAGCACGATGGCACCGGTGGGAACAACTCCCGCCCCTGATGCCATATTAGCTGCCGTGATGGTATTGCTGGCAATGTTGGCACTCGTAATCGCACCGGTGGCGATATTTGCAGCAGTAACGGCGTTGTTTGCCAGTTGAACGCTGCCGACTGCTCCGTTGGCAATCGCTACTGTGGTGACCGCCCCCGGTGCGAGTGCAGCACTCGTAACTGAACCGACGGCGAGTTTGTTACTCGTGATCGCGCCGTCGGGAACATTGCCAGCCATCATCGCGTAGCCGACGGCTGCGACGCGCTGGTCGGGACTGAGTTGTTGCAAGCCACTGACGCCATCGTTGAACCAGATTCGGAGCCGCACGTCGCTGTTGGTAAACACCGTGGCTGGCAACGCCGCCATGTTGGTCAAGTTCGTGTCGCCTAGCAGCACGCTGTACAACCCCTTCGTCACTGGAACGGACACAACAGCACTGCCGTTACTCCAGTAGGTTTGTGATGCACCGTCGTTGACAAGCGCAAACTGGAATTGACCTGTGCCGGTGAAATTAGTGCCGCCGATAGTGACACGGCCTTGGTAGTTGATCATCTGCGGCACTTGGGCATGGGTTATGCCGACTATTCCCAACAACATAACGATCCAGATAGTTCTCATCGCCTCTTCCTCTCCACGCTGGCGACGCGCTACTGGCCAAACAAAAGGGGGCGCACTTACTTGCGCCCCAGAACAGGCACTGAGATGCCCTCGATGGAACGCTTTCAGCCGCGCCCCTTGCGGGGCGCGCTTCTGAGCGGTGTCCATCGAGTCGAAGTTCTCAGTTTCGTTCTGGACAGCAGCCGAAGCTGCGCGAATTTTATCCCGAAAGTTTTCGGGATGTTTTGGTTATTACTTCAGTCGTTCGTTTGACTTCCTTCCTTCGGCGCGAAGAATACGCCTCCCAGTAACTTGCGAGCAAGTAGGAAAATAGGGTGAATTGCACTTGCTGCAATGCACCGTGCCGAAATTCCCTTGCGTGGAGCTGTTACGTCACGTACTCATCCCTGACGCATGTTTACGACGTTCAACCGGCTGGCCGTGGCAATGCTGTGCATGTGCTTCCTCCCGTTGCTTCGGGCGGTGACACCACTGCCGCTGCCGTTCAAGCTGGCGGGCATCGTCCAGACCAATTCCGCTCCCGCCATTGCCCGGCCCGTTGACGCCCGTGATCATTTCCTCGGCGCTGACGGCAAGAAGATTCCCCTGCTTCGCGCGCCCGACGAGATGGCAGTGCGCTACACCAACGACAAAGCGCCCGCCCGTCCTGCCGGCACCGTGGCGAAACGTCACGCCAGCTTCCGTAACAAAGGACGGTTCGAAATCGTGCGTGGGCAGCAAACGCTCGCTCGCGAACCCGGCGTGCGGTTCGCTTACCCGGTGCTCGTTGACCCGCGGACGCGGACACGGATGTTGCCGACCGATGAACTATTGATTCGGCTCGCGGACAACGTGACGCTCGCCGACGCGCAGGCCGACCTCGCCGCCGGCGGCGTGACTGTCATCAACCCGACGGGACCGCCAAACAGCGGCACGTATCTCGCGCGGCTGACGAAGCCGAAGACCGACGATCCGCTGGCGGTATCGCGCCGGCTCGCGGCGCACCCGAAACTGCGCTGGGCGGCGCCGAATTTCGTCCGCGAACTGCGCTGGCACAAAACGCCGGGCGATCCGCTTTTCCCGTATCAACAATCGCTCCACAACACCGGCCAGAACGGCGCCGTCGCCGGTGCCGACATCAACGCGACGGCGGCGTGGGACATCACAACCGGCACCAACTCGATCGTCATCGCCATCATTGACGAGGGCGTTGACACCAACCACGCCGATCTCGCCATTGCGCCGGGCGGCTGGGATTTCGCCAACGACGATGCCGATCCGTCGCCCGTTGGCAACCACGCGCACGGGACCGCCTGCGCGGGCATCGCCGCCGCCATCCACAACACGAGCCTCGTCGCCGGCGTCGCCGGCGGCTGCCGCGTGTTGCCCATCAAGATCGCGGACGACACGGGCGCGTTCACGACCGACGAGATCATCGGCAACGCCATCTTGTTTGCGGCGGCGCGCGCCGATGTGCTCAGCAACAGTTGGGGCGGCGGCGCGCCGAACCCGTTCATTGACGCGGCGATTGATTACGCCGTCACGCTCGGCCGCGCGAGCAAGGGTTGTCCCGTGTTCTTCGCCACCGGCAACTCCGGCGGCACATGGCTGCCGGCGTTGTTGTCGGTTGGATCGTTGAAGGAGTTTATTGAGCAGCAACCCAGTATGAGTTGGACAACCAATTATTATATCGGCTTCGGCCTCCAGACCACCGCGTCATCGCCGACCAACGAGATCATCCGCATTGACAACATCCGGCTTATCGGTTCTGACGGCTACACCCACCTCAACAGCAAGCTTCCCCGGCAGGATTTCGAGGACTGGTTTTTCTGGTTCTACTACCAGCCGACGACCAACAGTTGGCCGGTCAACCCGTATGGCTGGTGGCTCGCCGGCAACGCCGCGTGGCAACCGGACAGCACCGACACGTTTCTCGGCACGGGCGGTTCCGTCTCCGCGGTGACGCCAAACCTCTCCCCCAACCAGTATGCCTGGCTGCTGACGCCGTTGATCCAGTTCGACGGCAACGAGACGCTCGGCTTCGACACGTCGTTGTCCTTCAGCGCCAGCTCGACCTTCTACATCATGTTCTTCGATGCCGACTACAACGGCATCGGCTGGCTCATCAACGGCTACGACACCGTCTCCGGCCTCGATACCAACATCACCTATCCCGCCAGCGCCACCAACGCCATCGCCGTCGGCGCGTCCACTGATTGCGACCGCCGCAGCGACTTCAGCCAGTACGCCGGTAAACTCGATTTCGTCGCGCCCGGCGGCGGCGGATGGAACCTGGTCGCCACGCTCGACATCACCGGCACCAACGGCTACAGCAGCACCGACGCCACGTTCGATTTCTCCGGCACCTCCGCCGCGACGCCGCACGCCGCCGGCGTCGCCGCGCTCCTGCTTTCCGTCAACCCGAACCTCACCGCGCTTGAAGTCCGAGAGATCATGCGGCGCACTTGCGACAAAATCGGCGGCGTCACCTACGACGGTGGCACGAACCTGTTCTACGGCCACGGTCGCATCAACGCTTGGCGTGCGCTCGCCGAACTCGTTCCCGATCTCGCTGTCGGCGTCACCGCCACGCCTGAGCCCGCTTCGTTCGGCTCCAACATCACCTACACCATCACCGTCACCAATCTCTCCGCCACGCACGCCGCCACCGGTGTCATCGTCAGCAACACACTCCCCGCCGGCGTCGTCTTCCTCAACGCCACCGCGTCGCAGGGCACTTGCGCCACCGACGCTTTTCAGCGCGTCATCGCCGACCTCGGCGACTTTCCCACCAACGCGCCCAGCGCCACCATCACCATCGTCGCCACCGCCAGCAACTACGGGTACCTCACCAACACCGCCACCGTCGCGCTCAACGAACTCGACGCCACCCGCTCCAACAACGCCGCCACCGTCGTCACCACTGTGCCCGCCGCCAACCTCGCCATCAGCCAGTTCGCCGCCCCGTTGCCGGCGACCGCCAACAACCCGCTGACTTACTTCATCGCCGTCACCAACCTCGGCCCGTTTGCCGCCACCTCGGTCACCGTCACCGACGCGCTTCCCGCCGGCGTCACCTTCCTCGCGGCCAGCACCACGCAAGGCAGTTGCGCGACCGACGCCGTCAACAACGTCATCGCCAACATCGGCACACTCGACCTCGGCGCCGGCGCCACCATCCAATGCACCGTCCGGCTTCCCGGTGTTACGCCCGCCACCTACAACAACACACTCACCGTCACCGCCATCGAGACCGACCCGAACACCGCCAACAACACCAACCGCCTCGTCACGTCGGTTGCGATTGACAGCGTGGGCGACGGCATCCCCAACTGGTGGCGACAACTTTACTTCGGCGGCTTCGGCACTCGGACAAACGCGCTGTCCGCTGCCACCGCCGATCCCGACAAGGACGGTTTCAGTAATCTTCAAGAGTTTCTCGCCGGCACCCACCCGCGCAACGCCGCCAGCGCGTTTCGCATCCGCGACAGTGGCGTCACCTTCGACACGGTGACCAACAAACTCTATCGCGTGGAATTCACCGGAGATCTTGTTGCCGGCCCGTGGAGCAATCTGACATCAAACGTCATCATCGGCACCGGCAATGCCGTCACCGTGCCCGATCCCGGCGCTGCCGGCGCAAGCCGGCGATTCTACCGCGTCCGCCTCGTGCCCATGCCTTAGCGGCTGGTACGCGGCGACGCGATCATCAGCAACTCGATGGCTTCGGCAATGCGTTTCGGGTCGCCGGCGATTGTCACGTAGGCATGTTGGCCGGCGGCGTCAGGATGCCAAGTGACCACGCCTTCGGCGTCCACTGCCACGCGGCCCCGCGGGCTGAGTTTCCAAAACTCCGGCTCCGGCCCGCGCACCGCGTACAAGGCCGCTGCCTGATCGTAGCTGGGCTGGCCGCCTTCAATGGAAGGACGGTTTTGGTATCGCCGCAATTCGTAGGCGCGCCGGACGGGATTTGTCTTCGGGGTCTGTTTCAGGCGCGCGCCGGTGATGAGAGCGTGGCCGACCTCGAAGCCGTGCCAGACGATTTCGCCGGGCCACTCGGCGGCCACGACCTGCGCCGCCTCGCGATGGGTTCGGATATTCGTCTCCGGCCTCTTCGATGCGGGAAACTCGCCGCCCATCACCACCAGACGACGAACCTTGCGGCGAACGAGATCCGGCGCGCGCCGGCACAACTCGGCGAGATTCGAGAAAGCGCCGACGCTGCAAATGGTCACGCTGCCGTCCGGTTGCGCCGAGAGCACGCGACGATAAACGTCGAGCGCGTCGGGCGCCCGGTCATCCGGGCCGATGTCGTTGGGAAACTCGTCGCGCAATCCCGGTGCGTAGAGGCTGGTGCGTTGAAGGTCGGTGGGGCCTTGCTTGTCGGTGCCAATGGGAAGGTCGGGTCGTCCGTAATAAGTATTGATGGCGTCCACGGCGGCGGCAGACGCGCCCGTTTTGTCTTTGCGATTGACCACCGTGGCCAGCAGCTCGCACTCGCCGTTGTCGGCCAGCGCGTGCAACAAGGCCAACGCCCCCGCGTCATCGGCGTCGCCCGACATGTCAGTGTCGAGGATGATCTTGACCGGTTTCGCCGGCGGCAATCGCCGGACCCGGACATAATAGGCGCCGGCGATTTCTTCACCGTCGGAACCAAAAAACCACGTTTGCATCGTTGTTCTTCCGGCGCGAAGGGTCGCTTCAAACTTCGCGGCGTCATCGTTCGCCCCGACCGGCTTCTCCATCACGTGGTCGCCGACTTTCAATCGCGCCTTCGCCACCGCCCAGCCCGGCCCGTGAATCAGTTTGCCATCCGTGACTTTCTTCTCCGTCAGCGCGTCAGACAGTTTCAGGCCGGATTCGGGCGGGAACCGGCGCAACTCGAAAGCGTAGTTGCCGGCGCGGGCCACTTCGATGTGCCAGATGCCGTTCTTGCGGTCGCCCCGGCGCACCTGCACTTGCTGGTCCACAAACACGTCCGCCCATTCGCAGGCGGTGAGCATGACCGGGTTTTCCGCGTCGCTGCCGATGACCGACGGCTGAAATTCAGCGCACCGATCCTTGACGCCCGCCCACCAGTTGTCGAGGTGAGCGCGCATCCGCTGGGCAACGAGTTGATGGGCGGCGATGACGTTGCGTTCCTGCAACGGGTCGGTGGCGAGATTGTACAGTTCGCGGTCTTCGAGCAACCGCCACCGCTGCCACAACACGGCAGCGCCCTCGCGGCGCGGCACGGCGGGATTGTCGGGAGTCGGTTGATTGATGCCGTGGGGCATCCGGCTGTAGTTGATCACCAGCATCCGTTCCTTGGGCAACTCGGCCTTGCCGCGCAATGCGGGCGCGAGGCTGATGCCGTCGAAGCGAACATCCTTCGGTGTTGGCACGCCGCATAAATCAAGCAACGTCGGCAGCAAATCCTGCACCTGAGCGAGACCGGGCAGATCGGAAGGCGCGCGCAATTTGCCGGCCGGCCAACGGACGAAACACGGTACGCGATGGCCGCCTTCCCAGAGCGTGACCTTGCTGCCTTTCATGCCGGCGTTAAAGTAGCGGGGACCAAACGTGCTGCCGTTGTCGGTCAGGAAAATGACGATGGTGTTGTCGCGCAGCCCTGACTCGCGGAGAAACGATTCCAACCGGCCGATATTGTCATCAATGTTGGCGATCATGGCGAGATAGCGCGTCAACTGATCGCGGACACCCGCTGGGACATTCAACGCCGCAGCGGCCACGGCGGCTTCCATCGTTTCACGGTAACGGGCCGGCACGTAATGCGGCCAGTGCGGCGCGGCAGTTGGCAGATAACAGAGGAACGGTTTCCGTTCCGCAGCTTGCGTTTTCATCCAATGAATAGCTTCCCGGAAAAACACGTCGGTGGTGTACCCGCGATAGGGTTTGCGCTGGCCGTTGTGGATGTAGGTGTCGTCGAAATAATCGTTCTCCCAAGTGTCCGGCACCGCGCCGATGTGCGAGGACGCGAACCAAAGCGCCTCGTCGAACCCGCGGTCTTCCGGCCGGTACGGGTAGGCGTCGCCCAGATGCCATTTGCCGAACATGCCCGCGCGGTATCCGGCGCGGGAAAAGAACTGCGGCATCGTCGGCAATTCGCGCCGCAACAACGTGCGTCCGCTGCTGACGTTCATCGCGCCGTTGCGGAAGGCGTCGAGTCCTGTCATCAACTGGCCGCGCGTCGGCGTGCACATCGGCGCGGCGTGAAAGTCGGTGAACCGGACGCTTTCGGCGTGCAGTTTGTCGAGATGCGGCGTCTTGAGAACCGGGTTGCCGTGGCAGGACAGTTCGCCGTAGCCCTGATCGTCGGTGATGACAATGAGGATGTTGGGTTTTGCCGGTTGCGCCGGCGCGCCGGTCGAGGCCAGCAAGAACGTGGCGGCGAACAACGCCAAATAATTACGGATGATCGGTTTCATAGCGTCTTTGGTGTAATGTACTCGGCGGCCCGGCGCAAGGCCAGCAGCGTTTCGGCTTTGGCCGCCGGGGGAAGCGCGCAACCGGAACTCAGGATGTACCGGCTGTTGTTGACTTGGCCCTCGCGGATGCAACGCGACGCGGTTTCAACCATCTGATCGGGCGTGGCATGGATGAAATCCATCGTGTTCACGCCGCCCATCAGGGTGACATCGGTTCCCGCTTGTTCGCGCGCCTGCGCCACGCTGAACCCGCCCAGCGGGTCGAGCGGCCCGATCCCGTCCAGCCCCGCGCCGGCCAGATCCGCAATCACCGGCAGCGTGTTGCCGCAAATGTGGCAGTAGATTTTCACGACGGGATCGTAACGGTGAAGCGCCTCGCAAACCTCCCGGAGGCGCGGCCCGATGAACTCGCGCCAGAGCACCGGCGAGATGACCGACATGTTGGCCACCGAATCATTCAAGCGCAACACACGCAGGCCGCAGTCAATGCAGAATTTCCCGCGTTCGATGGCGTATTCGACCCCCTTCTCCATCACGGCATGAACCAGCAACGGTTCCTCCATCAAATCGAACATCGCCTGTTCCATGCCGCGGAATTCGATGTACCACGCCAGCGTGGCGGAATCGCAGTCGCCAATCAGCGCCAAGCGTTCCCCGGCGCGGGTGATCGCGGTCTCGACGGCGCGCCCAAACTCCGCGCGCCAAAACTGTTTGTCGGGAACAGCAATCCGTTTCGCGTCGTCCAGCGACCGCACGCGCGGCGCAGGATGTTTCCGGAATGTCCGGTACGCCACATGAAATGGGTTCTCGATGGAGAAATCCTCCGCCCGCTCCAAGTGCGTGGCCCATCCGCCGCTGACATCAATCGTTCCCAGACGCGCGCCATTCTCGTCCACCTCGATGAGCCGCCCGTCCTCGATCTGCGTGGCGCGTTTCGGGAGGAAGAACACCCGCGCGGCGTCGCAGCCGGTTTGTTCCGCGGCGTCCATCATTTTGAGAATGGCCAATCCCCTGTCTTCCATCATCGCGCGCGGTTCCGTGCCGGTCAGGCGCGCGGCGAGGTCGAACCAGATTTTGGGAACCACGGGACACCGGTCGGTCGCGATGCCGTTGAAGGTGTCCAGCAATCGTTGTGTCGGGTTCATTTGACGGGTCGTGCGCGGCTCAAGAGCAAACCCGCGAGCAAGATCGTCAGTGTCCCCATGACCGGCACCAGAAACATGTGAAACGGGCTTTTCAGCGCAGCCCACCGGGGAGAATCCAACAACGGCGAGACCGTCATCCACGTGATGACCACGACTCCCAGAATCACCGACGTCACCGCCACCGGGTTGTCCGCCCGCCGGCTGATCATGCCGAGCAGGAACAGCCCCAGCATCCCGCCCCCGAAAATGCCGGAGAGCGTCCACCACGCATCGAGCGCGCTGCTGATGTTGATCAACAGCAGCGCCATTCCCGTTCCAAGGATTCCCCAAACGACGGTGGTGCCGTGGAGCACCCGCATGGATTGGCGTTCCGTGGCATCGGGTCGGATGAATCGCCGGTACCAATCGCTCATCATCAACGTGGCGGATGAATTCAGACTGGTCGAAAGCGTGCTCATGGCCGCCGCGAATATCGCGGCCACCACCAGCCCGGTCACACCTGCCGGCAGGTGTTTGCCGATGAAATGCGGGAACACCTTGTCGCCGATCTGCTGGTTGGTCAGCGTCACGGCCTCCGTGCCGCTCTGGACAAATTGCTGCCGCGCCACAATCTGACGGACTTCCTCCAGTTCCGACGGATAAGCATGGTAAAACGCGTACAGTTCCGCGCCGATGAAAAAGAACACGAACGACACCGGCAAGTAAAGCAACCCGCCGATCCAGACCGTTTTGCGCGCTTCCTTCTCGGAACCGGCGGCGATGTATCGCTGCACAAAACTCTGGTCAATCCCGAAATTCTGGAGATTGATCACGATGCCATAAATCAGAACGACCCAGAACGTCGGCTCGGCCAATGACAGGCCGAAACTGCCCAGACTGAATTTGTCCGCGGCCATTCCCATCTGGAAGACCTGGCCGGGCCCCTCCGGCATCCGCAACAACATCAACGCCGAACAGAGCAGCGCGCCGCCCATCAACACAATCGCCTGCATCGCATCCGCCCAGATCACCGCCAGGACGCCGCCGATGAAACTGTACACCGTCACGGAAATCCCCACGACGAGAATCACCACCCGGATGTCCCACCCCAGCAGCACGCTCAACGGCAGGGCCATCAGGTACATCACCGCCCCCATCCGCGCCAGTTGCGTCAGCAGATAGAACAAGCTCGCGTACACGCGCGCCCACGCGCCGAATCGTTGTTCCAATGCCGCATACGCCGAGACCTCGCCGCTCCGCCGGTAGTACGGCATGAACCAGTAAATCGCCGCCAGCGTGGCAATCGGCAGTGAGAAACTGAACACGAACGCGTTCCAGTTCGAGGCAAACGCTTTTCCGGGCAGGCCGAGAAACGTGACGCTGCTCAGGTAGGTCGCGAAGATCGAAAGCCCGCACGCCCAGCCGGGCAACGACCGTTTTCCCGCCGTGAACGCCTCGGTCGAACGGCTCCGTCGCATGAAATAAAACCCGATGGACATCGTGCCGAGGAAGTACAACGCCAGCACGGTCCAATCGAGCGAAGTAAAAAAGCGCTGCATAAAAGTTCCGGGTCAGTTTCCTTTGGCCGTCCAGATGCGGACATCGTCGAAGAGGACGCCTTTGCCGTTCACGGTGAAATGGAAGCTGGTCTTTGTCTCGTGGGCGATGCCCGGCGACTTGAGATAACCGACCGGTTTGCCATCGAGACAAACCCGCATCTGGTCGCCGGCGATCTCGATGGCGACTTGATACCATTTCTTTTGCTCAATCGTGGCCGGCGCGGACGAGTTCCGTCCTTCCAACAACTTGTTGGCGGCGGCCTTGCGCGCCGGGTCCTTCTTCATTTCAAAGATGTCATTGCGCATCGCCCCTTCCTTGTCGTCGCCGAGACGGACCTGTTTCGGCGCGAAGCTCACGCGGCAGATGTGGCCGGCGTGGGAGCCTTTGAATTTCTGGTCGTCAAACACCGCGTTGAATCCCGACGAGCCATCGAGCTGAAACCGGAACTCGACCACCACGTCCTTCATCGGACGGTACAAGCGTCCCACTGCGCCGTGGTCGTCGCGCGTCTGGACGCCCTTCAAGACACCTCCCCCAACCGTGAAGGTCGGAATCAGCGACTTCCACTCGCCGAGATCGGCGCGCCCGAAATCATCGGAGAACAATAATTTGTCCTTAGCGGCGAGCGGTTGGCTGGGAACAGTGGCAGCCGCGCACATTGTGACGGCAACAAACAGAGCAAGGATGATTGTCTTCATGGTTTTCCTCCTTTGATGAATTCTTCGCGGCTCAGGAACCCGTCCTTGTTCTTGTCGAACGAAGGAAATCGTTTCGGGGCTTCGTCAGGGTCGGGCTGACCGGTGAGAAACTCCTCGCGCGTGAGTTTGCCGTCTTTGTCCTTGTCGCGCTTGTCGAACATCGCGCTGCGATCCTGTTTCGATTTGCTCGTTTTGGATTTCTTCGCCGGCCGGCCATCCGCGCTGACCTGCGGTTTGGCTTCAGGTTGCTTGGCAAGGATGGCGCGGAGTTGGGCGACGATTTGCTTTTTGTCATCGGCAAGGTTCTTCGTCTCGTCAGGATCGGCCTGGTAATCGTACAACTCCAACACGGCCGTGTCCGACGGCGCGCCGATCTCCTTCCATTCGACGAGCCGGTAACGTTCGGTCCGCACTGCCCGGCCCATCATCCCGCCGCGTGGATAAACGTGGAAGACAGCTTCCTTCGTCGTGACCGATGGATTCTTCAATGCCTTCACGAAGCTGGCGCCGTCAAGCCCTTGCGGCACGGGCAACCCGGCGAGTTCGCAGAGCGTCGGGTAAATGTCCACTGTCTCGGCGAGCGCACCGGTTTTTGCGCCGGGCTTGGCGACACCGGGGGCGACGACGATGAACGGGATGCGGGCGGCCTGTTCGTAGTTGGTGTGTTTGCACCACATCCCGTGGTCGCCCAGATGCCATCCGTGATCGCCCCAGAAAACGATGATGGTGTTCTTCGCAAAACCGCATTGGTCGAGCGCGTCAAGAACGCGGCCAAGTTGGGCATCCATGAAACTGGTTGACGCGTGATAGCCGTGAATCAACAGACGGCTCTTGGCGTCGTCGAGCGGGCCGACTTCCGGGATGTCGCTGTACTTGCGCAGTTCGCCCCATGTTCCGGGAGCGAATTCGGGTGCGCCGATGGGCGGCGTTTTCAGCGCGGGCAACGGGAACTTGCTGCGCTCGTACAAATCCCAGTATTTTTTCGGCGCGACAAATGGCAGGTGCGGCTTGAGGAACCCAACGGCGATGAACCACGGTTGACCGGGTTGTTGTTTCGCGGCGCGCAGGCGCGCCACGGCTTCGTCGGCGATCATGCCGTCGCCGTAGGCGTTGTCGGGCACGTCGGCGCACTCGGTGGCGGCGCCGCGCACGTCGGCGCCTTTGGCGGCCGGCTTTTTCTCGGCGCTCTCGGGAAGTTGATAACCTCCGCCCTTCGGCCGCCAATGCGGCACAGTCCACGACGCGGCGTCCTCCTGGTTGCCGTGGCCGACGTGCATGATTTTGCCCATCGCCTCGGTCCGGTAGCCGTGTTTCCGGAAATGCTGCGCGACCGTGACGGCATCAGGAACGGCTTTGCGGAAATTCGTTGGCAGATCGTAAATGCCCATCGTGGACGGGCGAAGTCCGGTCAGGAGCGCGTTGCGCGATGGGGCGCAGACGGCCTGGTTGCAGAACGCGCGCTCGAAGAGCACGCCGCGCGCGGCCAAACGGTCAATGTGCGGCGACTTGATTGTCGGCGCGCCGTAGCAGTGCAGGAGCGGCTTGAGGTCGTCCACGCAAATCATCAGGACGTTCGGCTTTTCCGCGCCCGAAGCCAGACAGGACAGAGAAGCAACGATTACGGTCAGGAATGTTTTCATGGCCGCTGTTTGTACAACGCCAGCGATTGCCCGGCGATACTTTTGTTGTGCGGCGCTATTTGCCGGTGAACGGGAAGAGTTTGCGCAGTTCTTCCTTGCCCGGTTGCCGTCCATACTCGCAAAGCTCAAACGCCTCGGCGTATCGCACCTTGGCGCCGCGCTCGGCTCCGTACCACTCAATCAACTCTTTGCGGAACCGGTCGGCCACGGTGCGGAACCGTTTGTCCTGGCCGTCACGAACCTGTTTGATCCGCGCCTGACGTTGCGCGGCGTCCTTCGGCAGCAACGAAGCATTGCCGAGGCAACCGCCTTCGAGGAACTGCGATTCCATGAACGCCAGCGCATCGAGTTTCTTTTCGATCACGGAGTCAATATCCACGGTGATGTCGGCCTTGGACGGATTCGGTTTCTGAAACCGGTCGGTGTAGTAGAGGAAGACCGGGTTCTTCTTCAACGCCGGAACATCCGGGCAGAAAAACGGCACGGCAACCATAAACGCGGCGTCCTGCACCAGAATCGCCGTGTACCGGTGGTCGGGATGATAATCCCAAGGCCGGTGGCTCATCACGATGTCGGCGTTCCACTCGCGGATGAGCCGCAGAATGGCGCGGCGGTTCTCCAGCGTCGGCATCAGTTCGCCGTCGTGAATGTCCAGCACCTCGGTGCTGATGCCGAGCAACGCGTGCGCCTTCTCCACTTCGGCTTTGCGCCGTTGCGCCAGCGGCCCGCCGGCGTCGCGCCAGTGGCCGATGTCGCCATTGGTCGTGGCGACAAACTTGACCTTGTGCCCCTGCGCCGCCCAAAGCGCGGCGGAGCCGCCCGCCTGCAACTCACAGTCGTCAGGATGCGCGCCGAAACAAATGATGCGCAGCTTGCCGTCATCGGCGGCGAAACAGGAGAACGCAAACGACAGAATCAGACTGAACAGCAGTTGGTGTGTTTTCATGGCCTGCCCATCGTAACAAATTCTTCCTCACTGAGCACTCCATCTTTGTTCCTGTCAAACGTGGGATAGCGCCGTCGGCCTTCAGCTTTGTCAGGGAACTTGGCGAGATATTCTTCCAGCGTCATCTTGCCGTCGCGGTTGACGTCCCACGCCTTGAAGATCGCGGCGCGGTCAAGAGCGGGTTTGCCTTTGGCCGCCGCCTTGGCCGGTTTGCGCGGGGCGTCGAGCGATTCGCCGGCGGCGACTTTGTCGCGCGCTTTGCTGGGCGGAAGCGATGTTGCCCACGCCAGCGCCTTCGCGGTGAGTTCCTTTACCACGTCGGGATGCTCGGCGGCGACGTTCCGACGCTCGGCGATGTCCTTCGGGATGTCGTACAACTCGGCCCGGCTGCCGTTGTGGTTGACGAACAGTTTCCAGTTGCCGTCGCGGATGGCCAGCATCGGAGGCGTGTACTCCTCACCCTGAACACGGAACAACCATTCCCAGTATAACGGCTTGCGTCGTGCGCGCGATTCGCCAAGCCAGATGTCGCTCACATCCTCGCCGTCAGGCTGCACCGACGCCGGCATCTTGACGCCGGTGAGTTTGCAAATCGTCGGCAACCAGTCCACGCCGCCGAGCACGCTTGACTCGTCCACGCGCCCGGCCGCGACGTGGCCCGGCCAGCGGACGAGGCCGAACGTGCGGATGCCGCCTTCGTACATGCTGCGTTTGCGGGCGCGCAACGGCCCCGGCGAACCGACGCCGGCATTGGCGGCGTTGCCGATGCGGTAGTCTTCGGGACCATTGTCGCTGGAAAAGAAGATGATCGTGTTGTCGGCAAGTTTGAGTTCATCGAGCGTGTCGAGCAGCCGGCCAATCTGCGTGTCGAGATCGGTCAACGACGCGCAGAAGATTTTCATCTGACTTTTTAAGTCTTTGGCTTGCGCCGCGTAGTCGCGCATCCAATTCGGAAACGCATCCGGTGACGGCACGAGGTTGTCGTACACAGCAAGCTGTTCCGGTGTTGGGTTCAACGGTGCGTGCGGCAACAGCGTCCAGACGTTAGCGTAGAACGGACGTTCTTTGTTGGCTTTGATAAACCGAATCGCCTCGTCCACGAACAAGCGCGTGGACTTGGCCCAGAACGTCGTGGCCGGCTCGGTCCATGCGGGGTCGCGACAGACCGTGGCGCGCACGTCGTCAATGCCGTAGGCGTCCGCCGTCGGCGCGTCATCGCCGCCGCCGAGGTGCCATTTGCCGAAATGCCCAGTCGCGTACCCGGCCTGTTTGAGCAACGAGGTAATCGTCGGCGTCTTCGGATCGAGCCAGTCCGGCATGAATCGGGCGGCGTTCTGTTCATGCGTGGCGAAATGGCCGTGGATGTGGTGACGCGCCGGGAAATGCGAGGTCATGAACGCGGCGCGGCTGGGCGAACAAACCGTCGCCGCGACGTAGAATTGTTTGAACCACGTGCCTTGGCTGGCGAGCCGGTCGAGGTTCGGCGTCTTGACGTAAGGATGCCCGGCAAAATGCGCGTCGCCCCAGCCTTGGTCGTCGGTGAGGATGAAGATGACGTTTGGTTTAGCGGCGGCAAAAGAGTGGCCGCAAAAAGGCGCAAGGAGCGCAAGGAACACAGCGACCTTGATGATATTGCGCAACTGAGTTGTCATCGTTTGCTCCCCATGTTGACAAACTCTTCGAGGTTGAGAAAGCCGTCCTTGTCCGTGTCCCATTGATCAAAACGCAATTTCGCAGTCTTGGGATCCTGTTGGTTGGCGAGAAATTCTTCGCGGGTAAGTTTGCCGTCGCGGTCTTTGTCCTTGGTCTTGAAAATCGCGGGCCGGTCTTGTGTGGATTTGCCTTTTGCCGGCGGCGGGTTGGCGCGCGGCGGCACTGTGGCGCTCCAGTCCTGCCACGCCTTGTGCAACCGCTGGGCGATGTCCGGTTTTTCGCCGGCAAGGTCGCGTTGCTCGCCGATGTCCTCGCCGAGATGGAAGAGTTGGCGCTTCGGCTCCGACGAACTGAGGAACAGTTTCCAGTCGCCGTGGCGGACCGCGCCGTCCTCGCCGTTTTTCCAGAACAGAATTTCGCGCGGCGCGCCGGTGTTCTTGCCGGTCAGGAACGGGAGCAGATTCACGCCGTCAAGCTTGGTCCCCTCAGGCACGGCCGCGCCGGCGGCGGCGCAAAAGGTCGCGTACAAATCCATCGTGCTGACCGGCTGGCGATAGACGCTGCCGGCCTTGAGTTGGCCGGGCCAGCGCACGAGGAATGGCACGCGGATGCCGCCTTCGAGGAATTGCGCCTTGTGTCCGTTGAGCGGCCCGGCGGAGCCGACGAGGATTTTTTCCGGCCAACCCTCCGGCCAGACGACGATGCGCGAACTGCCCATCGCCGGGCCGTTGTCGCTGGTGAACGCCACCAGCGTGTTTTTCGGCAACGCAGCCAGAACGCGCCCGATGTTCTCGTCCATCGAGGCGATCATCGCGGCGTAGTAGCTGAGCGGCGGCATGAGTTTGTCGAAGCGCGCCTGGAATTGTTTTTTCCCGTGCCACGGACTGTGGACGGCGTTGAAGGCGAGATAAAGGAAGAACGGTTTTGCGCTGCGTTTGTGTTTTGTGATGAACTCGACCGCGTGCCGGCCGATGCGGTCGGTAAGATACTCGTCGCCGGGACGTTCCGGCCCCCAGACGCCCTGCACTTTGCTGGAGGCAAATTCGGTGTCGCTGTCCACGCCGTGATAGTGGCCGTTCTTGTCCGGGAAGAAATCCGCCTCCCAGTCAATCAGGTCGTGGATTTCATCGAAGCAATCCTTGGGATCCACGGGGATGTTCCATTTGCCGACGTGGCCGGTGACGTAGCCTGCGGCCCGCAACGCCTGTGGCAGGAGTTTGTGCTGGCCGACGGAGTACTTTCGCCGGTCATCGTTCCACTGCATCCCGAACCGTTGGTTGTAGGCGCCCGTCATGATCCCGCACCGGCTCGGCGCGCAGACAGGCGCGGTCACATAACCGTCGGTGCAGCGCACTCCCCCGCGCGCGAGTGAATCAATCGCCGGTGTCGGCACCAGTTTGCTGCCGTAACACCCCACGTCGCCGTACCCGAGGTCGTCAGCGAAGATCAGAACGATGTTCGGCCTGTCCACCGCGGTGGCCACTTGGCCGCAACAAGGGGCAAGAAGCGCAAGCAGGATGGCAAAAGGCGATTTCATGGCCGGCATACTTACCACAGTCAAACACCGCGGTGAAGCTCAGGTTGCGGCGGGTTTCAGGCCAGAATGTAGCGGCCTGATTTGCGGGTGCCGATACGGCGGACGAGGCCGGCTTTCATCAGCGGGTTGAGCAGGTCGAGCGCGCCCTGCTTGGAGACGCCGATGGCATCCCAGATTTCCTGTGGGGTCATGCTTTGGCGGTCGCGGAGCAAGTGGAGCAGTTGTTCCTGCTTCGGACGCAGAACGAGTTTCTTGCCGCTGGATTGGGCGGCAAAATGCTGGATGCGTGTCCAGACCTTTTCCATCGTGTGGTGCAGACCTTCGGCAGTGTACGCAAGCCAGCCCGTGAGGTCGCCGTCGCGTTGACGGACCTCTTCGAATGCGTGGTAGTAGCGCGAACGGTCGTGCCAGTAGAATTCGTCCACGGCGAAAATGTGGTGGGTGTCGAATCCGCGCCGGTAAAGTTCCCAGAGCGCCAGCGCGCGGCCGGTCCGTCCGTTGCCATCGGCGAACGGATGGATCTCCTCAAACCAGTAGTGCAGAATGGCGGAAGAGAGCACCGGCGACAGAGCCGGGGCTTGCCGGTTCCACCACTCCAGCAGTTCAAACATCAATCCGGAAATCTCGCTGGCCGGCGGGGCGACATGCCGGCCGACACGGACAGCAACGGTCCGGTAGCGTCCTGCCGTTCCTTGTTCCATGACGCCACTTGTGATGATCTTGTGGAGCCGCAGCACGTCCTCATGGCGAAGGATGGTTTTGCCGTCATTTTTCTCGATGAAGCGGAGTCCCGCGAAATAGTTCAACACCTCGCGTCTCGCGCGATCCGTCACGGCCGGCACTTCCCGGCCGGCTTCCAGCGCGCGCACCTGTTCCAGCGTGAGCGGGTTGCCCTCGATGGCCGTGGACGAATGCGTGTTACGGCTGCGGGTATCTTTCTGGAGCGATGGCACCCAAGGCACCTGGATGGCAGCCGAAAGGATTTTCTCGCGCAGCCCCGCGATCGCCTCGATGCGGGACAGCAGCGCCGGCGTGATGGTGAATTGTGGCTGGTAGCTCACGGCATGGGACGCTACCGGTGAGTCCAGTGTAAGTCAAGTTATTAGTCAACCGTCTTCTTGCGGCCTTTCCCTTTTCCTTTGCCCTTGCCGGTGGCGCCGGTCGTGGGCGTGTTGGGTGCCGGCATTGGGGCGCTGATTTGTTTGCGCCACGCGAGAAGTTTGTCGTGAAGCTCGCGGAGTTTGTCGGGCTGGGTGGAGGCGAGGTCGTGTTTCTCGCTGATGTCGTCCTTGAGGTTGTAGAGTTCGCGTTTGCCGGTCTCGAAAAACTCCATCAGTTTCCAGTCGCCGTCACGTATGGTGCCGACCGGCGTGGTGCGCCAAGTGTCCGCACCGCTCCCAAGATAGCCGGGGAAATGCCAGTAGAGTGGCGGGCGTTTTGTCGCGCGACTGCCAGTCAGCAAACTGAGATAGCTTGTGCCATCAAGCATGTAAGCGGTGTCCGGTTTGCCTCCAGCGAGTTCGACCAGTGTCGGGTAGAGGTCAACGCTGTTGATCGGTTCGCCACAAACGGCGCCGGGTTTGATCTTGCCGGGCCAACGGAAGATGTACGGGATGCGGACGCCGCCTTCGTAGAGGCTGCCTTTGCCGGAACGCAATGGCGCGTTGTCGGTGATGTCGCCGCTCTTGAGACCTTCGCGTTCGTAACCGCCGACGCCGCCGTTGTCGCTGGAGAAAACCAGCAGCGTGTTGTCGCTGAGTTTCAGTTCGTCGAGCAACGCCAGGATGCGTCCGACGCTTTCATCCACGCTGGCAATCATGCCGGCGTAGGTCGGGTTTTTGTGGCCGCCGACGGGCGATTTCGGTTTGAAGTGGTCAATCCAGTTTTGCTTGGCCTGAAGCGGCGTGTGGACGGCAAAGTGCGCCAAAACGAGGAAGAACGGTTTCTCTTTGTGTCGTCGAATGAAATCAGCCGATTTGTCGGCCAGCCAGTCGGCCAGGTAAATGTCCTTTGGATACTCGCCCCTGGGTTGTGTATTGAAATTGAAATGCACGCCCATGGACGTGATGGCTTCATCAAAACCGCGTTTGCCGGGATGATAATCGCCGTCTTGGCCGAGGTGCCATTTGCCGAAATAGCCGGTGGTGTAACCGGCCTTCTTGAGGGCTTGGCCAATGGTGATCTTTTCCAGCGGAAGATTCTGGACGTTGTCAACCGGCCGCAGCGGGCGGCTCTGCCAGTTGAACCGGTCAATGCCGCCGACGGTATAGACACCGGTGCGCGCGGCATACTGGCCGCTCATCAGCGCGGCGCGCGTCGGCTGGCAATTCGGTCCGCACGTGTAACCGCTGGTGAACTTCATGCCCTGCGCGGCCATGCGGTCAAGGTTCGGCGTCTCATAATACTTGCTGCCGTAGCAAGCAAGGTCGGTCCAGCCGAGATCATCGGCGAGGACGAAGATGATGTTTGGTTTGTCCGCAGCAGCGGATTGGCCGCAAAGAGGCGCAAGAAGCGCAAGGAAGAGAATGAGGAGTTGTTTCATTGTTTGTTCATCCATCCGTTAGTTTCACGATTTGCTTCAATAATACCCCGCAACGCCTCTTCATCAGGGTGCTCGGCGGCATCGCGCAACCCGCGCTTGCGACATTCGTTTCGCAGATACGCCCCGCACAAGTGGGCGCCGATGCAGCCGGGCAACTCGCGCAGCCGGCGCAGCATCTCGGCGTAACCCGCGCCGCTGTGACGCTGACTACCGTCGGACGCCTTGACCGTCACCGCGTAATCGGCAAGCAACACGGGCTTGACGGTCTTCTCGTGCCAGCGTGCGAGGTTCTGAGCGACCGCCTCCGGTTTGGAGAAGTGCTGGAAGCAGAACACGTCCACGAACGGCTTGGCGGCTTCCATGACTTCGTCGGCGATGGGACGGTTCGCTTCGTAACGGTCTCCGAGAATCAGATGGTTCTTGTCGTACCGGCGAATCGCGTCGTGCGTGACCCGATAATACTGCGTGGCGAGATCGAAGAGTTCCTTCCGGCCGGATTGGGCCTTGAGCTTCTCCGGGTCGAAGAGCGGGCCTTTCCACGTCGAGAACTGTGTCGTGTGAATCCACGTCGGGCAATCAATGTAGAAGTAGCCGATCAGTTTCGGATCGTCCTTCATGCGGGCGCAATGCTCGCGCGCGACGTAGTCGCACCACTCGGCAAATTCCGGACTGGCAAAGCTGGGATGGCGCGTCTCGGTTTCCCACTGGTGGAAATCCGCGAACGGCAATTGATGGCAATACGGCACGCCAAGCCATTGATATTCCTCAAACGTGAACCCGCGCGAGTGCCGGTGATTCGTCGGCCCGCGCGTGACGACTTCCTGCGTCCAGCCGATGCTGTTGAATCCCCACGCGCGCAAGTCGGGCGCGACCGACTTCTTCAGCCAACGTTCCATCGAGTTGCCGTACTTCCGCTCCCACAGGTCGCCGTTCGAAGTGAACCGCAACGGCGACGGGTCAATGTGATTCAAGCCAATCGAGAAAAACGGTTTCCCTTCCGGCGTGATGAACCACCAACGGCCATTTCGCTGGCTGACGGAGAAGTAACGCTGTGCTGCGGCGCGGACCGGCCTGATACCGAACGCCAACGCCGCCAGTCCGCCAGCGACAAGAAACTGCCGGCGGGACAAAACGGAAATGTCTGTCGGTTTCATTGGTTGAAATTCAGTACGCGTTTTGGGCTTCCTTCCTGAGTCGTCACGTCGCCGCTGCCGATGTCAGTTTGGACGCACGGGCTGTCATAGGTGCGTTGCAATTCAGGCCAACAACGCCTTGAAACCGGCTTGCTCGAAATGACGGTCGGCGGTCAGGGCTTCTGTCAGTCCATGCTCTTGCATGGTGACGAACGAAGTGCAGTCCGTCAGCGACCAATTCTTGTCGGGGCGCTCCGCCAGCAGATCGAGGGCGCGCTGGAGCAAACCGGAATCGAGCGGCACAATCGTCGTGCGCGAACTGCCGCGTATGCCGGCCACCAGCGCCAGCACGTCAGCATGGTCCTCGGCCCGGCTGCAAGCGTTCCCCAATTCCAAAATGACAAACTCGGTGGTGACGATGATGCGGTTGCGGCTCGACTCGGCCAAGGCGCGCCGGTGCAGTGGATCGCGCTCGTCCAGCAACGCGAGGTAAAACGACGTATCAGCAAAGACCGCATTCACGATTGCTTCGGAACGCCGTAGAGATAATGGTCGAGGTTGCGGGCGTAATCGCGCGGCCAATGGTGGCGAGGCTTGGCGACCTTTTGTACTGCTGCCACAAAGGAATCATCTTCGGGTCGCAGTTCCGACGGGAAAACCTCCACTTCGGCGCCCTCCGGCAATTTCGCATCCGGCGGCAGCACCACCACACCGTTCTTGATTGTTCCTCGGTATGTCATGGTTGATTTGTACTCCGAAACACGCACGGAAGCAAGGCCGCCGCGCGCGGGTGCCGCCGCGCGCGGGGGTGTAGTACGGGGTTTTGGTCACGAAGCCGCCGGGACGGCGGCCACTACACTACAAATTGGTGTAGCAGCGTCCGTCCCGGACGCTTTGTTGTTTTCCTCATTGGTTGAAATCCAGGACGAGTTTCTGGCTCCCTTTTTGAACAGTCACGACGCCTTTGCCGAAGTCGGCTTGGATGAATGGGCTGTCATAGACGCGTTGCGGAGCGTAGTTCAACGGCTGGCCGTCCACCAACGGCGGACGCGAGTAGTCGGCGAAAAACGTCAGCGTAGTCTTGTTCAACCGGCTGGTGTAGTCGAGACGGTTCTTCTCCCAGCGCAACGGGTTTGCCAACGTCGCACGCTGAAACTCAGCGAAGCTCGCGCAGTCGGCCTTGCGCACGACCTCGATGATGACCGGCGAAAACTCGTTCACACACTTGAGCCACTCGCCGGTGTCGGTCGCGCCTTTCTTCTTTCGATGTTGCTCGATGCTGTCCGACTCCCACGCTGTGCCGCCGGTGACGACGCGCACGGCAGCGAACGCTTGCGGCGCTTCGGCGAAAACCCAGCCGTTGGTTTCGGCCCGTCGCAGCGCGGCGTCGAACCAGATGCGCTGGCCTTTGGCGGCCTTGACGGTCTTGAGCCGTTGCACGATGAGGACGCCGCGTTTCTGCACCGACCAGTGGGCGTTATAGACGCTGCCGCGCTTGGGCGTCAGTGGTTGTGTGAAGATGCGCGCGGTCGGATGCCCGGCGAAGATGACGCCTTCCCAACGGTTCTGGCTGCTGATGGCGGTCCAGTCTTCAAATGGACGGGCTTCGACCATGCTCGTGCCGATCACGAAATCGGGCGTGCAGTAAGTGTAGCGGAGCAAGCCTCCGCCGTCAGGATGCAGTGGATAAATCCCTTGCGGGACATGGAAGGGATGCTGCGGATCTGACACGTAGTTGACCGGCGGCATGTTGGCCTTGAGTCCGGGGCGGCGCGAGAAATACTCGTAAACGCCGCGCCCCGCGACATCGAGCGCGAGCGCGGAAACAACCGGCGATGGCCGCCAGAACGTTGTAGCGCCGCACATGTGACTCGGATGTTTGCTGTTCGCCGGGCCGAGGCCGAAATGAAACCACGCCAACCCATCCATGCTGGAGCCGTCTGTCGAATCCCTGCCGGGATAACATCGGTGCCGGCTACCGCCGCGGACGCCGTTGATCTGCTCGATGGCCCAGTCGGCCCAGAACAGATCGAGCAACATCGCGAATCGCCGGCGAACCACGGGATCCTCGGCGAAGTCGGCGAGGTTGTACCAGCCGCCGAGCGTGTATTTGTTGTAGCCGGAGTTGCACTCGACCAGCAGCCCCTTCACGGCGCGTTCGCGGGCGTGACGCTTGAAGTATTCGCTGAACGCCGTCGCCATCTGCGCCGGGGTTGTGCCGTCGGCGTAGCGGCGATTCTTGTAGTCGGGATGTTTCGCGAAGATTTGTGCCGCGCCCCAGAAACTCACCCACGCTTGCGCGTGATGGTTCTCGCTGCCCCATTTCCACCAATCGCGTTCCGGTAAGGTCATCTCCAGCCGGCACCGCGGCCCGGCCCATTGCCAGAGCATGTCGAGCAACGCCGCCTCAGCCTC
Source organism: Verrucomicrobiota bacterium (assembly GCA_016871575.1). Classification (GTDB taxonomy): domain Bacteria; phylum Verrucomicrobiota; class Verrucomicrobiia; order Palsa-1439; family Palsa-1439; genus CAIKAP01. Next base: position 22,895 of record VHCW01000067.1, read on the forward strand.
GGCGCTCATGCGGCCGGAGAAATGTTTGCTGTCGCGGGCGAAGAGAAAATAAATCCGTTCCAAAATGTAGGCGTGCCAGTGGAAGTTGCCTTCCTTGAGTGAACCGGGGAATTCCTGTTTGTATTCGGTGAGAATCGCCTGATCGCCCTTGGCACGCTCGTTGAGCCAGTAGGCGGCCAACGCGAGGTCTTCGTAATGCCAGCAGCCTGTCTCCGGATATGGCCGCGCCAGTTGCGCGCGCATCACGACATCGCGCCGCTCAGCGGGGCCGGCGAGAGCCGCTGCGACGGCGATGGCGGCAAGAATGGTGTTCATTTCTGCGGCGCGGTGATGCCGAGTCCGAGCAGCGGGAGCAATTCGCGGCTCTCGGTGACGCCGTAGTTGAAGATGGTAAAGCCGTGCGTCTTGTGTTTACGGGTGATCAGGATCTGCTCGATCAACTGCTCGACGCCGAACTTTGACCGCGACGCGCTGACGCCAATGCCGGGATGGACGGGCACGCGACCGGCCCACTGGACTTGCTGGGCCACCCAGTTCTCGAAGTTGCGGTTGCTCGTCGTGTAGTCCATCGGGCAGACGAAATCGAGCCAGCCGTTGTCGCACCAGAGTTTCCAGTCCTGGCCGACGTTGTCGCGGTCGGTGTTCCACTGGCGAAAGACCGCCGCGGAGATTTTGATTTTCGGTTTGATGGCGCGCGCCTGTTCACTCACTGCCTGCACGACCGTGTTGATGTTGCTGCGCCGCCAGTCGAGCCACTTCTGGCGCAACGGGCCGGCGGCGAGCGCTTCTTTCGGCCAGTTCGGCAACGCCACGCCGGTCGCCTGTTGAAAGCGGTCCCGGCACCCATCGCAGAAACAATGGTCGTTGCCCGGATAGCGGATGTAATCGAAATGAATCCCGTCCACGTCGTACTTGCGCGCGACTTCGACCATCGTGTCAATCTCCAGTTTCTGGTTGTCGGGATGCGACGGACAGAGCCATTTCTCTTCCTTGCCACGCGAACTCATCTGCAAGCGTTTCTCGCTCCGCATCTTCTCTGCGAACTCCGCCGGCACGGCGTGGCCGAGGTTCCAGTTCACCTTCCAGACGTGAATTTGCACGCCGTATTTCCGGCACACCGCGAGACACTTCGCGATCTGGTCGCCCTTGTCCGCCGCAACGACCGGCAGCAATTGGCTGTCGTAATACGCCACGCCGCCCCAGAGCATGTTCGGCAAAATCGCCGTGAAGCCGTTCGCCGCCAGCCGACGGATTGCCTCGTCCCATTCGATCCCCTCGACGCCAAACGCACTGTGGCACCAGAACGCGCGGAACTCGCCCGGCTCCGGGCGTTGCGCCATGCAAAACGCCTTCTGGACTTGTCGCTGTGCCTCCACTGCTTTGTCCATCGCCTCGGCGAAACGCTGTTCTGCCGCCAGTTTCAACGCCGCATCGCGCAACGCCCGCGCCGTGTCATCAGTCGGCGTCCCGACCCGCGCGATGCTCGCGTCCACCGCCTTGCGCCACACCTCCGGCACGAGATGGCCGACCATCGCCAGCAACATCTTTCGCTTGTTCGCCGGGTCGTCGGTCAACAACACGTGCGTCATCACCAGTCCGTTCGCCGAGCCGAGCACCGCGGCGTGTCCGGTGGGCACCCCCTTCGCATCGAGCCACTCGGCCAACACCCGGCTCTCGCCCGCCACCGGTTTCAGCGCGTGGATGTTCCACGAGCGCTGCCCCACCAGCTTCGGCGCGCCCGGCAACGCGTTCGGCGCAAACCGCATCGTCGAGAAATTGCCCGTGTACGCCGCCCGCACGTGATCGCCGCCGGTGACATGCAACACGCCGCGCAGCTTGCCCGGCACCGAGTAGAACGCCAGCAGCTTCCCGCCGGCGCCGACGTACTTCACCAGTTCTTCCACCGCGTTCTCCGGCATCTGCGGATTATGCGGCAACACCACCAGCTTCGCCGACTTCAACCGTTCCGCCGTCACGTCGAGGTCGCTGACGACCGCGCAACCGATGTCCAGCGCCTGCAACTCCTGCGCGACCGTCTCGGTGAATTGCGCGACGCTCCTCGCTTCGTCGGGATTGCGTTGCGCCGCCGATTCGCCCCGCACGACCGCCACCACGGCATCGCCGCCCAGTGTGTCGGCCTGCTTCAGGTCGCACAGCAACATCTCCGTGTTCACGTCCTTCCCGCGCCATGCCGAGATTCGGATCGCCTTGATTTGTCCCCAGCCGGCGGGCTTGCCTTCCGGCTTCGTGGCGACCTTGTCTATCGTGATAACGTTCCAGCTATTGGTCGCTTCCGGGAAAAACGACGCGCTGTACCAGCCCGCGCCGCTCTCGAAATAACAACTGAAATGTCCAACCGGCGACACATCCCGGCACCAGAGCTTGAATTGGATTCCGCGGCTGGCTGTCAGGTCAAGATCCACCTTCCGGTCCCACGACGCCCGTTCGATGCTTGTCCCCGCAAAATTGCACGGCAACCGTAACGCCGGCCGGCCCGCGACATTCGTCACCGTCACCGGCGCCGTGGCGCCCATGGGCTTCCAGTTGGCCCGCGCCGCGACGTCATCCGCGTACCGGCAATCATCAATCATCGCGGCGTTCGACACCAACGCCGCAGCCGCCAAGGTAAAAAAAAGATTCATCGCAACTCAGACTCTACCGACGCCACTACGCGAGTCAAGCAACGTCTGTTCAGTGCGATGTTGAAACAAACGCAAACACGCCGTAGTATTCGCAGTACAAACCGATGAAAACCTCCTCGTCTGTCATTCTCATGCTGCTTGTCGCAGCGGCCACAATACTTCACGCGGCGGACAAGAAAAGCTCGCCCGATGACCAATACGTCCCCGGCCGCGATTCGCTGGAACAGAAGGGCGTGCCGAAGGGGACGATCACAAAATACTCGTGGAACGACAGCAAGATTTACCCCGGCACCGTGCGCGACTATTGGGTCTATGTCCCCGCGCAATACAAACCCAGCACCCCGGCAGCGGTGTTCGTCTGTCAGGACAACATCCTCTACAACGCGCCGACGGTATTCGACAACTTGATCCACAATCGCCAGTTACCCGTCATCATCGGCATCTTCATCCAGCCGGGCGACAAACCACGCGCGCCCGGCGAACCGCCGCGCAAGCGTCCCGATGGCCGGCCCGCGCCGCGCGCCAATCGCAGCGTCGAGTACGACACGCTCAGCAACGTTTATGCGCGGTTCCTGATCGAGGAGATTTTGCCGGAAGTCGGCAAGAAGTATAACCTCACGAAGAACCCCGACGAACGCTGCATCGCCGGCAGCAGCAGCGGCGGCATCTGCGCGTTCACCGTCTGCTGGGAGCGGCCCGACGCGTTCCGGAAATGTTTCACTACTGTTGGCAGCTTCACCAACATCCGCGGCGGCAACAAGTATCCGGAGCTTGTCCGCAGCTCACCGAAGAAACCGATCCGCATGTTCCAGCAGGACGGCGCGAACGATCTCGTCAACCAGTTCGGCTCGTGGCCGGAGGCGAACAAAGCAATGGCCGCCGCGCTCAAGGAGAAAGGCTACGACCACAAGTTTGTCTTCGGCGAAGGCGCTCACAACAGCAAGCACGGAACGGCCATTTTCCCCGACGCGATGCGCTGGATCTGGCGGGACGTCGTTCGTCGTTGAAAGGAAACTCCCATGACTGAGCTGACACGTCGCACTTTTATCGGCAACATGGCGTTGCTCGCGGGCAGCGTTGCACTCCCCCGCGCGGAAAGCGCACAAGCTCAGCCGCTCCGGGCCGGGGCGGCGGTGGCGGACATCACGCCGGCGGTCGGCATCTCGCTGGCCGGGTCGCTCACGGCGCGCTCGGCCAAGACGATTCTTGACCCGCTACACGCACGCGCCGTCGTGCTCGAATCCGGCGGCACGCGCATCGCGTTTGTGCTGCTCGACCTCATTGCACTGAACAACGACGACACCGCGCGGGCGCGCAAAGCGGCCAGCAAGGCGGCGAACATTCCCGTCGAAAACATCTGCGTCTCCTGCACGCACACGCACAGCGCGCCATGCACACTCACGTTCTTCCAGTCCGAGCGCGAGGCGGCTTACATCGAGAAAACGGTGATTCCGCGCGTCGGCGAGGCTGTGCGGAAGGCGACGGAACGATTACAACCGGCCCGCGTCGCTTGGGCAAATGGCTGGGAACCGCGCGCGGGGTTCAACCGCCGCTATCACATGAAAGACGGCACGTTGAAAATGAATCCCGGCTATGCCAACCCGAACGTGCTTCGTCCCGCTGGGCCGACCGACCCGCAAATCCCGATGTTGATGATCGAGTCCGCCGACGGCAAACCGCTGGCCGTGGTCGCGAACTATTCGTTGCACTACATCGGCGACCGTCCCGGCGACGTGATCTCCGCCGACTATTTTGGCAAGTTCGCGAACCTGATGCGGGAGCGGAAGGGACAAGAGTTCGTGGCGTTGCTGACGCACGGCGCGTCGGGCGACGTGAACAACGTTGACGTGAGCAAGAAACCAGCGCCGCGCGAACCGGGCGAGCGCAGCCGCGAAGTGGCCGGCTGGATTGCCGACCAAGTGGACCAGTGCTGGGCCAAGGCGAAGTTCGAGGAAGAGGCGGTGATCGCCGCGACACAGAGCATCTACCTGCAACGCGTGCGAAAGTTGAAAGGCGCAGAGATCGAGGAAGCCCGCACACAATCGGAAAACACAAAGCTGCCGCTCGTGGATCGGCTTTACGCGAAGGAACAACTGGCGCTGTTGAAATGGCCGGACGAAATCCCGATGGTAATCCAATCGTTGCGCGTCGGCGGATTTGCCGCGTCCACGTTCCCCGGCGAAGTGTTCTGCCGGCACGGCCTTGATTTGAAACACGCCTCGCCGTTTCCCGTGACAGCATTCATTGAGTTGGCCAACGGCTACAGCGGGTACACGCCGACGCGGGTGGACTACGATCTCGGCGGCTACGAGACCCGGCTGGCGCGCAGCGCCTACGCGACCCCGTTCACCGGCGAAGAGATGGTCGCGCTCGCCGCGATGCAGTTGCGAAAACTCTGGCAGTCCTGAAAACAATTACCGCGGGATCAACGTGACCGATGTTTGGATCGGATGGGCGCACGCGCAACCGGCGCTGGCTTCGGGAACCAGAATCAGGCCGCCGGCGGACAGTGTCCCCAGAAATACCGCGACCGACGGGCGTATTTGGGCACTGCCACAGTCAGTTCAGTTGCCAGAGTTCATCCCAGTGGTCGTTCGTTTGCGCTTCGACCACGGCCAGCAAGTGTCGCAGACCATGCGGTGTCCAGAACTGTCCCGGTCGCTTGAACCGACATTGTCGTTGCCGACACACCGACTCGACCGCCCCACTGCCAATCGGCCAGC
>VHCW01000068.1 GCA_016871575.1 Verrucomicrobiota bacterium
ACACCGTAGCTTGCCCCAACACTTCGAACTGCCCTTGGGTGAACTGGTTGGCTGACCAACCACGGACGCAAGGATAGAGTGGCACCATGAAGACGATGACGATTGAGTGCCCGGACCAGTTGCATGGCAGTTGCAGACGCTGGTGGCAGCGGGCGGGGCAAGGATGCCAATCAGGCAACCGTGGAAGCGCTGCGCCGCTTATTGGAGTCGCATCGGACGGAGTTGATGGAGGAGCAACTTCGCAAGGACGTGGAGTGGGGACTCCATGGCGCCACTTGAGCGTCCAATGGTTGTGGGCGATGTCGGCGGCGAATCCACGACACACTGGTACTTGGTCAAACCACATTCAAAGGATAGTTCGTAGTGAGCCACGCAGCGAAGCGAAGTGGCGTTGCGGGAGATCGTTCCGACCAACCGGTCCGCACTCCGTCCCGAAACGGCACGGGACTGCGTGCGTTACTACAAACGCACCCTTCCATTCAACTTTGACGGATCACTACTCCCGAGTGATCGCAGCCGCATCGAAGGCTATGGCAATGCCGAGGGATTACCGGGTTCTGGAGCATAGCCCTCGGCGTAGGTGATCTTCGCGCTGTCGTGAAGGCCTTTGACGAATTTCTGGGCGACTTCCATTTTCTTCTGGTTGTCGAGGAATGCCTTTAGTTCGGTTTTAATCTCGGCAAGCGGCGTTGCGCCGGCTTCGGTGCGTTTTTCGACCTTGATGATATGGTAACCGAATTGCGTTACCACCAGCGGGCCGATTTCGCCGATCTTCTGTGTGAACACTGCGTTGTCAAACTGCGGAACCATCTGGCCACGCGGGAAATCCTCGTAGAGACCGCCCTTGTCCTTGCTGCCGGGATCGTCAGATACCTCGGCACACACCTTGGCGAAATCCTCACCCTTGATGAGGCGTTCGCGGACAGCCTCCGCTTTCTTCTTCTCTTTGTCTGTTCCTTCCGTCTTGAGTGTTGTTGACGGACGTTTGTTTTCTGTTGCGGCATCTGATGCAGCGGGCTGCGTCTCTTCGGCTTCCGCGATTGCCGCCTTGATGAGAATGTGGCGGGCGGAAGCGGTCTCGGGACGTTGAAATTGCTCAGCGTGCTCCGTGTAATACTTCTTCAGTTCTTCTTCCGTCGTGAGGGGGACACCCTTGGTTTGGCTTTCGATCAGTTTCTGAACGGAAATCTGTTTGCGCATCTGATCCGTGAAGGTCGCGAGCGTGATGCCTGCGTCCTTGAGCGCATTCTCGAGTGTCTGGCCCGGAGGAGCGCCCTTCATGACCTCGTCGAGGCTCTTTTTGAGTTCGTCATCGGTGACGGTGATCTTATTTGCCTCGACCGCCTGAAGGAGGAGATGTTTGGTGATCAGCCCACCCATCGCCTGTTTCCGAATGGACGGCAGAACCTGCGCGAGCTGCTCAGGCGGAACGCGGCGAGCGGCCTGCATTTGCATGTTTTGCGATTCCTCCTCAAGCTCGGCGCCGGTGATGGCCTTGCCGTTAACCGTTGCGACGATGCTGGTGGGATTAAGGGTAGTCGGGACGGCGATAGGGTTGCCGAAAACTTGGGTTCCCTTGGACGGGGCATTCTTGGTGGCTGCCGTGCTGGTAACCGCAGGCGGCGCTGAGGTTTTCGCCGGACCGCACGCACAAAGGCTCGCGATGGCCAGCGTGACGACGGACAATCGCAGGATCATGGAGGTGTTGTACATAGTGGGGTGTGTTTTCCTTTATAAACGGCGCGGCAGTATGCTGTGTCAGCAGGGTGATGTCAAACGACTGTTTTTGTTTGTCACAGACTCGCAGACTGAGTGCATTTCCCCGCCGGTGATGTTGATGGCTTGGCCGGTCATGTAGTCGGCGCCTTCGGAACATAGGAACGCCGTGACGGCAACAAATTGGTGTGGTGGCTGATTCCCGCCGGGCGCGGCAGGTGAACTGGTTGGTTGACCAAACACAGACGCAAGGATAGAATGGCACCATGAAGACGATGACGATTGAGTGCCCGGACCAGTTGCATGAGCAGTTGCAGACACTGGTGACAGCGGGCTGGGTCAAGGATGCCAATCAGGCAGCCGTGGAAGCGCTGCGCCGCTTCCTTGAGTCGCATCGGCCGGAGTTGATGGAGGAGCAACTTCGCAAGGACGTGGAGTGGGGACTCCATGGCGCCGCTTGAGCGTCCAATTGTTGTTGCCGATGCCGGACCGCTGATTCATTTGGACGAACTGGCTTGCCTTGATTTACTGGCTGACTTCTCGACCGTTCACACCACCGAGCACGTTTGGCGCGAGGTGTTGCGCCACCGGCCCGCACTGATGCCAGTGGCGATTGCTGGATTACGCATCGAGCGATCCGCGTGGCCAGTCGGCTCGGCGGTGATGGTAATGGCCGAGGCGTTTGACCTGGATGCGGGTGAAGTCAGTGCGTTGGGCTTGATGCAGCATTTTTCGGCAGACCTCTTCCTCTGTGATGATGCCGCCGCTCGTCTTGTGGCCGAGTCAATGGGCTACGGAGTACATGGGACTGTCGGTTTGGTGATCCGGGCGATCCGCCGTCAGCAGCGCACCAAACAACAGGTACTGGAGATTCTGCGAGCCATTCCGACACGCTCGACGCTGTTCATCAAACTGTCGTTGCTGGCTCAAATCTGCAACGAGGTTGAGCAAGAAGGTTAGATCAGCCTTGACTAAGGAACCCTTGGAAAAACGATTCCCAGCCGGTCTCAGTGCATCTCCCGGCCGCCGGTGATATTGATGGCTTGGCCGGTCATGTAGTCGGCGCCTTCGGAACAGAGGAACGTCGTGACGGCAACGACGTCGCTGACTTTCGCCAGCCGTTTCAGCGGAATTTTTGACGTGAATTGCTTGACGACTTCCTCGCGTGATTTGCCAAGATTCTGGATGTAACCGGCGGAGACGTTGCTCCAGACGCCGGTGTTCTCGGTGATGCCGGGGCAAACACAGTTGACGTTGATCTGGTAGTCGGCGAGTTCGTAGGCAAGCGCTTGGGTGAAGCCGATGATGGCGGCCTTGGCGGCGCAGTAATGGCTCATCAACGCCGAGCCGGTCTTGCCGGACTTGGAGGAGTAGTTGACGATCTTGCCGGACTTCTGCTTCTTCATCACCGGGACGACGTACTTGCAGAACAGGAATGTCCCCTTGCAGTTCACAGCAAACATCTTGTCCCAATCGGCCACGGTGATGTCCTCGACCAACCCCTGCCCCACAATGCCGGCGACGTTCACCAAAATGTCCACGCGCCCGCCAAGCGCCTTCAATGCGGCTTCGACGCAGGCTTTCACTTGCGCTTCGTCGGTCACGTCGGCAGCGCAGTCGCCGTCGTGGAGGTCGGTGACGAATACCTTGACGCCTTGGCGGCGCAGTTCCTCGGCCACGCCTTTGCCGATGGCGCCTGCGGCGCCGGTTACGATTGCAGTTCGCATTTCAATTTCCCTTTGGTTGTTCAAGGTTTCCCATGGTTGCGTGGGAAACGCAGGCGTAAAGCCTGCGGCTACAAGTGTTGTTGGCGGCAGGAGCCGCCGGGACGGCGGCTGCTACAATAGGTGTAGTGGCGTCCGTCCCGGACGCAGAGCGACTGGATTGCGACCCTACCGCGTTCGGAGTGCCGTAAAACTCAACCTCCCAAATGCGCGAGACATTGATTTTCGTTTTGGTAATGACAAGACGAATCCTGGAGGTTGTCACGGGAGAAAAGGCCCTGTGCCAGCAAGGGTCGAGATTGTCTTGCGCTGACGCGCCGGGAATGTCTTTCCACTCCGCGCCGTCGTGCCATTGGAGGACGAAATCGGCGATTGGATCAGCCACTTTTCTTGTGAAATATCCAGAGATGATTCGCGCCGCGCGGATGGTTACGGGAGACTCCCACGCAAATTCGATGATATGCGGCAGTTGACCGGTGCCAAGCCAACGGCTGCTGTTGTCGGTCACGTTGGCCTTGCCGTCGTTGAGCAGATTGCCATTCGGAACAGAAATCTTCGCTAATCGCGCGAGGTTTGTGCCGGCTTGTGTCAGCAATGCCGGCACGGTAGGAGTTGACGCATCGGCAGCGTGTTGTTTGCCGACGCCCCGACGCATGAGGTCTTGGAGTTCAGTCAGGTGCTCTTCGTAGATGCTGCGTGGCGCGGCGTTGTGTTTCTTGCAGAGACTCGCGGCCATGCCGACAATCTCGCCCATGCAACCGCCGGTGCGCATCACGCGGACGGCGCCGAGGGCTTCATGCGTGACGCTGATGTCGCGCCCGGCCATGAAAAGATTCTTGATGTTGCGCGAGTAGAGACAACGATACGGAATCCAGAACGGCATCGGGTAGCCGGTGAAGTGCGCCTTCGAGATGAACGCGTCGCCCTCGAAACCTTTCTCGAATTTGGGGTCGGGCAGATGCAAATCCACTTTCCATCCCGTCGGCACGCAGCCATCGGGGAACTTGCGACCCTCTTTGAGATCGTCCAACGTCAGCACCACGTCGCCCATCAACCGGCGCGACTCGCGTTTACCGAGGATGTGAGCCGACCAGTTGAGCCGGTGATTTGGGAGCACCTTGTCCACGTTCTTCATCGCATCCCACGCGCCGTACATCGCGCGGAAATTCCAATCGCGGACGTATTCAAGTTCGAGAAACGGGTCGCGGTCGAAACCGCTCTCCCAATACCAGCCGCCAAGTTGGTTGGTGTTCGGCTTCGTCGCGCTGCGACCGGGGAACGGCTTGTCGCTGAGATCGAGCGCCCACGGGCAACGCGGGAACAGTTGCGGCGTTTCCGTCTCGATCACGTTCCACAGATTGCACGGCCCCATACGGCCTTTGGGGTGCACATCGAAATCAGCGCCGGCCAGCGCGCCGACAGCGCCGTCGCCGGTGCAATCGGCGAACCAGCGCCCGCCAATCCGTACACGGCGTCCGGTATTGATCTCCTGCGCAATCACGGCGCGCATCTTGCCGTCGTCGGTCTCGACCTTGTTGGCGCGGTGTTCGAGGAACAACCGGATGTTCGGCTCGGCGCGAACGAGCGCGAGTTTCTTTTCGTCCTCGTAAAGTTCCGCCGTGTTGTCAGGCCCGTAGTGCGCGCTCTTTTGCTGTTCGAGTTCAGCCACGATGTCGCCGACGCGCGGCCACGGTTCCTTGTTGCGGGCGCCTTGGAGCCAGACGCGCACTTCGGAGCTGTTGTTGCCGCCGAGCACGGGACGGTCTTGAATGAACGCGACCTTCAAACCCAACCGCGCCGCCGACAGCGCCGCGCACGTCCCGGCGATGCCGCCGCCGGTCACGACAAAATCATATTCCCCTGCCGGTTCCGGCCGCTCATCCAAACCGAGACATGACCGACGAAACGCCGTCATTTCAGTATCACGATTCGGCGGCGCGAACTTGGCGTCGCGCGCAAAGAGAATTGCATCGCATCGTCCTTCGAAGCCGGTCAGGTCGCGAAGCGCGAGCCGCACCTTGCGCCCGGTGATGTTGATGTTGCCGCCGTCCTGCCAGTGCCACTGGGCGCCTTCGGTGCCGAACACCGTTTTGAGCGGCTGTCCGTTGACGAGCAATTCAAAGCGTCCCGGCGTTCCCGGCGCTTTCCACTTCGCCACCCAGTCCTTGGTGCGGACCCAGACCCGATACGAGCCGGTCGCGGGAAACTCGATCTCGGTTGTCGCATCGGCAACGGGCCGACCAAGTCCATGAGCTAACAGGTAAGGCGATCCCATCTGATCCATGAACTGCGGGTCCACAACCCAGCCACCGCGCTGGGAAAAACTCTCCGCCTCGACGAGGACGAATCCGCGGGCGCTCAGTGCCCCGGCGCTCACCAGCGATAATAAGATCGCAAGAAGAGAGATGGGTTTCATTAGTACAAAGTTCCTTGTGCGATCTCGCCGCGGAGTTGGGCTTCTCCCGGCTCCTTCTCGAAGACGCCGTAGAACATCGAGACCGTGTCCTGCCACAACGTGAGCCGGTGGAAATCTTCTGGCGAAAGCTTCACGTCGTGATGCCCCTTGTCGAGCATCGCGATGAGTTTGGAAGCGTGCGCGCCGAACTTGCCGGGCACGGTGCGGTAATGGTCGCCGTAGCTGGTGAAGCTGTATTTCACGAGGTTGTTGTAGGAAGCGTAGAACTTGTTCGCAATCGGCTCGCGCTTGAGGTTCGGCGCCTTGTCGGGGTTCTTGTCGTGGCACGGAACGCAGTTGCGGTCGAGCACCGGCTGGACAAGGCGCGGGTAGCTGAACGGATTCGAGCCGTCCAGATCCGGTTTCGGCTCCGACGGCGGTCGCTGCAGCGCCAGCGCGACTCTCTCGGCGGCGGTCGCGGCTTTGTATTTGTGTTCATGGCAACCTTGGCAGACGAGTTTTTCGCCGTGACGGATGGCGGTGCCGGAGCGCATGGATTGGATGGCCATGCCGCGTTCGTCAACGAGTTGGAAGAACAGTTCCCGATACGCCGGGACCTTGAAATACGCGCTGCCATCAGCCTCGATGGGCACGGTGCCCAACACCCAGCGCGCCGGCACGACCGAGTCGCCGGCCTCGGCGATGCGTTTGCCGGTCTCGTGCGGCCGCAGGCCGCCAGACGGAACAGAGCACGGCAGCAGTTGGTAAATGCGCAATTCCTTGGCCTTCATCTCCGCCGGCCACGGGCGCATCGTGTCGTAGATGTTGATGACGGCCATCGTGCCTTCGCCGGTGTCGCCAGGCTTGATCGGCTGGGCATCGGCGACCAATTGCGGGTTGACCGTCACCGGCGGCTTGACCGTCGGACGCAACGGTATCGGGCTGAGACAGCCGATCAGCGAGTCCCGGTAGATGAGTTCTTTGTTGCCGAAGGCATCCACGAGATAAATGCCGTAGTTTCCAATCCCATTCCTTGCCTTGCTGTCCATCATCGCGGCGTCATAGACGCACAGGAAATAGTTTTCACTCAACGGCCACGGAGTGCCGTACACTTCGCGCCCGCCCTGGCTTTCCGGAAAACCGACATCCGGTGTGATCCGTTTGACCGGCCCCATCGCGTCGTCGTCCCTGACGCGCGGGTCAATGAGGATCAGGGAGCCAAATGCCTGACCGTGGTGCGGCGCGGCGGTGGCGACGTATTTCGGCGAACCCGGGATCGCTCGGACGTTGAGTTCCATGTCGGCGCGTTGTTGGCGCACGGCGAAGTTGCCGTGCAACGCACGCGGGTCGGTGCCGTCGAGCCTTGTGATCCACGGCACGTGCGCGACGCAGCCGTGACGGTCCACGTAATCCCAGCGCGTCCAGACGATGCGCCCGTCGTGCGTGACGCTCGGATGCCACTCGTTGCTGTCGTGGATGCTGAGCAGGTTGATAGCGGTGCCGTCGGAATTCATGTCGTAAAGGTTGTAGAGTGGACACGCCCGTCCGCAACGCAGGTAACCGCCGCGACGTTCGCTGATGAACGCGATCTTGTCGTTCGGCAGCCAGCAGGGGTCAAACTCGTTCCACGTGCCGTCGGTGAGTTGCTCCAAACGCGAGCCGTCCACGTTGACCTTGAAGATGTGATAGGCGCGTCCCGCGTCCCAGTGACCGCGCGTCGGGTCGGTGTGAAACTTCTGGTCGCGGTCACCCCGGCACTCGACGTAGGCGAAGAGAATGTGCTTCGCGTCGTACGAGAGCGCGGGCGAGAGGAACGCGCCGCCCTCGGTCTCGTCACCGGTCAGCCATGTCTGTCCATCCCATTTCAACTGAGCGTCCGCGCCGTTGCCGCCGAAGAGGCGCTGTCCCTTGAGCCGGCCTTTCTCGACGACGGACTTGGCGAGCACGTCGCGGACTTCGGGCTTCTCGCTGAAAGGACTCTTCAGCACATACAGGCCGCCGCCGGGGCGCGCCGTGATGCCGTAGTACTGGTCGCACATGTGGTTGTAGATCGCGCGGTGACGCTTGATGAAAAGAAGTTCGTTGAAGTTCAGCAACGGATTCGAGAAGGCAATCTGGCGGCGCAGCTTGCACGCGTCGTTGAATAACCTGCGACGAGCTTCCTTGTCCGTCACGGGCGTGTCCGCACAGAGTTTCTGGATCTTTGATAGCGCCGCATCGAAACCGGGCGACTTCAGATCAGTGAGTAACATCGTCGTGCGCCGCAGCACGATGTCAGCGGGATCGCGGTCGTTGTCGAACACGAGCGACGCGCTATTGAAAGTCTCTTTCGCGATCTCGTCAGTACCCGGTCGCTCCGTCTCGACGCGGCCTTCGCCGGCCCAGATTCGTTCCCCGGTGGCTTTCCGCGTGGCCGCCCGCTGCTGGAGGTCGCGTTCCAGCGAAGTGAATTGGCTGTCGAGTTCCGCTGCTTGCAGTTCGGCAGCGGTCATTGGACGCGGCGGGTCAGCAGCAAGCACTTGAAACCGGGCAATACCGCTGGCCCGATCCTTGTCTTCGCCGGCGAACGCCTCGAACCGCTCGTACTGACCGTCGAGTTTGAACCGCAGTTCGCTGTCAGCGTGGACCCAGAAACCGTTCGTGAACGTCTGGTCGGCGATGCGCAACGGATTCTTTTGCCAGTTGGTGTTCAGGAGAAGTTGTCCCCAGCCAACCTTGACTGAAATCGGTTTCAGATTCGTCAACGGCGTCACCGTGCCGTCCTTGGCGATGAGGCGCGGTTCGGCCCAGATGTTGCAGTTGGCTGGACTTTTCTCGCATGTCGCCACCAACCGCAACACCTTCACACCGGTGACGTTGACGGAGATTTTCAGCGCGGGACCATCGCCGCGCACGGGGCCGCTGTCGAACGGCTGAAACCCGTCCGCGGCACTCATCAACGCCGCGCACAGACCACCAAAAAACAAAATCGTTTTCATACGATCATCACCTTGATTTGATTTTCTTCCAACCACCGGCGATCCGCCTCGGCAAGTCCGTTGTCCGTGATCAACACATCAATCTGCTCCAGTTCCATGATGCGCGCAAAGCCGGCCTTGCCACACTTCGACGAATCCGCCAGCAAAATCTTCGTGGAAGCTTTCTCCGCCATCTTTTTCACCACCTCGGCGATCTCGACGGTGTTGGCCGTGATGCCCGAAGCCAGCGAAAAACCGTCCGTGCCCAGAAACGCCGTCTTCACGTGCAACTGCGCCAAGTCGTGCAACGTGTCCGGCCCGACCATCGCCTCCTCTGTCGCGCGGTACTCGCCCCCGGCCAGCGTGACGTGGAGCGCGGGATTGACGCGGGCAAACGGCAACACCAACACGGAGTTGGTCACCAGTTTCACGTCCGTCTTGCCAAGCAGGTAGCGCGGCACCAACGAGGTCGTCGTCCCCGCGCAGACCATGATCGTGTCGCCATCAGCCACAAGCCCGGCGGCGGCCTTGGCGATTCGTTCTTTCGCCTCGACCATGTGTTTCTGGCGTTCGAGAATGTTCGAGCGAAACGCCGGGAAAGCACCGCCGTGCGTCCTCACAATCAGGCCGCGCTCCACCAACCCCGACAAATCACTCCGCAACGTCACTGCAGACACCCCGAGCACCTTGCTCATTTCGGCCACCGAGCGAGATGCATCCTCCGCCAACATATCGAGCAGACTCTTTTGACGCTGTGACAATCCCACTGTCATTTTCGTTTTGCTTTCGTATTGGTTGCGAAGTTATTTGCATTCGCCTTCCGATGCAAGATTTTTCTTGGATTTTCTCGGCCCTTGTGCAAGTCTGCCGACCAATAATGGAGGTGTGTCATGGATGCCAGTAGCGTGCTTGGTTTTCTATTGCTGTTGATCGGTGCGTTCTGCGGCGGGTCGTTCGGCCTGCCGAGCAAGTTCGTAAAGAAGGAGACGCCATGGGAGACGTTGTGGGGAGCGTTCTTCTTCTTCGTGACGATCCTGTTGCCGGTCACGCTCTTTCCGTTGGTGGCCAAAGATCTCTTTGCCAGCGTGGGCGATGCCGGGTGGAAACTCATCGCATTGCCGGCGATCTTCGGTTTCCTCTGGGGACTCGGCTCGATGACGCTCGGATTGAGCTTCAGCTTCATTGGGTTGTCGCTGGCGTACGCCATCAACTACGGCGCGCAAATCGCCTGCGGCGGCATGGGGCCGTTCGTCATTCACCATCGCGACCAACTCCTTACCCCACACGGCCTCATCATCATGGCCGGAGTCGCGGTGTGCATCGGTGGCGTCATCGTCTGCGGTCGTGCCGGCAACTTGAAATCGCAAAGCCAAAATCAACCCGCACCTGCTGGCGTGGCCGTCGGCAAAGGAATGGTGCTTGCCTTTTTGTCGGGCGTGTTGTGCGCATGTTACTCAATCGCGTTCAGCTTCGGCGGCGGCGTGATGGACGTGGCGACGAAACAGCACGGCAACCCCGGTTGGCAGGCCGCGTTCGTGGTCTCGGCGTTGATCCTGTGGGGCGGCGCGCTCTCGGCGTGCGGCTATTGCGCGTTCAAGCTCTGCAAGAACAAGACGTGGGGCACATTCACCGCGCCGGGCATCGGACGCGTCCTGATGATCGCGCTCATCATGTCGCTGTTGCACGACGGCGCGATTTTGTTTTTCGGCATCGGCGCATCGAAGCTCGGCTCGCTCGGCGTCGCTGTCGGCTACGCGGCGTTCATGTCGTTCGCGATCATTGTCGGCAACGTGAACGGTTTCCTGACGAAAGAATGGCAGGGCGCCAGCAAACAGAGCGTTCGTTGGATTGTTGCCGGAATCGGCGTCTTGATTGTCGGCGTTTGTCTGCTCGCCACCGGTAATTTCAAGCAAGGCGAAGCGGCCAAGAAGACCGCCGTTCAGACTCCCCTGCCCGACTCGCGTTGAAGCAGGTCGCTGTCCTTCGTCGGCATCGCCCGCAGCTTTTTGCCGGCTTGGACGATGATCTGGCAGGCCAACTCAAAGAAGATCGCTTTCTGGATGGCGTCGTCGAATGTCTTGCCGACTGTCACCGCGCCGTGGTTGCGGAGCACAACCATGTCGTGCGTCCTTAACGAGTCGGTCACGGCGTTACCCAGCGCCTCGCTGCCGGGCTGGAGAAACGGCACAAATCCGATCTTGCCGATGTAGTATGGAATCTCCGGGATCAGAAAGAAGTTCGTCTTCTCTGCGCCGTCGCAGCAAGCCAGCGTTGTGGCAAATGGCGTCTGGAAATGCAGCACGACATCCATGTCCGGCCGCACGCGTAAAACCCCAGCGTGAAACGGTGTTTCGGCGGATGGTTTGCATCCACTCAGCAAAACGCCATCACGAATCCGCACGACGGCGACTTGCTCTTTGCGAAGCTCTCCCAGCCAAGTCCGTGTGCCAGTCACCAACATCCGCTCCGCGTCCACACGCCAGGAGAGGTTGCCACTGCTGCAACGCACAAGGTCGTGTTCCTTGGCAGTGCGACGACAGGCATTGACGAATGTCGCAAATTGTCTGGCGGTGATTCTTTTCATCACACGGATGCGCTTCTCTACAACGCCCGCGCACGAAACGCAACTGCATAGCTGACAGAACACAGTAATCTGCTACACTCCGCCCCATGAAGACGATTACAGTTGAACATGCGCCAGACGCCAAGCGCATTGACGGCCTCGGCGCTCGTGGCTGGCCGATCTGGGAGAAGGAAGTGTCCGAGTTCCCGTGGTACTACGATGAACAGGAGATTTGCCTCTTCCTCGAAGGCGATGTGCAGGTCATGCCCGACGGCGGCGAGCCGGTGCGTTTCGGCAAAGGCGACCTTGTCACCTTCCCGCAAGGCATGTCCTGCACATGGAAGGTCATCAAGCCTGTCCGCAAGCATTACAAGTTCGGGTAATCCCATGAAGGCCGTTGTCCAGCGTGTCTCCCGCGCCGCCGTCCGCGTGGACGGCCAGACCATCGGCGAAATCGGCCGCGGCCTGCTCGTGCTGCTCGGCATCGGCAAGACCGACACCGAGGCTGAGATGGATTGGATGATCGCCAAACTCCTCGCCCTCCGCATCTTCCCCGACGATGCCGGCAAAATGAATCGCAGCGTCACTGATACCGGCGGCGCACTTCTCATCGTCAGCCAGTTCACGCTCTACGGTGTGCTGGAAAAAGGAACGCGTCCCAGTTTCAGCGACGCCATGCCACCGGCGGACGCAGAGAAGTTCTATCACGAATTCATGAAACGACTGCGAGCCGCCACCACCTTGCGCGTCGAAGAAGGCCGGTTCGCCGCGATGATGGATGTGGAGCTTGTGAATGATGGGCCGGTCACGATCGTTCTACAAACTGTGGGACAACCGTCCCGGTTGTCTCTGCCAATCGTGGGACAAGCGTCCCGCTTGTCCACCATTGCACCACGGACAACCGGGACGGTTGTCCCACTGGTTCCCTTTGATCCATCCACGCCCGTGGAGAAATCCGAGCGTCACCTGCCGCATTGGCAGCAGGCCGGTTGTTCCTACTTCGTCACGTTTCGGCTTGCTGACTCCCTCCCGCAAACCAAACTCGCACAGTGGCGGGATGAACAGGATGCCTGGCTGCGCGCTCACCCCAACCCGCTGACGGAAGTTGATCGCCGCCAGTTCCACGAGCGTTTCACCAATCGAATCCAACATTGGCTGGACCAGGGACAAGGCTCATGTCTCTTGCGGCAACCCGCCGTTGCCGACCTTGTCGAATCCGCCATACGGCACTTTGATGGACAACGCTACCAACTCGGCGCCTACGTCATCATGCCCAATCATGTTCATCTGATCCTCACGCCATTGGGTGATTACAACCTGCCGGATATTCTGCACACGTGGCAATCAGTCTCCGCGCACGAAATCAACAAACTCATCAACCAATCCGGTCCCGTCTGGCAACATGAGTCTTTTGATCATCTGATCCGAACTGAAGAGGCACTCAGGCAGTTCGAGGAATATATTCACCAGAATCCGCTCGCTGCGAGATTGGCACGCGGCGAATACCGATGCCACAATGGACAACCGGGACGGTTGTCCCACGAGCCTCGCAATGCGTAAACCGCACGAAACACATCCGGAACCGGCGCTCACATTCGATCCGCCGGCAAATCTCGCCAACGTCACCGTCATCCTCGTTGAACCGGCCGTGCCGGGCAACATCGGCTCCAGCGCGCGAGCGATGAAGACGATGGGGCTGCGCGATTTGGTCGTGGTGAATGGCCCGAAGTTCAAAGGCGAGTCGGAGGCAGTCAAGATGGGCCACGGCGCTTGGGATCTACTGGAGTGCGCTCGTGAAGTCTCGACTTGGCAACAAGCAACCGAAGGCATTCACTGGCTTATCGGCACCACCCACCGTAAACGTCGCGCGCAGTTTCCTCAAACGCTCCCCGCGCGCGAAGCCGCGCAGAAGATCGCCGCGCTCTCGCAGAAAAACCGCGTAGGCCTCGTGTTCGGACGCGAGGAGAGCGGCCTCAGCGACATCGAACTTCGCCGCTGTCAGGAACTCACCACCGTGCCGAGCGGCGCCGAGCATCCCGCGTTGAATCTCTCGCAGGCTGTGATGCTCTACTCCTACGAGGTCTTTGTCGCCAGCATGGGCGTTGTCCCGGTGCAGCCGAAGAACTTGGCGACCATCCATGAACTTGAGTCGCTCTTGAAACATCTTGGCGAATCGCTGGCGAAAGTTGGTTTCCGCCCGCACCAAGGCGATCCCGACTCGTTTCTGCGTTCCCTACGCCGCGTGATGGGCCGTGCTCCGTTGGAGAAACGAGATGTCAATGTCCTCCACCGCATTTGCCAACAGATAGACTACTACGTCGCTACTCACGGCGATCGTGGAACGGGTGAGACGCCCCGTTCTGCTATCCGTCCGCTGACACCGGCTTGATGCGGCAGAATCGCTTGCTGGCAGTTCCGTCGCCGGTGTCCGTGTGCGACATTTAGTTCCTTGTCTCACAGGGGGTTCTTGGTATTATGACGGCACAACCTAGGAGGCAATCATGGCCGTCGGAATCATCCTGCTGCTTCTGCTGATCGTTGTCGCGCCGATTACGCTTTCCATCGTTGCGCTCGTCAAGGCAACCGGAACGCGCCGTCGTCTGGAGGACTTGGAGAAACGCCATGACTACCAGGAGATGGCATGGGCGAAACTGCGGCGCGACGTGGATCAACAACAACCTGCGCCAATGCCCACACCCGAACCGGTCACGACAGCTCCTCCGCCTCCAGCCGCATCTGCCGTCGTTCCGCCACCACTCATCAGCCCCCCACCCCCGGTTGTGCAACGTCCCGGCCCCACGATCCAAGACCTGCCGAGGCGGACGCCCGCGCCACAGCCCACCCAGCCGGCAATCAACTGGGAGCAGTTCATGGGGGCGAAGATGTTTGCGTGGGTTGGCGGATTCGTGTTGTTCCTCGCGTTGATTTTCTTCCTCAAGTACGCCTTTGACAATCACCTCATCAGCCCGCAGCTGCAGGTCGCGCTCGAATATGCGCTCGCGGCCGGCGTGCTCCTCGTGGGACTCCGCCTGACCCAACGCGAAGCGCTGGCGGTGCTGGCGCAAACGTTGTGCGCCACCGGTATCGTCGCGCTGTACGCGGTGACGTTCGCGATGCATGCATATTACAAACTGGCGCCGATGCCGGTCACCTTTGGTGTCATGGCGCTGGTCACTGTCGCGGCATTCCTCTTGGCGGTCCGGCACGAGGCGCAGGTCATCTCGATTCTTGGATTGCTGGGCGGTTTTCTGACGCCGATTCTTCTCTCAACGGGCAAGGACAATCCGCTCGGCCTGTTTGGCTACATTGCGCTGCTCAACGCCGGGCTGATTGCGGTCGTCGCGCGCCGTCAGTGGAACTACCAATTCCTGCTCGCGGCGCTGTGCACGGTCTTCATGGAGTTCGCATGGGCGGAGAACTTCTACATCGTCCTGAAGACGCACACGGCCATGAGCATTTTCCTGAGCATGGAAGCGATATTTGTCGTCGGCTTCCTCCTGGCACAGAAAAAGGGCGAGACGGATTCGTGGATCACCGCCGGAACGGTTTTGCCGGCGGTCGCCTCGCTCTTGTTTGCGTTCAACATGATCTCCTATAAGGCCGTGGCATGGAAACCGGGCGAACTCTTCCTGTACGTCCTGCTGGCCGACCTGGGACTGCTGGCGCTGGCGTGGCAACGGACGCGGTTGTACTGGGCGAACCTGGTTGGCGGCGGTTTGTCGTTCCTGTTGCTCACGGCGTGGACACTGGAGCACATTTCCGCTGAGCGATTGAACTGGGCGTTGTTGTTTTACTTCGTGTTCGCCGTGCTTCACTCCGTCTTCCCCGTCGTCCTGCAACGGCTGCGTCCCGGGCCGTCTCCGGGCTGGTGGGCGCATCTGTTCCCGGCCATCGCGCTGGTCCTCGTGATGATCCCGATTGCGAAACTGCCCGACTTGTCGTTCGCCGTCTGGGTCTGCGTGTTGTTGCTCAATGCGCTCGTGTTCGGTCTCGCGCTGCTCACGGCATCCGTGCTCGCCATCATCGCCGCGCTGTTGTTGACCGTCACAGCAACGGCGCTCTGGATCGTGCGCGCGCCGGCGCTGGTGAGCGGGCTGCCGGAAATGCTCATTGTCATCGGCGGTTTTGCGCTGCTGTTCTTTCTGGTTGGCATTCTGGCGGCGCGCAAATTCCCGTCCCAACCAGACGGCATCCATCTGCCGCTGGACATCCGCGCGCAAGTCTCCGCGTTGTCCGCGGTGCTGCCGTTTCTGCTGTTGATCCTCGTCGTGGCGCGACTGCCGTTGGCGGACCCGACGCCGGTGTTCGGGATGGCGATGGTGCTCGCGGTGTTGTTGCTTGGCGTGGCCCGCGCAACGGGGGTGGACGCGCTGGCGTTGGTCGGGCTGGTGGCAACGTTCGCGCTGGAACTCGCCTGGCACCAAGCCCGCTACAAACCGGAGGCGGCTTTCACACCGCTGCTCTGGCACGTCGCATTCGCAGTCGTGTACGCGGTATTCCCGTTTTTGTTTCACCGGGATTTTGCGCGCCGCGCCGCTCCGTGGGCCGTGGGCGCGCTCTCCGGGCCGCTGCACTTCTGGCTGGTCTATCGCGTGGTGGACACCGCCTATCGCAATCCCTACATGGGACTCCTGCCGGCGGTGTTTGCATTGCCCTCGTTGGCAGCGCTCGTCTGGCTGGCGCGGACGTTGCCGCCGGACGCGCCGAAACGGATGACGCTGCTGGCATGGTGGGGCGGCGCGGCGTTGTTCTTCATCACGCTGATTTTCCCGATCCAGTTCGAGAAACAATGGATCACCGTCGGCTGGGCGCTCGAAGGCGCCGCGCTGCTGTGGCTGTACCATCGCGTTCCGCACAAAGGACTGACGCGTGTTGGGATTGGGCTGCTGTGCGTGGCGTTTGCGCGTCTCGCCTTGAACCCGGCGGTCTTCGACTATCACCCGCGCAGCGAGACGGCGATCTTCAACTGGTACCTGTACACGTACGGCATCGCGACGGCCTGCCTCTTTGCCGGCGCGAAACTGGCCACCGAACGCCGCGCAACGGCGTTGCTGGCGACGCTGGGCACCATTCTCGCCTTCCTGCTGTTGAACATCGAGATTGCCGATTACTTCACGCCCGCCGGAAAACACGCGCTGACCTTCGAGTTCTCCGGCAACTTCGCGCGCGACATGACCTACTCGATGGCGTGGGCGTTGTTCGCGCTCGGCCTGCTCGCAGCCGGGATCTGGCGCAAACTGCCCGCGGCGCGCTGGGCCAGCATCGGCCTGCTCGTCGTCACGCTCGCAAAACTGTTCTTCCACGACCTCGCGCGGCTCAGCCAACTGTATCGCATCGGCGCGTTTGCCGTGGTGGCCGTGGTGCTCCTGCTCGCGTCGTTCGCCTACCAGCGGTTCCTGGCCAAGGAGGTTCACCAGCCATGACGACGATTGTGCTCGCGATCCTCGCGCTCGTTGCGCCGACGGAATGGAAGCACATCCAGCGACTCGACGTGACGCAGTCCGGTCTCGTCACCGTGAGCCTGCCGCCGGCGACGTTGAACGCGGCGCGCGCCGGGCTGGAGGATGTGCGGATTGTTGATCATGCCGACCGCGAGGTGCCGTTCCTCCTGCTCCGTTCGTCCCGACGGCACGCAACGGCGATCTCGCCGGGGAAATTCACCACCAGCCTCACGGGACGGAAAACCGTCGTTCTTATCGAAACTGGCACGACTCAATCATTCGACGCCATCACGCTGGCGACACCGTCCACCGGTTTCATCAAGGCCGTCTCCATCGAAGGCTCCAACGACCAGCACACATGGTCGCTGCTGGCGACCGGCCAGCCCGTGTTTCGCCAGGCGAACGGCGTCGCCAATCTTCGTGTCACCTTCGCCGAGGGCAACTGGCGGTTCTTGCGGGCCACCGTGGATGATGCGAGATCGGAAGCCGTGCCGTTCACCGGCGCAACACTGCACGCGCTCGGCGGCGAGTCCGCCACGCCGGAACGGTTGCCGGTGACAATCACCGACCGCACGGAAAACGGCAGCCAGACGCGCCTGACGCTTGATCTCGGCGGTGCGAATGTCCGGCTGGCCTCATTGCGAATTGAGACCGTCGAGCCATTGTTTGCGCGCAACGTCAGCGTGGCGGTGCGACAGGTGCAGGAGAACGCCATCACTGAAAAAACGCTCGCCCGCGACACCGTTTATCAAGTGGCCATCGAAAACCAGACTCCCGTATCACGCCTGGAGCTTCCGCTCGATTTGCCGGTGGCGACGCGCGACCTGTTGCTGCTCGTCGAGAATGAAGACAACCCGCCGTTGCCGGTGAGTGCGGTCACAGCGACGCGCTGGCCGGTGCACGTTGTGTTTCGCGCGTCGCAAGCCGGCGCCTATCGCCTGCTGACTGGCAACCCGCGTTGCGCCGCGCCGCGTTACGACCTGGCCGCCTTGCGACAATCGCTCGCGCTCACGACACCTGAACGACCCGGCCCACTCGCGCCAAACCCGTCGCACCAACCCGCCGAACCGCTGCCGGAACTTCAGGACCTCGGCATTCCACTCGACGTGACGCCGTGGGGCTACCGCAAGCCGCTGCAACTGACACGCCCCGGCGTCCAGCAACTCGATCTCGATCTCGACGTGCTCTCAAAAGCCGAGCCGGGCTTTCGTGATTTGCGTCTCGTGAGCGACGGCAAACAGCGCCCGTACCTCCTGGAACGAACGAGCATCCTGCGAAAACTCACACCGGAGGTCACACCCGCGAACGACCCGAAACGCCCACGCGTAAGCCGTTGGCAATTGCAATTGCCGAAACCAAATCTTCCGGTCACGCGCCTGACATGCTCATCGCCAACCCCGTTGTTTCGCCGGCACGCGCTGCTCCATGAAGAACCGGTCGACAGGCGCGGCGACACCTACCGGCGTCAACTTGGTTCCGCATCGTGGGTGCGCACATCGCCGGCGTCGAAGCCGACACTGGAATTGTCGCTGTCGCAAGCGCCGTTGACTGGCACGATGTTTCTGGAAACCGACAATGGCGACAACCCGGCCATTGAGCTTTCCGGCTTCGCGTTGTTCTACCCGGTGACGCGCGCGCTCTTCAAGGCTCCCATGGAACCTTCCACGTGGCTCTATTTTGGGAATCGCGAGGCAAGTTACCCGCAGTACGACCTCGATCTGATCGCCCCGCAACTCCTGGCGGAAGAGAAACTTTCTGCCACGCTCGGCGAACTGGAGACACTGAAGAAGACAGGCTGGGCAGCGTCGCAAGAGCATTCGCGAACGGGCCACTGGCTGTTCTGGGGCGCGCTTGCCGTGGTTGTCTTGATCCTGATCGCCGTCATCACGCGCCTTTTGCCAAAAGCATCGTAACTGCAGTCGGCGGCGAAACATTTGAGAAATTGGTGCCAGGGGAGGGAATTGAACCCCCGACCAAGGGCTTATGAGTCCCCTGCTCTACCGCTGAGCTACCCTGGCACCGCGACGGCGACACAGAGTAATAATGTTCGGGGAAAATGCAACCGTTTTTGACAGCGCGCTTGACTCTGCCCCGGAACCGGCACAAACATCTGCCAACATCGTGCGATATCTGTCCTCCATCTTGAAATTTGGCTGGCCGTACCTCTGCCGGTACTGGCGGCGCTTTTTCCCGGGCCTGCTCTTGGCCGTGCTGTGCGGGCCTGCCAACGCCATCATGGTCTGGGTGATCAAGGTCATTGGCACGCGGCTGGCGCCTTCCGAACTGGCATCCACTTCTTCCGACGCCTCCGGGCTGATTCAACACGTCGCGGCCATTCAAGATCATGTGCTTCAATGGCTGGACCCATGGCTGCCGCTGATGGGGCGATCCTTGGACTGGCAGCAAATCGCCGGCGGAATTCTGTTCATCACCTTTCCGGTCTTCACCCGTAGCGCCCTGACGTACCTCAGCGGTTATTGCCTGAGCTGGGTGAGCGAACGCGTCGTCAACGACCTGCGCGCCGACGTGTTTGCCAAGCTCAACAGCCTTTCGCTCGACTTTTTCAACCGCTCGACGATGGGTGATTTATTGACGCGCATCGGGGGCGATACGGCGATGCTGCAAACGGGATTGCGCGCCGGTTTCCTGGATCTCATCAAGGAACCGGTCACGCTGTTGAGTTTGTTTGTCGGCCTTTGCCTGGTGGACTGGCAACTGACATTGCTCGCGGGCATATTCCTGCCCGTTTGTTTTTTCCCCATCCAGTATCTGGGGCGCAAAGCCCGTCGCGCCACCAAGAGCGGGTGGCAGGCCAGCATCAACCAGCACAGCCAGTTGGTCGAGGCGCTCTCCGGCATCCGCATCGTCAAGGCGTTCGGACTCGAGGAGGAACAACTGGTCCGTTACCGGGAACTCGCCCGCCAGCTCATCCATCACGGCATGAAAAACGTCCAGGCCATCCACCTCATCAACCCGATGATCGAGGTCATCGCCACGTTCGGCTTCGGCGTGCTCATCGTCTGGATCGTCGGCACCCAGCGCCAGTTGCCCGACATGCTCGCTTTCCTGACGGGCATCATGATGATGCAGCCCCCCCTCAAACGCATCGCCGGGCTTCACATGACCTTCCAAAACACCAGCGTCAGCATCGAGCGGCTCCAATACATTTTCGCCGAACAACCAACCGTCAAGCAATCGCCCACCCCCACCCGGCTCGCGGCCTTCCAGAACAACATCCAGTTCGATGACGTTGTTTTCTCCTACGGCGACCGCATCGTGCTCGACCACATCAACCTCGTCATCCCCCGCGGAACAAAGCTGGGAGTCGCCGGGGAAAGCGGCTCCGGCAAGAGCACCCTCGTCAATCTGTTGTTCCGGTTTTACGATCCGACAGAGGGACGCATTCTGCTCGACGGAATTGACTTGCGAGACCTTGCGGTTGCCGATCACCGCAAGTTGATGGCGCTCGTCAGCCAGGAAGTCGTGCTCTTCGACAAGACGGTTGGCGAGAACATCGCCCTCGGCCAGCCGGGCGCGACCCGCGCTGAAATCGAGGACGCGGCCCGACACGCATTCGCATACGAATTCATACAACAACTTCCCAAGGGTTTCGAGACTCGCATCGGCGAACGCGGCGTCACCCTCAGCGGCGGCCAGCGCCAGCGTCTCGCCATCGCGCGCGCCTTCGTCCGCAACGCGCCCATCCTCATTCTCGACGAAGCCACTGCCTCCCTCGATTCACAGGCCGAATCCGAAGTTCAGGCCGCGATTGATTGCCTCGCGGAAAACCGAACCGTCATCAGCATCGCTCACCGGCTCTCGACGCTTGCCAACTGCGACCGCATTGTCGTACTGCGACAGGGGAAAATCGTCGAGGAAGGCGGCTATGAAAAATTGCTGCAGCGCGGCGGCATCTTTGCCGCAATGGCCGCTCAACAAGGCATCCGCGCCACGTCGCGCAGCGCCGACGCGACCTGATCCACCTCGTCGTCAGTCAAGAACGGGTGCATCGGCAACGACACCACCTCGCCGCTCACCTTGCTCGACACCGGGCACGATTCGTCTTTCACTCCCAGGCACGCGAACACCTCCTGCCGGTGCAACGGCACCGGATAGTGCACCGCCGTCGGAATCCCCTTCGACTTCAAGTGCTCGCGCACCTCGTCGCGATTCGCCACCCGCACCGTGTATTGCGCCCAGACCGACCGGTTCCCCGGCTTGATGAACGGCGTCACCACGGCGCCTTCCAACTTCGCCGTGTAGCGCTCCGCCACGCGCTGACGCGCCGCCAACTCCGCATCCAAGTGCCGCAACTTCACCCGCAACACCGCCGCCTGCAACGTATCGAGCCGTCCATTGATCCCAATTCGCGCGTGCTGGTATTGCTGACGCTGCCCTTGATTCAGCAGGCACCGGATCTCCGACGCCAGCGCATCCTCGTTCGTGAACACCGCCCCACCCTCGCCGTAACAGCCCAACGGCTTCGCCGGGTAAAACGACGTCGTTGCTACTCGCGTCAATGTTCCGGATTTGTTTCGCCCGCGCATCGCCCCGAACGACTGCGCCGCGTCCTCGATCATCCACAGGCCCGGAATCTCTTCGCAATCCGCGCACTGGCCGTACAACGACACCGGAATCACGCCTTTCGATCTTGCCGTGATCTTCCGTTTCAAGTCCGACGGATCCATGTTGTAGGTCCGCTCGTCCACGTCCACAAACACCGGCACCGCTCCCAGCAACGACACCATCTCCGCCGTCGCAAAGAAAGTGAAATCCGGCACCAACACCTCGTCGCCCGGCCGCACGCCGAGCGCCATCATCGCCAGCAACAACGCATCCGTGCCGCTCGTGCAGCCGATGGCGTGCTTGACGCCAATGTACGCCGCCATTTCCTTCTCGAACTCGTGAACCGCCGGGCCCATGATGAACTGCGTGGACATCACGACCTCGGCCATCGCCGCGTCAATCTCCGCCTTGTACGCCTGATACTGTGTTTTCAGGTCAATGAATTGCATTCAGATACTCGCCGTATTCATTCGGAATTTTTCGCGCAAGCGCGCGCAACTGTTCCCCGTTGATGAACCCCATCCGATACGCGCTCTCCTCCGGCGACGCGATCATCAACCCTTGCCGGTCCTGCACCGCCTGCACAAAGTTGGCCGCCTGCAACAACGACTCGTGCGTCCCCGCGTCCAGCCACGCGATGCCGCGCCCCAGCACTTCCACGCGAAGTTCCTTCCGCTCCAGATAGACGCGATTCAAATCCGTGATCTCAATCTCGCCGCGCGGCGACGGTTTCAACCGCGACGCGACCTCCACCACCTTGCCATCGTAGAAATAAACGCCCGGCACCGCAAAGTTCGACTTCGGCTGCTGCGGCTTCTCCTCGATGCTGAGCGCCCGGCCGTTCGCGTCGAACTCCACGACGCCGTACGCGCGTGGATTCCTCACCGGATACGCGAAGATGGTCGCCCCCTCTTTCCGCTCACCTGCCACTCGCAATATCTCCGGCAAACCGTGCCCGAAGAAAATGTTGTCACCGAGAATCAAACAGACCGGATCGTGCCCCACAAACTCACGTCCGACCAGAAACGCGTCCGCCAACCCGCGCGGCTTGTCCTGCTCGGCGTAACTCAGCTTCAGCCCCCACTGCTCGCCGTTGCCGAGCAGCCGACGGAAGATCGGCAAATCTTCCGGCGTGCTGATCACCAGCATCTCCCGAATGCCCGCCAGCATCAGCGTCGTCAACGGATAATAAATCATCGGCTTGTCGAACACCGGCAACAACTGTTTGCTCACCGCCAGCGTCAACGGATGCAGCCGTGTCCCTCGTCCGCCTGCCAAAATGATGCCTTTCATTGTTTCACCTCGCCGCGTTTCTCGTAGTTTCGATTCATCCACTTCTGAAAATCGCCCGTCTCCTGAATGCTCTTCACCCACGCCGCGTTGTCCAGATACCAACGCACCGTCAATCGCAAACCTTGCTCCAATCCAAAACGCGGACGCCAACCCAACTCGCGCTCGATCTTCTCGATGTTCATCGCATACCGGCGGTCATGCCCCGGCCGGTCGGTCACGAACTTGATCAATTCCGCATGACGCCGCTCCGGCTCCAACTCATCCAGAATCGCGCACAGCCGCTGCACCACTTCGAGATTCGTCGGCTGCACGCCGCCGCCGATGTTGTACGTCTCGCCAACACGGCCTTTCTCCACCACCGCCACCAACGCCTCGCAATGGTCTTCCACGTACAACCAGTCACGCACCTGTTTCCCGTCGCCGTATACCGGCAACGGCTTACCGGCCCGCGCATTCGCAATCATCAGCGGTATCAGCTTCTCCGGGAACTGGAACGGCCCGTAGTTGTTCGTGCAATTACTGATCGTCGCCGGCAGACCAAACGTGTGGACGTAGGCGCGCACGAGATGATCGCTCGCCGCCTTCGACGCCGAGTATGGCGACCGAGGATCATACGGCGTCGTTTCCGTGAACGCCGGGTCGTTCGGGCCGAGTGACCCGAACACCTCGTCCGTCGAGACGTGATGAAACCGTTTCACCCCCGTCGCCCGCGCCGCCTCCAACAACTGGAACGTCCCGACGATATTGGTCTGCACAAACGCCTCCGGCCCGAGGATCGAGCGGTCCACGTGCGATTCCGCTGCGAAATGCACCAGCGTATCCACCGCGTGTTCCCGCAACAACTTCTCGACCAGCGCTCGGTCGCGGATGTCACCGTGAACGAAAATGTTCCGGTTGTGTTCCGGAACGTTCTCCCGGCGCCCCGCATACGTCAGCGCGTCGAGCGTAACGATCTTCACAGATGGCCGCTCCCGCAGCAGCCAGCGGACAAAGTTGGCGCCGATGAACCCAGCACCGCCTGTAACAAGCACGTTTTGCATGACGCCCTCCTAATAGCCGCGCCGCCGCACACCCGCAAGCGCAAACCGGCGCTTGACGCTGGCCGACAACGCGACTACCAAGAGCACATGATCTTGTTGCTTGGAGCTTCCGGTTATGTCGGCGCTGCGTTCCAGCGGTATTTCACCGCTCGCAGCCTGACGTGGCGCGGCCTCGACATCAACGAACTCGACTGCACCAACCTCAACGCTCTCACCGCGTTTCTTCAGCGCGAGCACCCGACATTTCTCATCAATTGTGCCGGCTACACCGGTGGCGCCAACATCGAAGCCTGCGAAACCCACAAGGCCGATTGCCTCCTCGGCAACGCCGTCCTTCCAGGCGTCATTCGCGAGGCTTGCCAGCGCATCGGCTTGCCGTGGGGACACGTCTCGACCGGCTGCATCTACAACGGCGCGCGTCCCGACGGTTCCGGTTTCCGCGAGGACGATCCGCCGAATTTCACCTTTCGCCAGAACAATTGCAGTTTCTACAGCGGCAGCAAAGCTCTCGGCGAAGAAGTTCTCGCCGGCGCAGCGGACTGTTTCATCTGGCGGCTACGCATCCCATTCAATGAGCAGAACAACCCCCGTAACTATCTCGCCAAGCTGATGCGCTACGACAAGCTCGTGGACGTTCGCAACTCAATCTCGCAACTCGACGAGTTTGTCCGCGCCTGTTGCGAATGTTGGGAGCAGCGTGTCCCGTTCGGCACCTACAACGTGACCAATCCCGGCAGTATCACGACACGCGAGGTTGCCGCGCTGATGCACAAGACCGGTGCCTGCACCAAGCAGTTCCAGTTCTTCCAAAGCGAATCTGAGTTCCTCCAAAAGGCAACAAAGACGCCGCGCGCCAATTGCGTCCTCGACTCTGGCAAGCTCCTAGCCACCGGCATTCGCCTCACCGAAATCCACGAGGCTGTCGAGACCGCGTTGCGTAATTGGAAGGTGTAGGACAAGAAATGTGGGGCAGGTTTGCAACCTGCCATCATTTCCAAATTGGGCAGGTTGCAAACCTGCCCCACATTGGACAGTTGTCCAACTTCTATCCCCCGCTCAACTCCCGGCTGCGTCGCGCCGCCGCATGCATCGCGTCCGCCACGATCTTTGCGAACCCGCGCTCGATCTTCACTTTCAGCGCAGCCTCCGTTGTGCCGCCGGGCGACGTGACTTTCTTCCGCAGTTCTTCCGGCGACTCACCGCTGGCCGCAAGCAGCGCGCCCGCGCCAAACACCGTCTGGACGGCCAACCGTTTCGCCACCTCTGCCGGCAACCCGGCCTCGATGCCCGCGGCGATCATCGCTTCGGCCATGTAGAAAATGTACGCAGGGCCGCTGCCGCTGAGCGCCGTCACCGCGTCGAGATGCTGCTCGTCCGTCCGCACCACGATGCCGACTGCTTTCAGAATTGTTTCGGCTGTGTCCAAGTCTGCATCAGTTGCGAACCGTCCCTTGCATATTGCCGCTGCGCTAGCGCCGACCAACGCGGGTGTGTTCGGCATCGTTCGCACGACACGCGGCTCGCCGCCAAGCTCGCGCTCGATGCGCGACGTTGTCACGCCGGCGGCAATGCTGAGGATCAGCGGAGACGATTTCTTGTAGGCCGCGTCACCCGACGCGGCGTGGGAACCGTCAGTCTCGCCGCGTGAGGTCACGCGGCCTACAACCGATTTCAGGCCGGCTAGAACCGCGCTCATCTGCTGCGGTTTCACGGCCAGTACGATAATGTCGACCTTTGCCGCTGCTACTGCGTTATCAGTGCTGGTTTCAACGCCGTACGCTTTACGAAGTTGTTCGAGCCGGTCGGGGCGCACATCCGTCGCGATGATGTGTCCCGTCTTTGCCGCTATCAGTCCGCGGATCAACGCCTCGGCCATGTTGCCCGCACCGATAAATGCAATCGTCTTCTCACTCATATGATCGTTCTCCAAAGATCGCCGCGCCGATTCGCACCATCGTCGCGCCCTCGGCGATGGCAATCTCGAAATCGTGGCTCATCCCCATCGAAAGTTCCGTCAAGCCGAGGCGGTCGCGCATCTCGCGCAACTGACGGAAAAACGGCCTCGCATCCTTGCCCGCCGGTGGAACCGTCATCAAACCACGAACCTCGACGCGCGGCAGCGCGTTGATCTGCGTAAGGACGCCTTCAACGTCTTCCGGTTTCAGACCGAACTTGCTCACTTCGCCGCTGACGTTGACCTCCAACAAAATCGCTTGCGTCTTACCGGCGCGGTCGGCCCACTTGTTCAACTCCGCCGCCAGCGAGACGCTGTCCACGGAGTGAATCAACTCGAACAACGCGACGGCATCGCGCGCCTTGTTCGATTGCAGGTGCCCGACCATGTGCCAGCGTGCCCGGCTCGACACGACGGGAATCTTCGCCTTCGCCTCCTGCACCTTGCTCTCGCCGAACAGAAGTTGTCCTGCCGCCAGCGCCTCCTCGATACCTTCCGGCGGCACGGTCTTCGAGACGGCAATCAACTGCGCGTTGCCAATGCGCGCGCGGATGCGTTCCAGATTCTCACTGATCGAACTCATGGAGATATCTTCTTCAGGAACGACAATGCGCCGTACGGCGCGCGTTCAGCACGCGTGAGCATCGCGTTGGCGGCGTCATCGCCTTGGAAACGCTCGGCCTTCGGATCCCAGCGCAGCTTGCGGCCCAGCTTCATGGCAATCCACGACACGATGCACACACTGGTGGAACGGTGCGCCTGCTCAGGCGTCGTCGCGGCAGGCTTGCGTGTGAGAACACTAGTGAGCCAGTCGAGATGATGGTCATCCTTCGGACTGACATGCAAACGGATGTCTTTCGGGCCGAGCGGCGCCGTCAAGATCTCAGGGTTGCTCGCGTCGAGCGGCTTGTTCTTGCTTTTCTTTGCGACGGGATCGCTGGCCGTTACCTTTTGCGCGCTGCCGGTGACCCAAACCCAACCGTCTGCGCCTTCGAATCGGACACCACTGGGAAACGTATTGTCAATGATCAGCGTGCATCCGTTCGCATATTTGGCTTCGACGTGATACGCACCGTGAACGTTCCAGAGTCCCTGCTTCGGGAACTCGGCGCGTCCCTCGATCTCAACCGGACCGGTCAATTCGGTGCCCATGCCCCATTGCGCGATGTCACCGTAGTGCGCGCCGTGTCCCGTGATCATCCCAAGGCAGTATTCTTCCATGCGCAGCCAGCCGGGACGATCACCGAAACGTTTCTTCGGATCGGAATTCTGCGAATGAACGCGATCCTCGTTGTAGGACGCGAGCGGGGTCGGGCCGAGCCAGCAGTCGTAGTTGAGGTTCGGAGGAACCGGCATTTCGCGGGTGTCGCCGCCGGAGGGATCGGTCGGAAGACCGACCTTGACGGTGTGCAGTTTGCCGATGCGACCATTGCGGACAACTTCACAGGCTTGGCGGAAGCCGCTGCTGGCGCGCCGCTGGCTGCCGATTTGGAACATGCGCGGATGTTTGCGGAACAGATCGCTGACGGCGCGCCCTTCAGCAAGCGTCATCGTGAGCGGCTTCTGAACATAGACATCTTTGCCGGCGAGGACCGCCTCGATGACCGGTTGCGCGTGCCAGTGGTCGGGCGTGCTGATGGAAACAGCGTCAACGTCTTTGCGTCGGAGCGCCTCGCGGTAGTCGCCGAACGCGGCGACCGAAAGCGAGACATTCTTCTTGGCATAGTAGGCCTCGACAAACTTCGCGGTGTCCGCCAGGCGGACGGAATCGAGATCGCACACCGCCATCACACGGGCAGCGTCGTGTTTCATAAACCCCGGCAAATCCAAACTGCGGGCGATGCGTCCGCAACCGATTTGCAGGATGTTAATCTTCTTGCTTGGAGCGTCGGCTCCGAGAACGCGTGCGGGGATGATGCTTGGAAATGCAAGCACCCCGACACTGGCCAGTGTGGTCTTCAAAAAGTCACGACGTGTTTGTTGCATGGTGGTTCCTCCGTTTATTGATTCGTTTGCAGCCGCATAAATTCATCGAACATGATGCGCGGGGCTTCGAGATTCACACCGATTGCCTCCCACGCACCGTAGTCAAATACGATCAGACCGCCTTCG
>VHCW01000069.1 GCA_016871575.1 Verrucomicrobiota bacterium
TGAGGATGATGTGTTTTGCATCCCTATGTTGAACCATAACGGCCGCCAAACCGGAAGCAAAATAAGTGCTTGCGCCCGGCCTACTTACAAAGCTTTTCCCACTCTCCCGCAAATGCAATCACCGTGGCAGAGTTGCAGACTATTGTTCTGCTGCCGGCCCGGAGGCGGCACGTCGGACGCGGAGGGTGGGATGGGTGGCGGACCAGCGGAGGGTTTCTTCGGCGCACGGGTCGTTGATCCTCGCGAGGGCGGCAACGGCGGCTTCAATTATGAACGGATCGGCGGATTCGCGGGCAAGTTGAATCAGGGCCGGGACGGCGCGACGTTCCCGGCGTTGACCGAGAATCCACGCGGCCCGAATCGGCGTGGTCGGTTCGGGATGGCGCAAGGCAGAAATGAGTTTCTCCACGAAATCGGCGCGGGCTTGCCGGGCGAGAATGTCATCGCCACAGCGCGGACAAATCTGGGCTGTCGCCATCACTTCGGCCCAACAGTTGGCGCAATAGAAGGTCATGACGTGCCGAGTTCGGCAATGCGGCGATCTATTTCCAGCAACGATGTGGATAGATGTCCGCCGAAGACGTACTTGCCGGTGGAGGCTTGCCGGCACAGCTTCATCAACAGATGAAGATTGTGCCCCGAAAGGCGCAGGACGTTCGCCTCAAACTCGGCCGGGTCGGGCACGCGCAGTTTGAGGCGTTCCATTTGCGCCCGCAGTACCTGTAGCGTCGCCACGCGCGACAACGGCGCGAGTTCGAGCTTGTCGAAATCCCATAGCATCAGGTGCAGGTGGCCGATGTCCGACCACGCAATGCTGCGGGTGACGATAACCATCGAATGTTTTTCCCGAATGTTCTCCAGAAACGACAGCAACTTCGGAGCAACCCAACCGACGTTGTCGAACACGAAACATCGCTTCTTGCGGGCGGCAGCTTGGAGGATGGCGCGTTTGCGGACGATGTTGTCGGCTTCCGCGACTTTGAGTTTGAGTTGTGCCAATAGCGATTCGCACGCGGTTTTCAGTGTTGCCGTGTCGGCGCAGTAAAGGACGTTGGCCATTCCGTTAACAGCAGCAGTGACCAGCGCCGTTTTGCCGACGCCTTCCGGGCCGAACACGACGAGGTTCTTGCCGTTGCGGACATGCTCGCGCACAATCACCAATTCCTTGTCGCGTCCAGCACTGGCCATCGGCGTCATCGGCGCGCTTTGCATTTCAGTGCTTTTCTCGCTGCTGGCCACGCCCACCATTTACTTCATATTGCGCCGCAGACGCTCGTAACGCCTCGATGACGCGCATTGTTTCGCGCGAATCCGCCTCCGTCACCATCGTCGGGGCGCGGTTCTCGCGGACACATTCCGCGAAATGTTCGATTTCCGCCGCGAAATGCGACAACGGATGCGACGCTGACAGCCGCACCGTCTCCGTCTTTCCGTTGCGTGTCACCTGCAACTCACCCACGCCGCCCGGCGGCAGCCACGGATTCGGAATCACCAGTTTCGCCTCCGTGCCGATGACCTCGACACCGTACACGCCTTCGGACTCGAAGCTGCACAACAGGTGCGACGCGAATCCGCCCGCAACACTTCGAGGGTGGTGTTTGCCAATGGCACCCTGACGAGAACGCCGGCCCGTCGAAAGAATCATCAGCGGAGGAGAAGGCGGCAGATTTGTCGGGCCGCCGCCGTCCCGTTTCCGTGCGGTACGACACCAAGCAGCGGGACGCCGCAAAGCTCCGGCACGGCTTTGATGTTCGTCTTCTCCGCGAGGCCGCGTTGTGAGCCGGTGATGTCGTTGAGGATGATGCCGGCAATCTTCAGTCCCATCGCTTGGGCTTGGCGGACAGTGAGCAGCGTGTGGTTGATCGTGCCGAGGCCGAGCCGGGCGACAATGATGAGCGGAAGATTCAGCGCGCGCGCCAAGTCGGCCACGGAGTAATTCCGGCGAATGGGAACGAGGAGGCCGCCGGCGCCTTCGACGAGGAGGGGTTGGTAGTTGGTCGCCAGTAGGTGGTAGTTGGCAAAGACGCGGTGGAGGTCCATGCGGCGGCGTTCGAGTTTGGCAGCGACCAGCGGCGCAAGTGGGTGGCGAAGGTAAATGGGATTGAGAACGTCGAGCGGTTGTTCGTGGTTCATCAGCGCTGCGTACTGCTCGGCATCGCAGCGGCCGCCGGAGCCGCAGGCGATGGGTTTCATCGCTCCAGCGCGGAGGCCGCGACGTCGAAACTCGGTGAGGAGCAGCGCGGTGACATGCGTTTTGCCAACGCCGGTATCGGTGCCGGCAACAAAGAAACTGTGTGGGTTCATAGGAGCGAGAGGGGATCGACGTCCACTTGGACGGTCACGTCTTCGGGCGGTTTGAGGGACGGCAGCATCTTCGAGAGGGTCTCGGTGAGGCGGAGGATCTTGTCGGCGCGGAGAATGATGTGGTAGCGGTGGTAATTTTGGATTCTCGCCAGCGGCGCGGGACCGGGTTCGCCCAGCACCACATCGCGCGCGACATGTTTGGCCAGTTCGCGGGCAAGCGCATTGGCATAGAAGGCGACCTTGTCCTCATTGCGACCGCGGATGGTGAGGCGGACCATGCGGGTCACGGGCGGGTAACGGACTTGTTCGCGCACGGCGATTTCTTCCTCGTAGAACCCAAGATAATCATGGTGTCGCGCATACTGGATGGCCGAGTGAAACGGGGTGAAACTCTGGACCACGACTTCGCCCTCGATGTCGCCGCGCCCGGCGCGCCCGGCGACTTGGACGAGAAGTTGGAAGGTGCGTTCGCCGGCGCGGAAATCGGGCATGTGCAACGCCATGTCGGCATGGATGATCCCGACGAGGGTGACGTTGGGGAAATGCAGCCCCTTGGCGATCATCTGGGTGCCGACGAGGATGTCAATCTTGCCGGCCCGGAACGCGCCAAGAATTTCCCGGTAAAGCGATTTGCGGGTCATCACGTCGGAGTCCATCCGCTGGACACGCGCCTTGGGGAAAACTTTCCGGATGGAATCCTCGACTTTTTCCGTGCCCATGCCGGAGTAGCGGATGGCGGGGTCGCGGCAGGCGGGATTGGGGCAGACTTTTGGCGCGGGCAGGTAATGGCCGCAGAAGTGACAGGAGATTTTTCCGTCCTTGCGGTGATAGACGAGCGAGACGCTGCAATGCGGACAGGTGGCGATGTAGCCGCATTTGGGGCAACACATGTGCGTGGCGTAACCGCGCCGGTTGAGGAACAGGATGACCTGCTCGTGTTTGTCGAGCCGTGCTTGGATCGCATCGCGCAAGCGGGATGAGAGCACGAACAGCCCCTTTGCCCGGATCGCTTCCTGCCGCATGTCCACGATCCGCATGACGGGCATCCGCTGGTTGTCCACGCGCTGCGCCAGCGTCGCCAAAACGTAGCGGCCGCGCTGGGCGTTGTAGAACGATTCGAGCGATGGCGTGGCGGAGCCGAGCACGACGGCGGCGCGTTCGAGTTTGCCGCGCACGACGGCGAGGTCGCGCGCGTTGTAACGCGGGGTCTCGTCCTGTTTGTAGGAATTTTCATGTTCCTCGTCCACCACGATGAGGCCGAGCGCCTGCACGGGGGCGAACACGGCGGAGCGCGCGCCGATGACGATGTGCGACTCGCCGTTGCGGATTTTGTGCCACTGGTCGTGGCGTTCGCCTTCGCTGAGATGGCTGTGGAGAACGGTGATCGGTTGTTTCGGGAAACGGGCGCGGAACCGCTCGACGGTCTGCGGCGTAAGCGAAATCTCCGGCACCAGCACGATGGCGTCCTTGCCCTGGCGCAAACAATGTTCGATCGCTTGCAGATAGACTTCCGTCTTGCCGCTGCCGGTGACGCCGCGGATGAGGACGGGTTTGTCGGGATGGTCAATCGCCGCGTTGCAGAGATCGAGCGCTTTCTGCTGCTCGGCGGCCAACGACAGCGGCGCTGTCGGCAGAACGGTTTCGTTGGCAAACGGGTCGCGCTCCTGCACGCGGTCGGTGATGACGACGAAACCTTTCTCCGCCAGTTTCTTGATGGTCGCCCCGTCCGTCTCGGCGCGCTTGGCAAGGTCGGCCACCAGCAGTTCCTCTTCGCGCCGGAGAACCTCGATGACGCGGGCTTGTTTTTTCGCCTTCTTGAGCAGCCCGGCAAACTCGGCGGGCGAAATCCGGCCGAGCCGGGCGAACTGGCGTTCTTTCCAACTGATCTTCGCTTTGCGGACGACTTCGGGCAGCGCGCAGCGCACCGCCGACTCGACCTTGCAGCAGTAATACTTTGCCATCCAGCGGGCGAGTTCGAGAATCTTGTCGGACAACAACGGTTTCTTGCCGACGACATCGCCGATCTCGCGCAACTTCGGATACGGCGAGTTTTCCGCCAGCCCGACGACGTAGCCTTGCGTCGTGCGTTTCCCGAACGGCACGGCCACGCGCGAGCCGATGTGCACCATGTCCGCCAACGCCGGCGGAATCCGGTAGTCGAACTCCCGGTCGAGCGCGATGTCCACCACCACTTTGGCAATCGGTCTGGTCACGGTGCCGCCACTGTAGCGGATTTCGCCGCTTGCGTCTCGCTTCTTTCTGCCAGCCGCGCCGGCGAAACGCGGGCCGTCACTTGGGCATGGCCGGCATCATCCACGGGAACACGTAGGCTTGCAGGAAAATCAAGACGCCCACGAGCATGGCCAGCACCAGGCTGTGGAAGAAAACATAACGCAAGATCGTGCCTTCCTGGCCGGTTTGACCGGTGGCCACGCCGGCGACGACGATGCTCTGCGCGTCAATCATCTTGCCCATCACGCCGCCGGAACTGTTGGCGGACGTCGCGAGGATCGGGCAGATGCCGACTTGTTGGGCGGTGATCTGTTGCAGGTTGCCGAAGAGCACGTTGGATGACGTGTCGCTGCCGGTCAACGCAACGCCGAGCCAGCCGAGCAACGGCGAGAAGAACGGGAACAGCCAGCCGGTGCTCGCAAAGGCAAGCCCCATCGTCGCATCCAACCCGGCGTACCGCGTGGTGAAACTCAACGCCAGCATCGCGGCAATCGTCAACAGCGACCATCGGACCCGCTTGAGCGTTCCCCAGAAGATTTCCGCCAATTGTCGCGGCCTCAGTCCCAGCAACAACCCGGAAAGAACGCCGCTCAGGAACAAGCTGGTGCCGGTGGCGGACAGCCAGTTGAACGTGAACATCGCTTCTTCAGCTTTGGGCACCATCACGACGGGCGCCGTCCGCAACACGGCGTCGTGAAGCATCGGGACAGGAAACTTGAAAAACGAGATCCCCGAAAAACTGTTCAAGAGATTCTTCACCTGCGGCAATCCCCAGACGAAGACGAACACGGACAACAAAATCCAGGGCATCCACGCGATGAGGGTGGTGCGCCCGGAGAACTTGACGGTCGCGGTTTTCTCCGTGTCGTGGTTGTTTTCGTGGTCGAATCGCCAGATGGTTTTCGGCTGCCAGAACCGGAGCAGGACGACCATCGCCGCCATCGAGGCAATCGAACCGGCGATGTCCACCAGCCACGGGCCGTGGTAGTTGCTGGTCAGGAACTGGACGATGGCGAAACTCAATCCCGCCGTCAGGCAGGCCGGCCAGACTTCCCGCATTCGCGCAAACCCGGCCATTGCCCAGACCAGCCAGAACGGCACGATTACCGAAAAGAACGGAAGTTGCCTTCCGACCGCTGCGCTCAATGTTTCCAGCGGCAGGCCGGTGACGGCGGAAAGGGCGATGATGGGAGTGCCCAGCGCGCCGTATGCGACGGGAGCAGTGTTGCCGAGCAACGCCAAGCCGGCGGCGGGAAGCGGTTTGAACCCGAGGCCGATCAACATCGCGGCGGAAATCGCCACCGGCGTCCCAAACCCGGCGGCGCCCTCGATGAACGCGCCGAAACTGTACGCGATGAGCAGCGTCTGGATCCGTCGGTCGCTGGCCAGCCCGGCGATGGAATGTTTCACGATCTCGAACTTGCCGGTTTTCAGCGTGATGTCGTAGATGAAAATGGCGGAGAGAACAATCCAGCCGATGGGAAACAGGCCGTAGGCCGCGCCGTTGGCCGTTGCCATCAACGCGAGCGGCGCGGGCATTCCGTACACCGCGAGCGCGATCAAGAACGAGCAGGCCAGCCCAAGCAGGGCGGCGGTGTGCGCCTTGGCGTGGAAGAAGGCCAGCATTCCCAAGAGCACGACGACGGGCAGGGCGGCGATGGCCGCCGAGAGAGGCAGGTTATTGAACGCGGGAATATAGTTTTGAGACCAGGTGAGCATGCTCAGTCGAACCATTCATCCTGCGGATCAAACGGCGGAACCGGCACGTTGACGATCTTCAACCGGCCCACCGCGCGATGCCGGCACCCCGGCTTGATGAAGATGGCGGTCATCGGACGGACAGGAACCAGTTCGCCGTCCAGTTCCAGATGACCTTCGCCTTCCAACACCAAGTACATCTCGGTCATCGTCTTGTGATAGTGGGTGCGCGAGTCCTGCTTGATCTCCACCAGGTGCATCGTCGCCCCCCGGTTGTCCGGCGCGGCAAACGCGCGCCGGGCCGAGCCGCACGGGCATTCGACGCCGGGAATCTCGTCCAGTTGGCTGATCATGTAGTTTTTCATGGCGGGGGCAATCCGTTTTTATCACGCACGCCGGGTTTGACAAGCCAAGAACAGACGGCATAAGGTGACATTGACATGAAGACAGCATTACTCTCTGTGTGGCTGGTCGCCGGCGTCGCGACGGCAGCGGAATTGCCGAGCCAGAAGGACGTCTCGTTGTTGCAGGAAGTCGGGCGCGCGCAGGCGCGCGGCATGTCGTGGATGCTCCAGCAGCAGGAAGCCGACGGCTCGTGGCGCAAACATCCCGCCATCACCGGATTGGCGCTCACCGCGCTCGCGCGCAGCCAGAACCCGCCCAGGGACGTGATGGACCGGGCGGTGAAATTCCTGCTCGGCAACGTCAAGCCCAACGGCGCCATCTACGGCGGCGGCGAATGGGACAAGTTTCCGAATTACTCGACGGCCATCTGCACGATGGCGTTGCTGGCAACGGGACGACCGGAGTTGACCGACACGATCAAGCGCGCCCGGCGATTCCTGCTTGAGTCGCAGTTCGACGCCGGCGAGGACGTGAAGGAAACCGACACGAGCTACGGCGGCATCGGTTACGGGAAACGGGAACGGCCTGACTTGTCGAACACGCAATGGGCGCTCGAAGCGATCCGCCTGACCGAATCGCTGGAGACGCGCGCCAGCGACGAATCGCCGCACACCGGGTCGCGGCTGCATTGGAACAAGGCGATCCAATTCCTCCAACGCTGCCAAAACCTGCCGGCGGCCAACGACCAGCCGTGGGCCAGGAACGTCCGCGAATCCGACGCCGGCGGATTCGTTTATATGCCGGGCCTGAG
Source organism: Verrucomicrobiota bacterium (assembly GCA_016871575.1). GTDB lineage: Bacteria > Verrucomicrobiota > Verrucomicrobiia > Palsa-1439 > Palsa-1439 > CAIKAP01. The sequence continues at coordinate 7,391 of VHCW01000069.1, forward strand.
TTTCGCCGACGAAGAGCCGGCGTCGGACGAGAAGGCGCCGTTGCGCAGTTACGGCTCGATGACGTACGCGGGATTGAAGAGCTACATTTACGCGGAGTTGAAGAGGGACGACCCGCGCGTGAAGGCGGCGGTCGAGTGGTTGCGGCGCAATTACACGCTCAACGAAAATCCCGGCATGGGCGCGCAAGGGCTGTACTATTACTATCACACGGTCGCCAAATCATTGACCGTCTATGGCGAGGACTTGTTTGCCGATGCGAAAGGCAGGAAACGCGATTGGCGGCACGAGTTGATGAAGAAACTCGTCACGCTCCAGAAAGCCGATGGATTCTGGCAGAACGAAAACAACCGGTGGTGGGAAAACGATCCGGTGCTTTGCACAGCCTACAGCCTGATCGCGCTGGAGATTCTCCAGGCGCGCCGCTATCCCTGAGCGGCTTCATTCGATGATCATGGTCGCTTCGGTGTCGGAGAGAGCAATCTTTTTTCCTTGCGTCGTGTAGGCAAGGTAATACCCCTGGCACAGCCGGCGGCCCGTATAAATGTAACCCTGCAAGCGTCCTGTGCGTCCTGTCGGTTTGAACGTAATCACGCGCGGGTGAAAAACGCCCCGCACAATCATCGCCGAACTCGGACCGGCAATGCCTTTGAGTCCCTGCCAGTACGGATACGTCGGGGAAGATTTTCCGTCGGCCAGACGCGACTCCAAGGTCATTCCTTTTGTGGCTGCCGCAATCTGCGCTGTCGGTGTTTCAGCGCTAAACCTGTGTGTGGCGGCGAACTGGGTTATCAAACGAAAGGTTGTGGACGGTTTGGTGGACGGCCGGTCCCGGCAACCGCCCCTTGCCTTGATGGTGTTGCCTTCAAACGTGTACTCAACCGTGAACGGAATTTCCTCCACCAGTCGTCCTGAAATGCGGATGCTTCCGCCCTTGCTCGGAATGACCACGGGCTGTCCAAACTCCTGAAAGTCCGCCACTCGTCGCCCATACGTCGTGCCCTTGGCGGAATAGTAGGGCGAGACGGACCAGCAGGAAAATGGTTTGCCGACCGGTTTCCCGGCATCGAGCGGCTGCACGTGAAGGGATCCTTTCGCGGTAATCCACGCGTGAAACTTCTCGTGCTCATACACCGCGTGTTTGCCGGCATGCGGTCCCGCGCTGAACGTGGGCAGCGCCGCTGCATACTCGTCTCGCCGGAGTTGTCCCATGGCCTGCGCACACAACAACAATGCTGCCAGCCAAACCGCCGTCGTTGCTCGAAGTGTAGAAGGTGGGTTCATGAACGTGTGCCCTTTCTCATTCGACAATCATGGTCGCTTCATTTTGCGACAAATTGATCTTTTTGCCTTGGGTGATGTACTGGACGTAAAACCCCTGCCACGGCCTGCGCCCATCATAGATGTATCCATGCAACCTGCCTTCGCGGCCGGTCGGCTTGAACGTGAGTACCCGGGGCGCATACGAGCCGCGCACAATCATCGCCGCGTAGGGACCATGCAAACTGCGGATGGCTTTTGCGAACGGGTGTGCCACGGTGGGTAGTCCTGCGGAATATAATTCCAGGATCATGCCGGCCGTGGCGGCCTCGATCTGGGGTGTCGGCGTCGTCGCGGGAAAACTGTGCGTCGCCGGAAAACGGGTCAACAGGCGGAAATTCGACGCCGGTTTTGTGTTCGGCTTGTCCTGGCAGCCGCCGGTCGCCTTGATGCTGTTGCCTTCAAAGGTGTAATCTGCCGTGAATGGAATGTCGTCCTCCACGCGTCCCTTGATCCGGATTTTTCCACCCTTGGACGGAATCATGACGGGCTGCGAGAATTCCTGAAAACGTTTCATCGGCCGGGTGTACGTGGTGCCCTTCGCGCTGTAGTACGGCACCACCGTCATACAGGAGAACACTTTGCCGACCGGTTTGCCCGCGTCAAGCAGCTGCACGAGCAGTTGTCCCTTGGCGTCGAACCATGCCAGAAATTTCTCGTGCTGATACACCGCGTGTTTGCCTGCGTGCGGCCCGCTCGTGAACGTGGGCAACGCCTCCGCGTACCCGTCGCGAACCGCTTGTCCCATTGCCGGTGCGCACAAGATCAATGCCGCCACCAACATCCCACCCAACATTTTATTCTTGCTTGGTCGGTTCATGTGAGCACCTCTTTCTGGGGGGCAACTGTAACGACACGACTTGCCATGTCAACCCCTATCGCTTGCCGGTTGGCTCCAAAAACGATACATAACGCTCATGCAAACCATTCTGGCAGCACTCGTCCTCGCCGCGGCGCAATACAACGTTGCCTGGGACTCGCCGAGCGCCGACCACAACGGCTCGATGCCGCTCGGCAACGGCGACATCGGCCTGAACGCCTGGGCGCAAGCCGACGGCACGCTCCACCTCCTCATCAGCAAGACCGACGCTTGGGACGACAACTCCCGCCTCGTCAAAGTCGGCAAGGTTGTCATCCGCTTCGACAAGAATCCGTTCGCCGGAAAATTCCGGCAGGAACTCGATCTCCAAACCGGCTCGATCCTTTTCCACTCACCACTCACGACTCACCACTCACCAATTCGCCTTTGGGTTGACGCCCATCATCCGGTCATCCACCTGACCACCGACTTGCCGGCGACGGCCAGCATCGAACTCTGGCGCACCAACCGCCACGAGATCGCCAAGCTCGAAGTCAGCGACATCATGTTGAACCGGAAGAACCCGGACAAAAAGCAAGAACCGCAGTTCGTCGAGCCGGACACGCTCCTCGGTAACACGTGGTACCATCACAACATCAAATCCGTCGGCCCCGAAATCACCGCCAAAGTCCAAGGCCTCACCGGCTTCAAGCAACCCGACCCGATTCTCAACCGCATCTTTGGCGGCCGTGTCATCAAGACCGCCAACGGCTTCGACATTTTCGTCCTCACCCAGCAACCCTCGACGCCGAAACAATGGCTCGCCGGCATGGACGCGCTGATTCGCCGCACCGGCGCAGCGGATTTCGAGGCGCACAAACGTTGGTGGACGGACTTTTGGAACCGGAGTTGGATTCGCGCCACGACGAATGCCAACTCACCACCTGCCGCCACGGCGGTTGTCCCGGCCAACAGTTATCCGCTCCGCGTCGGCGAAGACCAGACTGGCCGCAGCAAGTTCGCCGGCGAAATCCGCAACGTCAAAATTCCGACCGACTTCACCGGCGCGTTCACCCTAGAAGCCGAGGTCAACCCGGCCAAAGGCGAGAAGGGGCGCATCTTCGACAAGCTCACACCCGGCAAGAACGATGGGTTCCTGCTCGACGCGCATCCGGGGAATTGTCTGCGACTGATTTGCGGCTCAACGCAACAGAACGTGAAAGACGCGCTGCCGGCCGGGCAATGGGCCAAGATTGTCGCGACAGTTGACACAACTGGTTGGCGCGTCAGCGTCAACGGCAAGACCGTCATTGACACAACGGTCGTCGCCATCGCTGACGAGGCAGCTTACGTCAGCCAGATGTATGCGCTCCAGCGGTTCATCAACGCCTGCGCAGGACGCGGCGCATATCCGATCAAATTCAACGGCTCGCTGTTCACCGTGCCACACGAGGGCGATCCGGACTATCGGCGCTGGGGACCCGGCTATTGGTGGCAGAACACGCGGTTGCCGTATCTCTCGATGTGCGCGGCGGGCGACTTCGATTTGATGAAGCCGCTGTTCAAGATGTACGCCGACGATCTGCTGCCGCTCTGCAAATACCGGACGAAACTCTACTGCGGCCACGAGGGCGCGTTTTACCCCGAGTGCATTTACTTCTGGGGCGCGATGTTCAGCGAGACGTATGGCTGGACGCCATTTGAGCAACGCGAGGACAAATTACAGGAGAACCGCTACCACAAATGGGAATGGGTCGGCGGCCTCGAACTTTGCTGGTTGATGCTCGACTACTGCGACCACACTGGCGACCGCGCGTTTCTGGAGAAGACCGTGCTGCCATTCTGTCGCGAGATTCTGACCTTCTTCGACCAGCACTACCAAACCGGCTCCGACGGCAAGCTGGTGATGCATCCATCACAGGCGCTCGAAACGTGGTGGGACTGCACGAACCCGATGCCGGAGGTCGCCGGTTGCATTGCGGTTTGCGAGCGGTTGCAGGCGTTGGCGACAGAAGCCGCCGGGACGGCGGCCGCTACACCGCGGGTTGGTGTAGTGGCGTCCGTCTCGGACGCCCGCGCGTTTTGCCAACAGTTCCGTGCGAAGCTGCCGGCGTTACCGCTGCGCGACGTTGACGGCAAGAAGGCACTCGCGCCCGCTGAGAGGTTCGAGATGAAACGCAACAGCGAGAACCCGGAACTCTACGCGGTGTTCCCGTTCCGCCTGATCGCGCTCGGCAAACCGAACATCGAGTGGGGCATCGAGGCATTGCGTCATCGCTGGGACAAGGGCAGCTTTGGCTGGCGTCAGGATGACTTGTTCATGGCCTACCTCGGCCTCGCCGACGAGGCGCGCAGCAACCTTGTCAGTCGTGTCCGTAAACACGACAAGACCGCACGTTTCCCGGCATTTTGGGGGCCGAACTACGACTGGACACCTGACCAAGATCACGGCGGCGTATTGCTGCGGACGTTCCAGACGATGCTGATGCAAACAGATTTTCGCAAGATCTACCTGTTGCCCGCGTGGCCGAAACACTGGGACTGCGAGTTCAAGCTCCACGCGCCATTTCAAACCGTCCTGACCGGCCGCGTCCGCAACGGCAAAGTGGAAAATTTGAAAGTTACACCGCCAGAACGACGAAAGGATGTCGAGATTTGGAAGTAACGATGCGCCTGCGGCTGTCTGAGATCGGCGAAAGATCTGCCAGATATTCCTTCGCTGGCGCATGGGCGTTTCCGCTTCGGCTGCGAAAACTTCAGCGCGACCTGATTCCTGCAATACCCGAACTACATCGTCCGCTAAACGGGCTAGCTGCCGCTCAATCGGCGGAGTGAGCGCATCCAGCCAATGACACGCACCTATGAAGAACTGAATGTCTTTGGTGGGTACAACATCTTCAATCCGGAAAGGAAGAATAGGAATCCCACCATGCACGGCTCGCTCCAACTCTCGCAGAATCTGCGAGGAATTATTTGCAGAGGCTGAATATATCAAGACCAACAGGCGACTACTTTTCATCGCGCTAACGATAGCCTCGCTCCAATTCCGTCCCGTTTGAACATCGCGCGGCGCAATCCAACAACGGATTCCCCGCCCTTCCAAGGTCGAACACACGGCGTCGGCAGTTAGTCTGTCATTATTCGAAAAACTGATGAATACATCATGAGCCATGGATTTCACTTACCTCCTGGTTTCCACAGATGCCATCGAAACCAATTGCGGGGCTGCGAAAATATGACTGACCAATCGTTGGCTCGCATCGCTCTCGCCGCCGCCGCCGACCTCGGCGGGCTTGGTCTGATACCATTGCTTCCACGTCGCCGCACTGGCTATGCGTTCTTCCCGGCAGTCGGGTATATATCGAGCCATTGGATGTGGCCGATGTTGACCGGCGGTTGCACCGACTCTTCGCTCTCGACGCGGATGGTTTTCAGGACGGCGTGGCGGACTTCGAGGTCGGTGATGGAACACGGTTCCTGTTCCTGTCGTTGCCGGTCGGCGGTGTCGCAGAAGTGGCGCGGTTCATGCCCCCAGCCGTAGCGGTGGCAGACGAAGAATTCAGCGACCAGATCGCTGAACGTCGAGCTGACAAAAACACGAAATGTTAGTTCACGCCGTTCCATGCACCAGCTTCTACCTTCGCGCGCAGTTTGCCAAAGTCCGCAGCCAGATTCAAAGCAACTAATGAAAGAGAATTAAAGCCGCCACGAGACCAAGGTATTGGGCAGGAATGTGGGGCAGGTTTGTAACCTGTCATCATCTATCACGAGCAGGTTGCAAACCTGCTCCACATTTAGCGACGTGACAGCGCGAGCGATTTCGGTCAAAATCCATGGCTATGAAACTTCCACGTCTGCTCTTCGGTATTTGTCTGTTCAGCACGGCAGTCATCGGCGCGGTCTCGCGACCAAACTTCCTGTTCATCTACACCGATGACCAGCGATGGGACGCGATGAGTTGCGTCCAGAAGGAGCAGGGCGAGCGGGCGCGGTTCCCGTGGTTCCAAACGCCGAACATGGACCGGCTCGCCGCGGAGGGCGTGCGGTTCCGAAATGCGTTTGTCGTGAACTCGCTCTGCGCGCCGAGCCGGGCGAGCTTCCTCACGGGCTGCTACGGACATCGCAACGGGATCGTCAACAACCACACGCCGTTCCCGGAGAACAACGTCACGCACGCGACGTTGTTGCGCGCCGCCGGGTACGCGACCGGTTACGTTGGCAAATGGCACATGGGCAGCCAGAGCGGGAAGCGGCCCGGGTTCGATTACTCCGCCAGCTTCACTGGACAGGGGAAGTACTTCAATTGTCCCGTCGAGATCAACGGCGTCAGCAAACCGACAGAAGGTTGGGTGGACGATGTCTCCACCGATTTCGCGATTGATTTCATCCGCGCGCACAAAGACAAACCGTTCTCGCTCGTCGTCGGCTACAAGGCCACGCACGGCCCGTTTACGCCGCCAGAGCGCGCGAAGGACCGGTTCGCCGGTGCCGTGGCCCGTCCCGTGCCGAATCTCGCCAGCCCCGCCATCTACAAGACCGAGCTTGATTCCAAACATCCCGGCGTCGCCAACAACCCCGACAAGATTCGCGACTACTTCCGTTGCATCTCGGCTGCCGACGACAATCTTGGACGGTTGCTCGGCGCGCTCGATGAACTCGAGCTGGCTGACAACACGGTTGTCATTTACGCGAGCGATAACGGTTACTACCTCGGCGAACACGGTCTCGGTGACAAGCGTTCCGCCTACGAGGAAAGCCTCCGCATCCCGATGCTGCTGCGCTATCCGAAGCTCGCCCGCAAAGGTCGCGTCATTGACCAGATGGTGCTCAACGTGGACCTCGCGCCCACGGTTCTCGATCTTGCCGGCGTCGCCGTGCCGAAGGAAATGCACGGGCGAAGCTGGAAACCGTTGCTGGAAGGCAAGGCCGAGGATTGGCGGCGCGCGTTCTTCTACTGTTACTTCTTGGAGCGGGCTTACCACACGCCGATGGTTACCGCTGTCCGCACTGACAGCGCCAAGCTCATCAAATACGACGGCCACGATGAGTGGACGGAGTTGTTCGATCTGAAAGCCGACCCGTATGAGTTGAAGAATCTCGTCCGTGACGCCGCGCACAAGGAATTACTCGCGCAGATGCAGAGCGAGTATGACCGACAGGCGAAACTCATCGCTTTCCAAGTCCCGTCCTTCGCCCACCAACCCGGCGTGGAGACGCCCCCCAAGAAGGGAAAGAAGAAGGGCAAGAAATGAGCCTGCGATTCAACGAGTCGGCGAGCGGCGTGACGTTTGCGGTGCGTGTCCAGCCGCGGGCCCGTCGGAACGCTGTCGCCGGGGTGAAGGGTGACGCGTTGAAAGTTTGCGTCACCGCGCCGCCGGAAGATGGTCGCGCGAATGAGGCTGTCATCGAACTACTCGCTGAGACGTTCGGTGTGAAGCAGCGTCAGGTGGCAATCATCGCCGGCGCGACCAGCCGGGACAAGGTGGTGCGGGTCAGCGGACTGACCCGGGCGGAGTTGGCCGTGAAGCTGTAGCTGTGATATGTTTCGCGCCATGAAACGACTTCGATGGGCGTTGCTGGTCGGCTGTCTGTTCGCAAGCGAAGGTCAGGCGATGATGAAGTGGGGTGACACCTCGCGCTTGGGGCGGCCGTTTGCCAAGGATCCATCGGTGGTTAAATTCGGGGGTCGTTACCTCATGTATTACTCGATGGCGGCATACGACAAGAAACTCGCGCCGCCCAACACGCCGAAAGGTTGGGCCATCGGCATTGCAGAGAGCCGCGACCTCATCAAATGGGAAAAGGTTGGTGAAATCCTGCCGGAACAGGAGTGCGAGCAAAACGGCATCGTCAACGGACGGATCATCCTGCTCGATGGCAAGCTGCACCTGTTCTACAACACCTACGGCAACGGCCCGAAAGACGCGCTCTGCCACGCCACCAGCACCGATGGCCTCCGCTTCACGCGCAATCCGACCAACCCTGTCTGGCGTCCGACCGGCACTTGGAACAACGGACGGGCGATTGACGTGGACGTGATCGAGTGGGGCGACCAACTTATCCAGTACTACGCTACGCGCGATCCGTCCGGCAAAATCCAGATGCTCCACGCCATCGCCGCCGACCGGAAATCCGATTTCGGCCGGGCCGCGTGGAAAAGTTTGATTGACGGCCCGGTTCTCAAGCCGGAGTTGCCGTGGGAAACGAAGTGCATCGAAGCGCCGTCCGCGTTGAAGCGTGGCGACACGCTCTATCTGTTTTACGGCGGCGGCTACAACAACGACCCGCAGCAGATCGGTTGCGCGGTCAGCACCGACGGCATCCACTTCCGTCGCCTCTTCGTGGATCAGCCGCTGCTGGCGAACGGCAAACCCGGCGAATGGAACTCCAGTGAATCCGGCCACCCCGGCATCTTCGTGGACGACGACGGCCAAGTGTACCTGTTCTATCAAGCCAACAACGACCGCGGCCGGACCTGGTTCATCTCCTGGGTCAAACTCGGCTGGCAAGGCGACCGACCGCGGATCCTTCCGTCGGAGTGAGCCGTTGCCAAGTGGTGTCGGTGGTTGGACTATCACAAGGGGAGTTGGCAGCGCGGCGTTGTCCATGATATGATTGACCGTATGAAACGGATTCTCTGGCTCGGACTGGCTATCGTCTTGGCGACGGCGACCGCCCAGGCTGCAACCCACAAGAAACAAGACACCGCTTCTCCGAAGCGCGGCTTGGAGGCGGCCAAGGCGATCACCACCGTCACCGGCATTGCCATTTCGCCATTGCTCGGCGCTGGCGGCATCGGCGCGTGGGAGTACATGAACACCCCTGCCGACAAACGCGATTCATTAAACTGGTACGCGCAACCCGCCTTTTGGATTCCCGCGTTGTTGCTGGTCGCCGCCGTTGCGTTCAAGGATGCCGCCGGCACATTGACCTTCGATTATCGTCCGTGGCTGTTCGGCAGGAAACGCAGCGTGGCACTGCCCAAAGGCACTTACGCTGTTGGCAGCGGGATGTTCTATTCCGAAGTCCTGCTCGTCGAAGGCGAGGACGAGCGGATGATGCTGTTGTTGCCGCCGCGTTACCGCACCCACGAGGAAGAAGTCGTCAAGGCATACGGCTTCCTCGAAGTCCGCGCGACCGGCCTGCGGCGCGCGTGGCGCTGGATCAAGAGCCTGTTCGGTTTCGGCGTCAAAGCCTCGCCCGCCGTCGCATGAGCCGCATCACCGACGCCGAAGCGCTGCGCCTGTTCCAGTCGCACGACCTGAACGCCATCGGCGCGATGGCCAACGCCGTCCGTGAAGCAAAGAACGGCAACGCCGCCTATTACATCCTCAACCGGCACATCAACTACTCCAACCTCTGCGTCCTCGACTGCGATTTCTGCGCTTTCTACCGCCGCCCCGGCGAGGAAGGCGGCTACGAACTCAGCCTTGACCAGATCGTCGAGAAAGCGAAGAACGCACTCGCACTCGGCATCACCGAGATCCACCTCGTCGGCGGACTTCATCCGACGTGGAAACTCGCGCACTACGTCGAGATGCTCCGCGCGTTGCAGGCGCTCGACTCGCGTCTCCACTTGAAAGCCTTCACCTCAATCGAGATTCGCCACTTCGCCCGCCTCGCCAAGCGCACCACCGATGACATCCTCGCGACGTTGCGCGACGCCGGTCTCGGCTCGCTCACCGGCGGTGGAGCCGAGATTTTCGCGCCCGAAATCCGCAAACAGATTTGCGGCCCGAAAGAAACCGCCGACCAATGGCTCGAAGTTCACCGCACATGGCACAAGATGGGCGGACGCTCGACCTGCACGATGCTCATCGGCCACATTGAGACATTCGAGCACCGCGTTGACCATCTCCGCCGGCTCCGCGAGTTGCAGGACGAAACCGGCGGCTTCACCGCGTTCGTCACGCTCCCGTTTCAACCCGCCAACTCCAAACTCGCGCACCTGCCCGGTCCCAGCGGTTACGACCTGCTCAAGACGCTCGCCATCGCGCGCCTCTACCTCGACAACTTCGACCACATCAAAGCCTATTGGATCTCGATGGGAATGAAGCTGGCGCAGGTCGCCCTGAGTTTTGGCGTGGACGATATTGACGGCACGGTGATGGAAGAAAAGATCTTCCACATGGCCGGCGTCCAGACGCCGCAACAGGTGGCCCGCGCCGAACTCGAACGCACCATCCGCGAAGCCGGCCGCGAGCCCGTCCAGCGCGACTCATTGTATCAAGAAGTATGAACATCATCTTCAATCGGGGAATCAATCCCTGAAGCCCTCGGGAGGCATTCTTTTTGGTGCGATTTGCGTCTCGAAAAATTGTTTAAATAGTTCTTGCATGATTTAGGGCAGGCGTGTAATTTGCGCGCCCACTTGCGAAAAAGAAGTTGATGCAAGCAAGGGCTTGACAAAATTTGGGTGTGCCAGTACATTGCGCGGCACTTTTGAGGGAAAGAAGAATAGTTCTTTGGGAGAGCCGAAAACAGTTCGCCTGTACGAGCGATCGGCAGTTAGCCATCAGGCTTCAGGAAGGATTTGAGGTCTGATCAACTGAATGCTGGTTGCAACGCACCGTCGGCGACGGTGCGTTGTCGTTGTTTGAAAATTGAAATGTGCGATGCGTGAGAGCCCACGTTTCCCTGATACCCATCGGGGAAACTTTGAGAGATGTACAACAGATCAACCAAGAGCCTAAGGGTTGGTCGGCCTCGAAGCAATTCGGGGTAAGCTCATACGTGAGATCGATCAGGTCGTAAGGTCTGAAAGATTTTTTACGGAGAGTTTGATTCTGGCTCAGAACGAACGCTGGCGGCGTGGATAAGACATGCAAGTCGAACGGGAACAAGCGGATAGCAATATTTGCTTGTTCTAGTGGCGAAAGGGTGCGTAACACGTAGCTATCTACCTTAAAGTGGGGGATAATCCCGCGAAAGCGGGACTAATACCGCATGTGATCGAGAGATCAAAGTTGGGGATCGTAAGACCTGACGCTTTAAGATGAGGCTGCGGCCTATCAGGTAGTTGGCGGGGTAATGGCCCACCAAGCCTAAGACGGGTAGCTGGTCTGAGAGGACGACCAGCCACACTGGAACTGAGACACGGTCCAGACACCTACGGGTGGCAGCAGTCGAGGATTTTTCTCAATGGGGGAAACCCTGAAGGAGCGACGCCGCGTGAGGGATGAAGGTCTTCGGATTGTAAACCTCTGTCATGCGGGATCAAAGCACACGACCTAACACGTCGTGTGTTGATAGTACTGCAAGAGGAAGCAGTGGCTAACTCTGTGCCAGCAGCCGCGGTAATACAGAGACTGCAAGCGTTGTTCGGATTCATTGGGCGTAAAGGGTCCGCAGGCGGTTCGGTAAGTCGGATGTGAAATCCCGTGGCCTAACCACGGAAGGTCATTCGAAACTGCCGGGCTAGAGGACTGGAGAGGAGACTGGAATGATCGGTGTAGCGGTGAAATGCGTAGATATCGATCAGAACACCAGTAGCGAAGGCGAGTCTCTGGACAGTTCCTGACGCTCATGGACGAAAGCCAGGGGAGCAAACGGGATTAGATACCCCGGTAGTCCTGGCCCTAAACGGTGCTTACTTGGTGTGGGGGGAGTCGACCCCCTCCGTGCCGTAGCCAACGCGTTAAGTAAGCCGCCTGGGAAGTACGGTCGCAAGATTAAAACTCAAAGAAATTGACGGGGGCCCGCACAAGCGGTGGAGCATGTGGCTTAATTCGATGCAACGCGAAGAACCTTACCTGGCCTTGACATACAGCGTGAAAGCCGATGAAAGTCGGTGACGGTCCGAAAGGATGCTGGGGCTGTACAGGTGCTGCATGGTTGTCGTCAGCTCGTGTCGTGAGATGTTGGCTTAAGTGCCGCAACGAGCGCAACCCCTGTGTTTAGTTACTCCGCAAGGAGGTCTCTAGACAGACTGCCCCGATTACCATCGGGGAGGAAGGTGGGGATGACGTCAAATCAGTATGGCCCTTACGGCCAGGGCTGCACACGTGCTACAATGCTCGGTACAGAGGGATGCAAGAGCGCGAGCTGGAGCAAATCCCATAAAACCGAGCCCAGTTCAGATTGGAGTCTGCAACTCGACTCCATGAAGCCGGAATCGCTAGTAATGGCGTATCAGCTACGACGCCGTGAATACGTTCCCGGGCCTTGTACACACCGCCCGTCACATCATGGAAGCCGATTGCACCCGAAGTCGCCGTGTTAACCGCAAGGAGACAGGCGCCGAAGGTATGGTTGGTGACTGGGATGAAGTCGTAACAAGGTAGCCGTAGGGGAACCTGCGGCTGGATCACCTCCTTTCTAAGGAGACCTCGTTATCTGGCTTCGGCTGAGATAACAGAGATCCTAGGTCGAAGCCTGACGCAAGTCAGGCCGCTCGATCGCATCGCACAATTCAGTTTTCAAGAACGGAATGTTCTTTGGAAGACCGCGAAATTGCTGGTGAGCCCTTCGGGGCCATAGCTCAGTTGGTAGAGCGCCTGCTTTGCAAGCAGGAGGTCACGAGTTCGAATCTCGTTGGCTCCACCAACTTCGGGTGCCACGCGCCCGGTTGGGCGCGTAGCTCAGCTGGTTAGAGCATGCGCTTGATAAGCGCAGGGTCATAGGTTCGAATCCTATCGCGCCCACCAGCCTTCGCAGAAGTTGTCAGTGCTCAGTAATCAGTTTTCAGTAACTGATGACTGACTACTGATAACTGAAAACTTTGCCGCCGCAGGCGGCGCTGTTCTTTGACAATTGCATACAGTGTTGTGGGTAACAACTACAATACAATGCTGAGAATATTCGGTCTGGAACTCTGTAATCAAGAGAACCAGACGGAAGTTTGTGATCAAGCTACTAAGAGCGCAGGGCGGATGCCTTGGCGACAAGAGGCGATGAAGGACGTAGTAAGTTGCGATAAGCCACGGTGAGCGGCAAGCACGCTTTGACCCGTGGATCTCCGAATGGGACAACCCAGCGGGAGTAATATCCCGTTACGGCCGGTTGAATTCATAGACCGGCACGAGCCAAACCTGGTGAAGTGAAACATCTCAGTAACCAGAGGAAAAGAAAGAGCACATCGATTCCCCGAGTAGTGGCGAGCGAAACGGGAACAGCCTAAACCGCAGTGCATGCACTGCGGGGTTGCGGGACCGTAACGTGGTACGCAGAGAGTTAGTCGAAGCTTCTGGAAAGCTGCCCCATAGCGTGTGACAGGCACGTAGACGAAAACTCAAAGCGACCTAACGGTATCCCAAGTAAGACGGTGCACGTGGAACCCCGTCCGAATCCGCGCCGACCACGGCGTAAGGCTAAACACTCCTTGTCGACCGATAGTGAACTAGTACCGTGAGGGAAAGGTGAAAAGAACCGCTGTTAGCGGAGTTAAAAGAACCTGAAACCCTGCTGCTTACAATGTGTCGTAGCCCCGCAAGGGGTCACGGCCTGCCTTTTGCATAATGAGTCTGCGAGTTATTGTCCGTGGCGAGGCTAAGTTGGGTATGACCGACGCAGCCGCAGCGAAAGCGAGTCCGAACAGGGCGACCAGTCGCTGGCAATAGACCCGAAGCGGAGGTGATCTACGCTTGGCCAGGTTGAAGGCTGGGTAACACCAGCTGGAGGACCGAACTGGTGGATGTTGAAAAATCCTCAGATGAGCTGAGTGTAGGAGCGAAAGACTAAACAAACCCCGTCATAGCTGGTTCTCCCCGAAAGATATTGAGGTATCGCGTCCGGTTACTAGCGCGCGGAGGTAGAGCACTGAATGGGATAGGAGCCTTACCGGGCTACCGAATCCAATCAAACTCCGAATGCCGCGTTGCACTACCCGGGCAGTCAGGCAGTGGGGGATAAGCTTCATTGCCGAGAGGGAAAAAGCCCAGACTATCAGCTAAGGTGCCTAAACTACATTTAGTGGAAAGGATGTGAGGTTGCTAAAACAGTGAGGATGTTGGCTTAGAGGCAGCCATCATTTAAACAGTGCGTAACAGCTGACTCATCGAGCGATCTCGCGCCGAAAATGATTGGCGATCAAATGTAGTACCGAAGCTATGGACTGTTCTCCGATTCGTTGGAGAACATTGGTAGGGGAGCGTTCTGGATGCCGCGAAGGTGGAAGGTGACTGAAACTGGAGCGTCCAGAAGTGAGAATGCAGACACGAGTAGCGATAAAGCCGGTTAAATTCCGGCTCGCCGTAAACCCAAGGTTTCCTGGGGAAGGTTCGTCCGCCCAGGGTTAGCCGGGACCTAAGTCGAGGCCGTAAGGCGTAGATGATGGACAGACGGTTAATATTCCGTCGCCACCTTGGTTTAAGCTGTAAGGAACCCAGAAGAGAACGTGAGCCACCGATTGAAAGTGGTGGTCAATGCCGGAGGAATCCGGCGTTGGACGTGGAGACCACGGTCGAAGCGGATTCACCGCACTCACGCTGGCAAGAAAAGCCTTGCAGTGTTCACCAGGGTGCCCGTACCGTAATCCGACACAGGTGGGTGAGATGAGTATTCTCAGGCGCGCGAGTGAAATCTCTCTAAGGAACTCGGCACATTAGCCCCGTAACTTCGGAAGAAGGGGCGCCCCGGACGGTTAGATTATATCAAAGCCGGTTGGGGCCGCAGTGAAAGGCGCTCTGCGACTGTTTAACAAAAGCACAGCTCTATGCGAACTCGCAAGAGACGGTATATAGAGTGACAAGTGACCAATGCGGAAAGATTAAGGCAAGGGGTCAGCCGCAAGGCGAAGCTCTGAACCTAAGTCCCCGTGAATGTCGGCCGTAACTATAACGGTCCTAAGGTAGCGAAATTCCTTGTCGGGTAAGTTCCGACCTGCACGAATCTTGTAACGACAGAGCGACTGTCTCGGAGAGAGGCTCGGCGAAACTGTAGTTGCGGTGAAGATGCCGCATACCCGCAGTAGGACGGAAAGACCCCATGCACCTTTACTGTAAGCTGATATTGGATTGTGGTGTGTGATACGTAGCGTAGGTGGAAGCCTTTGAGAGCGAGCTTTCGGGTTCGCTGGAGGCGCCAATGAAACACCACTTTTCGCTCATTACGATTCTAACCTCATGCCGTCATCCGGCTGAGGGACCGTGTCAGCGGGTCAGTTTGACTGGGGCGGTTTCCTCCCAAAGAGTAACGGAGGAGTACGAAGCTTGGCTCAACCTGGTTGGCAATCAGGTGTTGAGGATATGGCTAGAAGCCAGGCTCACTGCGAGACCAACAAGTCGAGCAGATGCGAAAGCAGGTCCAAGTGATCCGGCGGTTGAAAGTGGAATTGCCGTCGCTCATCGGACAAAAGGTACGCTGGGGATAACAGGCTTATCGGTTCCAAGAGTTCACATCGACGAACCGGTTTGGCACCTCGATGTCGACTCGTCACATCCTGGGGCTGGAGAAGGTCCCAAGGGTCCGGCTGTTCGCCGGTTAAAGTGGCACGCGAGTTGGGTTCAGAACGTCGTGAGACAGTTCGGTCCTTATCCACTGTGGGCGCAGCAGACGTGAGGGATTTGTTCCTTAGTACGAGAGGACCGGGAACAACGCACCTCCAGTATTCCGGTTGTCCTGTCCAGGGCAGCGCCGGGTAGCTGTGTGCGGAAACGATAAGCGCTGAAAGCATCTAAGCGCCAAGCGCCTCCCAAGATTGCGTCTGCCGGTCGCAAGACCCTGAAGGCTCGGGGAAGACTACCCCGTTGATAGGCCAGATGTGTAAACGCAGCAATGCGTGAGCTGACTGGTACTAATTAGCCGTGCGGCTTGATCACTTAATTTTTCTTTTCAGAGAAAAGTGTGATTTGAAGTCTCAGCCTTGACGTAGTTTTACCCACAACCTGTATGCAATTGAAAAATTTCCTGGTGGCATTGCCGCAGTGGTCCCACCCGTACCCATTCCGAACACGGCCGTGAAACGCTGCAGGGCCGATGGTAGTGCCTGTATAGCTTGCGCGAGAGTAGGTCGCCGCCAGGGTAAATTACGAAGCCCGTCCAACGAAATTTGGACGGGCTTCTGCTTTTTGTCGGGAGCATTTCTCACCTTGTGATCATTTCGACATTTCCTTGATCAATGGCTCAATAGTGTCAGCGAGCAGTTTGTAGGCGGGCGGTTGCAGGTGGACGCCGTCCACGCTGTAGAAACCGTCACGAAGCGCGCCGTCAGACTCGGTGAACTTATCGCCGATATCGAGGAAATGAACGCCGGCGAGTTTCGCGATGCGGGCGTTGACAGTCTTAATCCAGCCGCGCACGTTGTCGGCCTTGTCGAAAATCGGCAGCACGCCGAGCAACAGTACTTTTACGTCCGGCCATTTCAGGCGGATAGCGGCGACGATGCTCTCGATGCCGCGCGCGGTGTCGGCGGCGCTGTAACCGGGCCAGACGTTGTTGATGCCGATCATCAGAACGATCAATTTCGGCGCGTACTTGTCGAGGTATCCGCGCTCGATCCGCCAGAGCAACTGCGCCGTGCCGGCGCCGCTGACGCCGAGGTTGACGGCGCCGAGCGGCTCGAGACGCGTTTTCCAAATCGTCGGATCCCATTCCGCTGTCAGCGAATCGCCGAGAAACATCACATTCATGGTTGACTGAAAAGCAAGTATTTTACGCCCATGATAAAGAGAAACGCAAAAATCGCCAGCTTCAGCTTGTCTTGTGGCACGCGTTTCATCAGCGCGCTGCCGAGCCACGTGGCCAGCAGTAACGGCACGATGGTCAGCAATGACACCCGAACCAGTTCGGGCCGGACCAATTCGCTGCTCAGCACCAGTCCTATGCGCAAAATAGCACATAAACCGAACAATGCCTGCAACAGCGAGACGATTTGTTGCTTCGTCCACGACTGCGAATAGACGTAAGCCACCGCCGGCGGTCCGCCCATGTTCAACGCGCCGCCGATGGAACCGCTGAGCAACCCGACCGGCAGCCCGAGCGACGGCGGAATCCGGAACAGGACGCGCTCGCCGCGCCACAGCTCCAATGCGGAAAACGCGCACAACAACAAGCCCAGCGCCCGAATCAACACCGTTGCCGGGAGTTTGACGAGCACGAAGAATCCGATGGGCACCCCCATGAGCGCGCCGAGTATCAGCCAGCGGCCATCGCGCCAGCGGAAGTGTCGCCGGGTCGCGTAAAATGCCGTCAGGCAGACCACGACGTTGAGCAGCGCCACCACGACCTGCGCGTCCTTCAATTCCAACACCAACGGCAACAGCGCGACCGCCGCCATGCCGAAGCCGAATCCGGTCAGTCCTTGAATGAACCCGGCAAGGCTCAGCGCAAGGATGACTTCCAACGTTGTCTGCGGCGAGATCACCGCAACATGATGTTCGGCGGCTGCGCCACGTAGTCGGCCACGGTCAGCACGGCGTCGGGATGCAACCGCATCAACGACGCCGGGCACGCCGCCGTGATCGGGCCGTGCAACGCGCGGCGGGCGACGGCGCTTTGCCATGGGCGGTTGCAGTAAAGCCGCAACCGGCGCGCGCCGAGACATTCCTTCATGCCCACCGTGACCGCGCGGTGCGGAATCACGCTGATCTCGCCGCCGACGGTGACGGAGTTGATCGTGCGCGTCTCGCGCGTGAGCGAGAGCACGCGCGTCGGTAACGCGGCGAATTCCTTGACGCTCATCGTCACGCCCGGTTCGGGCGGCTCGTTGAACGCGAAGTGGCCGTTGATGCCGATGCCGCCGAAACAGGCGTCCACGCCGCCGCGCCGCTCGATGAGTTGTGGCACCGCGCCGGGATTTTGCGGGTCGGGAAAGACGCGGTTCTCCGGCAACGGCGCGAGCGCGGGATCGAGCCGGTCGTAAAACAGCCGGTCCATGAAACCGCGGAAGCTCAGCGGATGATCGGCGGAAACGAAGCGGTCATCGTCGGTGAGATACTCGTCCATATTGATGAAGACGACGTCGCGGCAGTTGATCCGCTGGTCGTTGATCATCTTCGCCAGCAACGGGAACTGCTCGACCGGGCCAACCGGCACGATGAGTGTGGCGGCGGGTTTGTTCACGATTTCGTCGTGCATCGCCTCGGCCACGGCGCGTCCAATGGACGCCATGTTGCCAAGGATGCGGACTTTCACCGGCGTGCCTTTGCCGAGGTCGGCGGCGGAAACTGTCAAGTAGTCGGGGAGCATGTTCATTCAGGCAGCGGTTGGTCTTTCGTCTCCGGCAGGAAGAACATCACGATGATGCCGATGACGAACAACAGTCCCATCAACGTGATCGCCAACTGCAAGCCCACGGCGGATTTCAGCGAGCCGGAGAAGATCAGCACAGGCGACGCGAGCAGTCGGCCGGCGTTGAAACAGAAGCCCGCGCCGGTCGAGCGGAGATGGTTGGGGAACAGTTCCGGAAAATAAACCGCAAATCCAGCATGAGTGCCCAGCGTGCAGAACCCCATCAACGGGAGCAGCAACAACAATTGCATTTCAGTCTGGGGCAGATAGCAGGTCACGGGCACGACCACGAGCGACAACAGTTGCATCCCGATGAAGGCGCGTTTGCGTCCCAGCCAGACGCAGAGCGGCCCGAACGACACCAAGCCCACCGCGCCGCCAATCGTCTGGATGACGCCGTAAGCAAACTTCGCTTCGGCAGCCGCCTTGCCGGCATCCATGCCGCCGCGCCGCAACAGGTCGAGCATGAGGTCTTGTCCAGCGACGGTCACGCTCCAGAACGTGGCAAGACCGACGGCGGCCAGCACCATGCCGAGCAGCGCGCGCGGTCCCCAGAGGCGATGGGAAAAGAGTTCGCGGAAACTGCCGAGCTTGCCGCCCTCGCCGGTGGCGGCTTTGTCGCGCGCGCCGGTCCAGCTTTCGGGTTCCTTCACGCTCGACCAGACCCAGAGCACGAGCAACGCCGGCAGGACGCTGATGAGGTACGCATACCGCCATTGCGTGCCGACAGCGAGTCCGACCGCCGCGGCGATCCACGTGCCGAACGTGCTGGTCGCGTGGAAAATTCCGCCCGCGTGCGCCCGCGCGTGTTTCGGGAAGACCTCGGCCACGAGCGTTGCCGCGACCGCCCATTCGCCGCCGACGCCCATCGCCACGAAGAACCGCAACACGCCGACCTGCCAGAGCGACGTTGCGAAATACGTCAGCCCGGCAAACACGGAGTAGAAGAGAATTGTCACGACCATGATCGGCTTGCGACCGAAGCGGTCAGCCAACGACCCGAACATAATCCCGCCGAGCGCGCCGCCGGCCAGGAAGACGCCAAGAAACACATCGCCCCAGCGTCGCACTTCCGGCGAATTGTTGGCCGCCTTCAGGATGTCGGTGAGCAGGTCGCTGCGGGTGATGTTGAAGACCTGTCCCTCGTAGGCATCGAACATCCACCCCACCGATGCGATCACCAGTATGAGCCACTGGTAGCGTGTCACGCCGTGATACCAACGGGTCGGTGTGGAGCCTGTGTTTGTGTTGTTCATATTATATCTCCCAACCGGCGCGATACGTCCGTTTCAGGTAACGCTCGGCGTCGGGGTGGTTCGGGAATTTCATTTTGGCGGCGTCCCACGTCAGTTTCTTGTCGGGACAACGGATGGCGATGGTGCCGAGCAGGATCGTCTCGCTCATCGGTCCGGCCTGCGCGAAACCGGAGACCGTCTTTCCGCTGCCGAGACAGGCGTCCACGTACTGATGATAGTGGTCGCCCGGCGGCGGTTTCGGGCGCTCGTATTGTTGGAATTTTTCCCTCGGCAACAACATCGGCGCTGTGCCGTGTCCTTGCAGAATGGCGCCCTCGGTGCCGACCAATAACGACGCTTGGAGCGGATATTTGCCGGTCGGGTTGAGGTCGCGCGCTTCTCGTGGAGGCAACATCTCGCCATCAAACCACTCGATGATCAATTCTTTGCCGTCAATCATCTTGTTGCCGGGGAACGTCCACGTCACGTGTTCGGCTTGCGGCCAGTTGTCGTTGCGCCGGGCCGCCTCATTCTTCCACGAGTCCTCGACCTCGGCCACAACGCTCGTCGGCGCTTTCAGCCCGAGGCCGCGCCATGTCGCGTC
>VHCW01000070.1 GCA_016871575.1 Verrucomicrobiota bacterium
CCAGTTCCCGCAGCGAGCGGGCTGGTTCTGATGATGTGTTCATGGTCCTCTCACGGTTGGTGGTTCGTGAGACGTGGGTGGGGTGCCGTTCACGCCCCCATGATAGTGGCAGTGTCAAGATGCGCCCAGCGCCGCGGCATAGACCTGGGCCGCCCGTGTGATTTGATCCAATTCAATGAATTCGTCGCGGCTGTGCGCCTGCGCCGCGTCCCCTGGCCCAAACAACAGGCTCGGGATGCCTGCCGCCTGAAACACCCCGGCATCGGACGCATACGGCGCAACCACGAACTCCGCGCGCCCCAATACCTTGCGACACGCTGACTTCATCGCCTCCGCCGCCGCTCCGTTCAGATCTCCGTCCAACGGCGGGTAAAACGCCGTGACCTCGGTCTCCGCCTTCCACTCGCCGAGCATCTCGGCAACAGCCGCCTCGACCGATTCGCCGGGCACCAAGCGACGATCCACCTCGATTTCGCAGGACGCCGGCACCACGTTGACCTGCGAGCCGCCGTGGATCGTTCCGACACTCAGCGTCGGCGCGCCAAGCACCGGATGACGGACTGTTGGCTGCCAACGCTCCAACCGCTCCAAGAGTGCGCGCATTGTATAAATGGCGTTGACCCCACGCTCCGGCGTGGAACTGTGAGCCGCGATGCCCGACGTGCGAATCGTGACCCGTACTGCGCCTTTATGCGCATAAACAATCTGCAATCCCGTCGGCTCGCCAACCAATGCCCAGTCAGCACGAAAACCAACGGCCATCAGCGCGTGCGCGCCTGCCGCGCCAAGCTCTTCGTCGCAAGTCGAGACAAAATGCAGCGTCACCGGCACACCACCGTCGCGCTCCAATACCTCACGGATACCCATCAACATCGCCGTCATGGAACCTTTTGTGTCGCACGAACCCCGTCCATACAGGCGTCCATCACGGATACTGGCGACGAACGGCGCATCGCCACCGACAGTGTCGCCATGCGCTTCGAACATGACCGACCGCGTTGCATCGCGCCCGTCAAACGTGGCGATCAGATTGGGACGGTCGGGGGCCACTTCCTGCAATCGAACACGGGCGCCCCACGATTCGAGCAGCCGCGCTAGAAACGCCGCCTGTTCCGCCTCGCGTTGGTCGGTGCGGAAATTGACCAGTTGCGTGAGCAAGTCGGCGGCGTTCATCGCAACCACTCGTCGCGGTGTGCCGCGACAAACTCATCATCGTTGAGGTGCGGGTAGGCGTGATACACTCGATCAATTTCCTCGCGCTGCCCCGGACCGAGCATTTCCTTCGGATTCAAACACCAAATCCCCTCCAGCAACCCTTGGCGCCGCAGCACCTCGTGCAACCCGGCGATGCAGCCGGCAAAACCGTTTGCCGCGTCGAAAAACGCCGCGTTGCTGTCCGTTACCTCGATCGCGCGTGGCAGCGTGGCGCGTTGCGCGTGGCACTCGGCCAGCAGTTCAACCGCGCGTCGCGTCCAGACCGCCCAGTGGCCGAGCAGACCACCGGCGATGCGCCGTCCCCAAAACTGTGTAATCAAATCCACGACGATATTGTCGTCGTTGCCGGTGTAGAGCGCGATATCGTCGCGGCCGGACTCGACGACGGCGCGCACCACGTCGAGGGTCTGGTAACGGTTGAACGGGGCGATCTTGATCGCCACAACCTTCTCAATTTCCGCGAACCGCCGCCAAAACGTGTATGGCAGGAGACGCCCGCCGACGGCCGGTTGCAAATAAAACCCGATCACCGGAAGCACGGCTGCCACCGCCCGACAATGCGCGAGAAGCTCCTCTTCGCTGGCTGTGCGCAACGCCGAAAGGCTCAGCAGTCCGGCGTGATACCCAAGTCGGTGAAGCATCTCAGCCTCCCCTACCGCCTGCCGGGTTTGTCCGCAGATGCCGCCGATGCGCACCACCGGTTGCCCGGCTCGTGCCATTTCGTCAGCAGCCAATGCCAACACCGGCTCGAACAAACCGACCTTGGGATCGCGAATCTCAAATTGTGTCGTGTGAACGCCCACGGCCAGTCCGCCGGCGCCGGCGGCGATGTAATAGCGCGACAACGCCCGTTGACGGCGTTCGTCGAGCCGTCGCTCGGCAGTCAATGCGAGCGGATGCGCCGGGATGACCAGCCCGCGTTGCAACGCAGCACGGAAATCAAAACTTGCCATCGCGCACCTCGAAATGTGTTGGTTTGCCGAGCATTGCCCCGCCCCGCCGCACCCAATCGGCAGTCCATTCGATGAGTTGCCCGACGCCGACCGACGGCGGTCCGAACAATTGATGCGCTTTCGCAGCGTTGTTGAGCCAGGCAGTCGGCGCCTCCTGCCCGGTGATGCGGACGGGACGATCAAGTAGTTTGCCAAACTGAGCAGCGACTTCGCGAATCGAAATGGTTTCCGTTCCTGTCACATTGAGAATGAATGGCGGACTGGCGGCGTGGCCGAGGCACTGCAACGCGTGCGCGTTGGCGTCGCGCTGCCAGATGACGTTCGCGTGGCCCATTGTCACATCCACCGGCTCGCCGCGCCAAACCTTGAGCGCCACGTCGAGCAACACACCGTACCGCAAATCAATGGCGTAATTCAGCCGCACCAAGGCCACCGGCGTGCCGTTGCGGTTCGAATAGAACGTGAAGACACGCTCGCGTCCCACGCAAGAATTGGCGTAATCGCCGGGCGGCCCCAGATCATCGGCTTCACGCGAACCGCCGCTGCTGACCGGAACGAGCGGATAAACGCAGCCGGTCGAAAACGCCACAATCTTCGACTGCCGATACCTGTCTGCCACGTGTGACGGCACGAGCGCGTTCATCGCCCACGTCAATTCCGGTCCCTGGCTCGTGCCGAATTTCTGACCGGCCATGAAAATGATGTTCGGCGCATCGGGCAACTGCCGCACGGCGTCGCGGTCCAGCAAGTCGCAAGCAACCGGCTCGACGCCGTGCTGTTGCAATTGCACCGGCAATCCGGGCGCGGAGAAGCGCGCAACACCGAACACGCGGTCGCGACGACCAAGCTGGTCGAGCGCACGGCGCGCCATGCGCGCAAGCGTCGGCCCCATTTTACCGCCGACGCCCAGCACGATGATGTCGCCCGGCGCTTGACGCAATGAGTCAAGCAAGCCCGGCGTCGGTTCGCTCAAGCGGTCTTCGAGCTGCTCAACTGTATGGATCACGGGCATCGTTCGCGGATTGCCTGTAAAATGTTCGCAATCACTTCTGCTCGCGGCTTCACGCCTTGGTTGCCCTTGCCGTGGACACGGACGCTGACGGCACCCGCTGCCACATCACGCGGGCCGACCACGAGCATCGTGTGGACTTTGGCTTGTTCCGCGCGTTGAATTTTGCCGTTGATCTTGTCGGTGCCGTAATCGGCATCGGCGCGAACCATCGCCGCCCGCAGCTCATTCAGGATGCCACGAGCGAACTCGACGACAGCCGCATCCTCGCCAATGGTCAAGACGCGCACCTGTTCGGGTGCGAGCCAAAGCGGGAAATTGCCGGCGTAATGCTCGATAAGGAATCCAATGAACCGCTCGTGCGTGCCGAGCGGGGCGCGATGAATGCAGAGCGGTGTCTTGTCGGTGTTGTCCTTATCGCGGTAGGTCAGGCCGAAACGTTTCGGCACGGCGAAGTCCACCTGGTTCGTGGCGATGGTGAACTCGCGCCCAATAGCGCTCCAGACCTGCACGTCAATCTTGGGACCGTAGAACGCAGCCTCGTTGGGGACCTCAATGTAATTGATACCACTATCTTTGAGAACGTGACGCACCATGTCTTCGGTCTGTTTCCAGAGTTCCGGTTCGTCCACGTACTTCTTCCCCATCCCTTCGGGGGCGCTGGTGCTGAAACGCATTTGATACTTCTCCAGCCCAAAGATCTTGAAATACTTCAAGTACATCTCGTTGACCGCATTGAACTCCGCCGCGAACTGTTCCGGTGTGCAGTAGATGTGCGAGTCGTTCATGTTGAGCGAACGAACACGCATCAAGCCGAACAATTCACCTGACTGCTCGTAGCGATAGCAACACCCATATTCGGCGAGGCGCAACGGCAAGTCGCGATAACTGCGCTGTTCCGCCGCGAAGATGCGGTGGTGATGCGGACAGTTCATCGCCTTGAGGTAATAACGGTCTGCAGTTTCCGTCCCTTCGCCCGCCTCTTTCACTTCCATCGGGGGAAACATGCTCTCGGCATAGTACGGGAGATGGCCGCTGGTCTTGTACATCTTTTCCTTCGCTACGTGCGGCGTCTTTACCAGAACATATCCGCCTGCAAATTCGGTTTCCTTCGCAAGCTTCTCCAACTGCTCACAAATTGCCGCGCCCTTCGGCAGCCAGAGCGGCAGGCCGGGGCCAGTGTATTCGGTGTCCATTACGTACAAGCCCATCTCGGCGCCGATTTTCCGATGATCACGCTTTTTCGCCTCTTCAAGCATCGCGAAGTAGGCGTCCAACTCCGTCTTGTTCGGGAACGCAGTGCCGTAGATGCGCTGGAGTTGCGGGTTCTTCTCGTCGCCCTTGTAGTAGGCGCTGGCGACTGTGGTGAGTTTGAACGCGCGGATGTTACCAGTCCGCATGACGTGCGGTCCGGCGCAGAGATCGAGGAAGTCGCCGCTGCGGTAGCAGGAAATATCTTCGCCTTCAGGAATGTCCTTGAGCAGGTCGAGCTTGAATTTGCTGGGAACGCTGCGGTCTGCGAGCGCGCCGAGGTGACCGGTTTCGCCGAGTTTCAGCGCCTCAGCGCGGGAGACGATGACCCGCTCGAAAGGGGCATTGGCCTTGGTGATCGCCTTCATCTCCGCTTCGATTTTGGGGAAATCCTCCGGCGTAATGCGGTGTGAAAGCTCGACATCGTAGTAGAAACCATTGTCAACCGCTGGGCCGTCGGCGAATTGGGCGTCTGGCCAGAGCTTGGCGATGGCGGCGGCCATGACGTGCGCGCAGGAGTGACGGAGGCGCTCCAAGTCGCTCATTTCTTCTCGTTGGTCAAGGGTTTTACGTTCCATAAGACGCCGCCTTGATACGTTCTGCCTGCCGCAAAGTCAATGGCGGGATTTCTATTTCCAATGCTGCAACGCATCGAGCAGGAGGCGGACACCAAAGCCAGTGGCCCCCTTCCCCAAGTAAGGATGCTCCTCGGTCGTCCACGCCGTGCCGGCGATGTCGAGGTGCGCCCACGGCGTGTCGCCAACGAACTTGGCGAGAAACGCAGCCGCAGTGCTGGCCCCGCCGTCGCGACCGCCGGTGTTCTTGATGTCGGCGACGTCGCTCTTGATTTTGTCCTTGTACTCCTGCCAGAGCGGCAACGGCCAGAGGCGTTCGCCGGTGCGTTCGCCGGCGGCGCGGAGTTGTTGCTGAAGCTGCTCATCGTTGCCGAGCACGCCGGCCGCGAAGGGACCGAGGGCGACGACACAGGCGCCGGTCAACGTGGCAAGATCAATGATCGCTTGCGGGTTTCGTTCGCGGGCGTACGTGAGCGCATCGCCGAGAACGACGCGGCCTTCGGCGTCGGTATTGAGCACTTCGATGGTGACAGCGCGTTTGTTGTTGCCTTTGTAGCTGGTGACGATGTCGCCGGGCCGGTAACTGGTGGCGCTGGGCATGTTCTCGGCGGCGGCGATGACACCGATGACGTGGAGCGGAAGACGAAGGGTCGCAATGGCGCGCATGGCGCCGAGAACAGCGAGGCCGCCGCACTTGTCGAATTTCATCTCGTCCATCTTGTCAGCCGGTTTGATGGAGATGCCGCCGGAATCGAAAGTGAGGGCTTTGCCGACCAACGCAATCGGTTCACGGTTCTCGGTTCTCGGTTCAGGGTTATACGCAAGGGCGATGAGGCGCGGGTCGCGCGCGCTGCCGGAGCCGACGGCGAGCAGGCCGCCGAAACCGGCGGATTCGAGGGCGGGCTTGTCGAGAACCGTGCAGGCGAGGTGACATTCTTCAGCGAGAGAACGCGCGTGGTCGGCAAGAACTTCCGGATAGACAAGATTGGCGGGCAGATTCCCAATGGCGCGCGCGTAGTTGGCGGACTCGGCGATGACTCGCGCGCGGGCGAGCAGAGCCTTGGCGACAGCCAAGTCGGCGTCTTTCGGAAGACAGAGAGTGAGCGATTTGAGCGCTGTGTGGTTGTCGGACGGGGCCTTGAACTTGAGGAATTGGTAGGAAGCAAGGATGGCCGCTTCCACCGTGGGGACAAGTTGATCCATGCCGAGTTGCACGGCGGCTTGGGTGATGCCGATGGAGCCGAGGCGTTTCACGGCGGCGCCGGTGGCCCGCCGGATTTTTTCGGGAGTCACCCCGCCCCGTTTGCCGAGGCCGGCCAGAAGAAGATGACTCGCGCCGCTGTGCAGGAGCAGCAGTTGTTTGTCCGCGCCGTTGAATTCCTTGCGCGGGAGCCGATCCAGGAGGTTGCGGAAAGGAATCGGAACAGCGGGTCGTTCTTTTTCGTGGCAAAAAAGAATGAGCGCGGGTACTCTTTGGCTGAAAACAGTGGTGCAGACGAGTCGGAAGTTCATGGCGTGGATTATAGGTGTGAGCAGCGAAACCGTCAACGACCGGAGGTGGTGATCATGGCAACTGCATTCTGCATGAGCCTGCCAGACTGGAAGGCGTGCTTGTTTACGCGGGAGTGGGTGATCGCGACGTTGATCGCGGCGTTGGTGTGTGCGGGCGCCGTGGTGGCGGCGAGCGGGTTTCTCCGATGGCGCACGGGCAAGAACCTGTTCAATTTCTGGACCGGCGGGTGGGCATTCTTTTCGTTTCACCTGACCACAATGCTCGCCGCGCAGAAACAAAACGACGAACAGGTATTGCCGATACTTGCTTTGGGAACCGCCTTGGCGAGCTTCGCCTTGTTCTTGCTGGGCGGATTGCAGATGACGAATGCGCGCCGTGAAAAATGGATTTTATATGGCGGCACTGCCGCCGTGATGGCGATGGCGTGCGCTGGGGCTTTTCTTTGGCCCCAGTGGCAATGGATGGCGGCGATGGGACATCTGCTGCTGGCCATGTCCGGAATCCACATGGGGCGGATATACTGGCAGCGGCGAGAACGGTCGTCCGAACTGTTGGCGGCCGGCTTGGTCTCGTGGGGCGCATTCCTGCTGCTCTTGCCGGTGATGACACTGTGGCCAATCACGGAAATGATGGCGTACGCGAGCCTGGCCGCCTCAACGCTGGCCATCGCTGTGGGAATGGTGCTGATGGAGGAGGCTGAGTTTTCAGAACGGGGATACCGCGAGGTGCTTGATGCCACGGACAGCGGGGTTTTCGTGCTGGACCTTCAAACGTTGAACGTCTTGTACGCCAACCGCACAGCGGAGCGGATGCTCAAATACAGCCTTGCCGAATTGACACGGATGCGCATGACCGAACTGTGTCCCGATCTGCGAGACACCAGGGACAACGTGTTGGATCACCGCGCAGCGTTGGGGGCGCTGTTCAGGCCGCACCAGGAAGCGCTTCTGGCGCGAAAAGACGAGGCAATGATCTTGTGTGAAGGAAACACACACGTGATTCGCTGGTGGAACAGGACGGCTCTCCAGATCAATCTGCGGGAAGTCGAGCCGGAGAAGACAATCGGACAAGTGCTGCGCCGCGCGGAAAAGATGTCGTCGCTCGGCCAGTTGGTGGCGGGCGTGGCGCACGAGTTGAACAATCCGCTGGCCGTCGTGGTGGCCTACGCCCAGTTGATGGCCAAACAGGCGCAGACTGACTCCAAGACCAAGAACATCCTGCGGAAAATTGTCCACGAAAGCGATCGGGCGGCCAAGATCGTGCGTGACATGCTGTCATTCGCCCGCCCCTGCCAGCCGCAGTTGCGCGTGATGAACGTGAACGACCTCGTGGCGGGCGTGCTCGAAGTGCGCGAGGCGGAATGTCGCGCGCAGCGCGTTCAGTGTGAAATGCAGTTCGCGCCCGAACTCCCGCCCACCAAGGCCGACCCGCAGCAGATTGAACAGGTCCTGAACAATCTCATCACCAATGCCCTCCACGCCATGAGCGAGCAGACGACCGACCGGCGGATCAGGGTTTCGACCGAGACCACTGGTTTTCATATCCGGGTCATCGTGGCGGACACCGGCCCGGGGATTCCAGCGTCAGTCATGGACAAGATTTTCGATCCGTTTTTCTCAACGAAAGCGGCTGGAAAAGGCACGGGCTTGGGGCTTTCGATTTCCAACACGATCATGCAGGAGCACCGCGGCAAGATCTGGGCGCAAAGCGAGGCGGGTCACGGCGCAAAGTTTTTTGTCGAGTTGCTGATTGTGCCGTGCGAGGAGGAAGCGAAAAAGGATGCCGTGCCGCAGCCGTTATTGACCGACGAGACGGGCGCCGCGCGCAAACCACGAATCCTGATCGTGGACGACGAGACGGGCATTCGAGAGGTCCTGACGGACATCTTCGTGGCCGACGATTATGACGTCGAAGCCGTGGGCAATGGGAAAGACGCGCTCGAACTTATCCGGGCGAAACCTTACGATCTGGTGTTGACAGACATCGGCATGCCTGGGATGGACGGGGAAACCTTGTATCGCGTTGTGGCAACTGAGCATCCCGAACTGTCTCGCCGAATGGTTTTCCTCACAGGAGACACCCTTAATCCAAAGACGCGCTCCTTCGTCGAGGGAACAGGCAACCGGTGGATTGGCAAACCCTTCAACGTGGCCGAGATCGAGGAGGTGGTTGGCGGAATTGTCAGGCCTGACGCGGTGCGGGCCTTGACAGACACAACCTCCAATCGTTTCCAGCGACGGTATCGCCCACCGTCGGCGTGAGTGCGCCCGCCGTTGCAGCGGAAACACAGCGGAAACACAGCATTGACGACCGTGCTGTAACTGCCTACACTTCCGGTCATTCGAAAGGAACAAAGCCATGTCTGAAATACTGTTTATCTGTGTCATCGCGCTGTTGGTCATCGCCGTGCTTCTGGAACTGCTGCAATTCCGTCGAAACGCCACGGTGGATGTGCCGCGCTTCCAACAGTCGTTTGAAACGATCGAGAAATCCCAGCAGATGCTGGATCGCTCGATCAAGGACGAAATCGCAAGGGGCCGCGAGGAAACCAGATTGTCGCTCGCCGAGCAACGTCACGCGTTGCAGACCATGTCGGATTCACTCAATCAAACCTTCACCGAGATGCGGTCAGGGTTGGAAAAGACACTCGATGCCGTACAACAGGAGAACGCGTCGAAGCTCGACCAGTTGCGCCGGGATTTTACCGGCCAAACCCAGACGATGCGCCAGGAAATCGCCGCCACCCTCAAGGAATTCAATCAGTCGCTCGCAAAGAACCTCGTCGAGGGCGCCCAAGCGCAGCAGGCACAACTGGATGCCTTTGCGGCGCGGGCGGACAAACAAGCAGCCGCCAGCGACAAGAAGTTGGACGCCATCCGGGCGGATGTCGAAGCGAAATTGAAAAGCGCGCAAGACGCCGCTGCCAGGCAGCTTGAACAAATCAAGGCGGGCGTGGACGCGAAGTTGCAGGGAACAGAAAAGCGCCTTGGCGACTCATTCCAGCAGTTCGAAAAACAACTGGCAAGCCGGGGCAACACCGGAACCGCGAGCTAGACGATGGTTCGCACCGGCATCGGCATTGACGTCCATCAGTTTGTTGCGGAACGCCCCCTCATCCTCGGCGGCGTGAACGTTCCGCACTCGCACGGCCTCAAAGGACACAGCGACGCCGATGCGCTGGCGCACGCCATTGCCGATGCGCTGCTCGGCGCGATGGCGCTCGGCGACATCGGGAAGTTCTATCCGCCCAGCGACATGACATTCAAGGACATGGACAGCATGGTCATCGTCCACGAATGTGCCGAGCGGGTCCGACAGGCCGGTGGTCGCATCAACAATGTGGACGCCATGATTGTGGCACAACAACCGAAACTGGCGGCGTTCATCCCCAAGATGCAGGAGATTCTCGCCCACAATCTCGGCGTCAAGCCCTCACAAGTGGGCGTCAAGGCCACAACGAGCGAACACATGGGATTCACAGGACGCAAGGAAGGCATCGCGGTCGTCGCCATTGCCTCAGTGGAAGCATGAAATTCTACAACACGCTCACACGACGGAAAGAAGACTTCGTCCCGCTTGCGCCCCCGCGCGTCGGCATCTACACCTGCGGCCCGACAGTCTATAACTTTGCCCACATCGGCAACCTGCGGGCGTTCACCTTTGAGGATTTGCTTCGCCGGTATCTGGAGTACAAGGGTTTTGCCGTCCAGCACGTGATGAACATCACCGACGTCGAGGACAAGATCATCCGCACGGTGCGCGAGACCGGCAAGACGCTTGCCGAATTCACCGGCTTCTACACGGCGGAGTTCTTCCGCGACCTCGACACGTTGAACATCAAGCGCGCCCACATTACGCCGCGCGCCACGGAGACGATTCCCGACATCATCAAGCTGATCGAGACGCTGATCGCCCGCCAACACGCCTACGTTGCCGACGACGGCTCGGTCTATTACTCCATCCAATCGTTCCCCGAATACGGCAAGCTCTCGCATCGCAAGCTCGACGAGCAACTCTCCGGCGCGCGCGTCAAACAGGACGAGTACGCCAAGGAACAGATGGCCGACTTCGCGCTCTGGAAAGCGTGGAACGAGGATGACGGCCCGGTGAAATGGCCGTCGCCGTGGGGCGAAGGCCGTCCCGGCTGGCACATCGAGTGCAGCGTGATGAGCATGAAACATCTTGGCCCGAGCTTCGACATCCATTGCGGCGGCGAAGACCTTGTCTTCCCGCACCACGAGGACGAGATCGCCCAAAGCGAAGCCGCGACCGGCAAACCGTTCGTGAAATACTGGCTCCACAACGCGCACCTGCTCGTCGAAGGCAAGAAGATGAGCAAGTCGCTTGGCAACTTCTTCACCCTCCGCGACCTGCTCGCCAAAGGCTGGACGGGACGCGAGATTCGCTATGCGCTTCTCTCTTGTCACTATCGCGACCCGCTCAACTTTACCTTCGACGGCCTCCAAGCCGCGCGCTCTGCGCTTCAGCGCATGGACGAGTTTTTGTTGAAGCTGCAAGCTGTTGCAACGACCTTGGCGGCGACGGAGCGCCGCCCTCCGGAGGGTTTCGCTCCGTCGAAACCCATCCAATCGGATTTCGACTCCGCGCTTGACGACGACCTGAACATTAGCGGTGCGCTCGGCGCACTCTTCGAGTTCATCCGCGAAGCGAACAAGCGCACACTCGGTCCCGACGAGGCAGCCAGTATCCTCGCGACGTGGCGACGCTTAGATGAAGTGCTCGGCTTCGGTATCCCGACGAAATCCGAGGTTCCCGACGGCGTGCAGGCGTTGGTGGAGGAGCGTCAAGCCGCCCGCAAGGCGAAGAACTTCAAGCGCTCCGATGAAATCCGCGACGAACTCGCCAAGCAAGGTTGGGTTATCGAAGACACCCCGCAAGGTCCGAGAGCGAAACGGAAGTAGACCTCACGCTCCGCGTGAGGAACGGTCAGTCCCGTCAGCCCCCTCACGCGGAGCGTGAGGAGTACTATCGCCCCGTTTACTGCACGCGCTTGATCTCGTATTTGCGCGCGACGGGTTGGTTGGCCTGATAGATCTGGTCCTCGTACTGCTTGGCAAGTGCGATCTTCTCGGAGGCGGCAGCCTTGAATGCGGGCATCGTCTTCTCAAACTCGGCGCGCTTGGCGTCGGCTGCGGCTTTGTTGCCGCTCGTTTCCAACGCCGCGATTTCGCGCCGCTTGGTCTTCGGGCCGCGCCAGAGATCGCGCAGCGGTTTGACGGCCTTCTCGTTGCGCTCCTTGTTCAGCATCGCCACCTTCAACGCCTGCTGATATTGCGGCGTCTTCTCGTTGTTCTCCAGCTCGACGCCGAATGCGAGTTGGCCATCGAGGTAGGCACCGACGAGTTGTCCGTCAATGCGCAGTTCGTATTTGCCGGGCTTGAGGTTGCGGACGGTGATCTTCTCGTTGCTGTAGCGATGGCCGAGATGGGTAAGGGTGGTGCCGAGGGCGGCTTCGGGTGGCAACACCCACGGGAGGGCGTTGGCGTGGAACGTGAACGCGAGCTTGTCGTCGCTCGCCTGCAAATCGGTCGCTTTGCCGTTGAAGCCGGCGGCGATGTACTTGCCGGTCTTCGGTTGGAGGGAAAGGATGATGCCGGAGACGGTGCTGCGCGGAACCATGTCGTTGATAATGGAGGTGGCCATGATGACTTGGCCGGGGGCGTCGGGATGAATGGCGTCGGCGATCAGGGTGAACTTCGGGTCTTTCTTGCGTTCCTGCACGGTCAGGTCGTTGAGCGGCGTCCACATGTTGACGAAGCCGAGTCCACGCTCGCCGGCGACTTCGCGGAGCCACGTGCCGTAGAAGGCAAGCACGGCGTTGTAGTAGGGATAACGCCATCGTTTCTGCTCGCGCAGGGAGGCCGCGCGCGCGTCGTACATTGTCGGCGTCATCGGGATCGCGTTCGCGCCGATGGCCGCGAGTTTGTCGAGCAACTGGGTCATGTCCTTTTCGTAGGTCCCAAAAACCGCCGGGCAGAAATTGGTGTAGCTGCCGTCGTTCATGCCGAGGAGGATGGTGACGTATTTTGGTTTGTAAGCAGCGACGTCGTCGTCGAAGCGGGCCAGCGCATCCCAGGCGCGGTCGCCGCCAATGCCGGCGTTGTGGAAGCGGATACGGCGGTCGGGGTAGCGCGTGTAAAAGTAGTCCTCGACATACTGCGTGTAGAGGCATTGGTGCGTGATGCTGTCGCCGAGAAAGACGAGCGTGTCGCCGTCCTTGAGGTCAATGGCGGCGAGCGGTTGCTTGAAGTCCTGCGCAAAGAGCGAGGCGATGGTGATAAACAGAACAACGAAGGCGAGTAGGATCTTTTTCATGGTGACGGCGATACTATTCCGGGCGCGCACCCGCGCAAGGAGAATTATCGTTCATTCTGCCAACCGCCGCCGAGGACGGCGTAGAGACGAACCTTGCTGGCGAGTTGCGCGAGGCGCAAGGAGACAAGCCCCTGCTGCGCGGCGTAGAGCGAGCGCTGGGCATCGAGGACGCCCAGGTAACTGTCCAGTCCTTTGTCGTAGCGCGAGCGGGACAGCCGGTAGGTGTTTTCAACGGACTTGACGAGTGATTGTTGTGCGGCAAGCTGTTGGTCCACGGTGCCGCGAACGGCCAGCGCGTCGGCGACTTCGCGGAAGGCGGTCTGGATGATCTTCTCGTATTCGGTCACGGCGATTTTCTGTTGGACTTGCGCGGCGCGGTTGGCGGACCACGTGCGGGCATCGAAGATCGGCATCACAAGCTGGGGCGCATAACTCCACGTGCCTGCGCCGGATTGGAACAGCGTGCTGAGATCCTTGCTGGCGGCGCCGATGGCCGCTGTCAATGAAATGCGCGGGAAAAATGCCGCGCGCGCCGCGCCGATGTCGGCGTTCGCCGCTTTGAGCATGTTCTCCGCCTGCAACACGTCGGGCCGGCGCAAGAGCACTTCAGAGGACAGCCCGGCGCTGACGTCCGTGAGCGGCCTGACGCCGGCAAGGTTGGCGGGGAGCAGTTCGCCGGGCACCGGCGAGCCGGCCAACAGGTTCAAGGCGTTTTCGGACAGCGCCACCAATTGCGTGAAGCGGACAACGTCGCCACGGGCGGCGTCCACTTGCGTTTGCGCCCGATGCAGGTCGAGTTCCGTGGCGAGGCCGAGATCGCATCGGCGCTTCACGAGCGCGTGCGCGTCCTGTTGCGTGGCGAGCGTGGTCTTGGCGAGCGCGAGGTTCTCACGGTCGGTCGCCAGCGTCAGGTAGGCTTGGCAGACCGATGAGACGAGGAGGATTTGCGCGCCGCGACGTGCCTGCTCGGCGGCCAGGTATTCCTCCAGCGCGCGATCCTTGAGGCTCCGAAGCCGCCCGAAGAAATCAATCTCCCACGCGGCGATGCCGAGATTGACGTCGTAGTGTTCCGTGGTTCGGGGTTGTCCGGGCTGAGTTAGGCCGGCGGCGGTCTGTTGTTTGCTGGCACCGGCGGTGGCGTTGATGGTCGGGTAGAGCGCGTCGCGTTGGATGCCGTAATAAGCGCGGGCGCGCTCGACGTTTTGCGCGGCCAGGCGCAGGTCGCGGTTGTTAGTCAACGCCATGCTGACAACCTGTTGCAGTTTCGAGTCGGTGACGAACTCCTGCCACTTCAGGTCGGTCGCGGCAGCCTGTTGTTGGTAGGCCGGGCCGGTTGGCCAGGCGGACGGGACGGGCGCGGCTGGCCGGGTGTATTTCGGTGTCAACGTGCAACCGGCAAGGCACGCCAGAAGGCTCAGCATCAACACGGCGTCTCGTTTCATGCCGCCACCTTCGCTTTCTTCCCGAAGACACCGGAGATGACGACGAAGAACAGCGGGATGAAGACGAGATCAATGAACGTGGCCGAGAGCATTCCGCCGGTGACGGCGGTGCCGATGGCATTCATCGCGCCGGCGCCGGCGCCGTTGGCGAGCGCCAGCGGCAACGTGCCGAAGAAGAACGCCAGCGAGGTCATGATGACGGGACGGAACCGGATGCGGACGGCAGCGAGCGTGGCATCTTTCAAGCCCATGCCGTGTCGCATTTGTTCCTTGATGAATTGGATGATGAGGATGGCGTTCTTGGTCGAAAGCCCCATCGTGGTGAGGAACCCGATCTGGAAATAGACGTCGTTGTGCAAGTGGCGCATCGAGGTTGCGACGATGGCGCCGAACACGCCGAGCGGCAACATCAGCAGGTTTACAAACGGGATCGTCCAGCTTTCATAGAGCGCCGCGACACAGAGGAAGATCACCAGAATCGAGAAGGCGTAGAGAAGCGGCGCTTGTGTCGTTGACATCCGTTCCTGATACGACAAACCCTGCCAGTCGAAGCCGATGCCTTGCGGCAGTTTCGCGCAGATGTCTTCCATGGCTTGCATGGCTTCGCCGGAGCTGCGGCCCGGTCCCGGCTCGCCCCAGATGTTCATCGAGGGGAGTCCGTTGAACCGTTCGAGCCGCGGCGAGCCGGTCGTCCAGCGCGTCGTGGCAAACGAGGTGAACGGCACCATCTTCCCGGCGGGATTGCGGACGTAGAGTTTCTCCAGGTCTTTCGGCAACATCCGGTAGGGAGCGTCGGCCTGGGTATAGACGCGTTTGACGCGCCCGGCCTGGATGAAATCGTTGACGTAGGCGCTGCCGAACGACGCGCCGATGGTGTTGTGGATGGCGGTGATCGGCACGCCGAGCGCGCCGGCTTTCTCCCAGTCAACGTCCACCCGGTATTGCGGCACGTCCTCCATGCCGTTGGGGCGGACTTTGGCCAGCCTCGGGTCTTGGGCCGCCATGCCGAGGAGCTGGTTGCGGGCGTTCATGAGCGCGGCGTGGCCGATGCCGCCGCGATCCATCAACTGGAAATCCACGCCGCGGGCGTTGCCGAGTTCCCAGACCGCGGGCGGCGGGAACGCGAAGACCATCGCGTCGCGGATCTGGGAGAACGCCATCATGGCGCGGTTGGCAATCGCAGGAGCCCGCAACTCCACTCGCGTGCGCAGTTCCCAGTCCCTCAATTTGACGAAGACCATGCCGTTGTTCTGCGCGCGCCCCGACCAGCCCATGCCGGCGATCGTGAAGCAGGATTCCACGGCGTCTTTTTCGCGCTCCATGAAATGCTGGCGGACTTGGTTGGCGACAGCCTGGGTTTGCTCCATCGTGCTGCCCGCCGGCAGGAGAATCTGGGACATGAGCATTCCCTGGTCCTCGTCGGGAACATACGCGGTGGGCAACCGCAGAAACAGGAAGCCAATCACGACGACGATGACGACATAGGCCAACAGATAGCGCGTTTTCTTCGCCAGCGAATGTCCCACCAGACCGACGTAGCGGTCGCGGGTCCAGAAAAAGACCCGGTCGAACCAACGGAAGAACGGGCGCAGGAAGAAGATGGCATTCTCCGTCCGCTCGTGGCCTTTCGAGACCGGCTTGAGCAGCCCCGCGCACAGCACCGGCGTCAGGATCAACGCGACCACCACCGACAAGAGCATGGACGCGATGATGGTGATGGAGAACTGCCGGTAAATGATGCCGGTCGAGCCGGGGAAGAACGCCATCGGGCCGAACACCGCCGAGAGTACCAAGCCGATGCCGATCAACGCGCTCGTGATCTGGCCCATGGATTTGATCGTGGCCTCGCGCGCCGAAAGACCTTCCTCCACCATGATGCGCTCGACGTTCTCAACCACCACGATCGCGTCGTCCACCAGCAACCCGATAGCCAGTACCATCGCGAACATCGTCAGCATGTTGATCGAAAGCCCGAACGCGCCGAGCGCCGCAAACGTCCCCAGCAACACCACCGGCACCGCGATGGTCGGGATCAACGTGGCGCGGAGGTTGCCCATGAACAGCCACATCACCAGGAACACCAGCACCACCGCCTCGAACAACGTCTTCACGACTTCGCGAATGGCCACGCGCACGAACGGCGTGGTGTCGTACGGATAAATCACCTTCATCCCGCGCGGGAAATAACCGCTCATTTCCACCATCTTCTGCTTCACGGCATCGGCCGTTGCCAGCGCGTTGGCGCCGGGTTCCTGTCGGATGGCGAGCGCGGCGGCGGGCTTGCCGTTGTGCTGGCGTTGCATGTCGTAGATCTCAGACCCCAGTTCCACGCGCCCGATGTCCTCGATCCGCACGAACGAGCCGTCCGGATTCGTGCGCAGCGGAATGGCCGCGAATTCATCGGGAGTTCTCAACAGGTTTTGAACGATCACCGAGACGTTCATGCGCTGCCCCGCCACCGCCGGCGCGCCGCCGAATTGGCCGGCGGACACCTCGACGTTGTAGGCCCGCAACGCCGCCATCACGTCGTCAACCGTCATGTGGTAATCGGTCAGCTTGTCGGGATTGAGCCAGATCCGCATCGCGTATTGACCGCCAAACTGCGTCACCTCGCCGACGCCGGGAATCCGCGCGAGCACCTTCTCCAGGTTGGAGTATGCGTAGTCCTGAAGATCGTTGCCATCCATGCTGCCGTCTTCGGAGATCAGCGCCACGACGAGCAGGTAGTTGCGCGTGGACTTGCTCACCGTGACGCCGGCGCGCTGGACGACGTCCGGCAGACCGGCCATGGCGAGCTGGAGTTTGTTCTGCACCTTCGCCCACGCCAGGTTCGGGTCGGTGCCGGGTTTGAAGGTCAACTCGATGCGCGACGCGCCGGCGGAATCGCTGACGCCGGAAAGGTACAGCATGTCATCAAGGCCGGTCATCTTCTGCTCGATGATCTGGGTCACGCTGTTCTCGACCGTCTCCGCCGAGGCGCCCGGATAAAACGACTCAATCGCGATGGACGGCGGCGCGATGGGAGGATATTGGGAGATGGGCAGGTTGTAGATCGCGAGGCAACCCAGCACCATCAGGATGATGGCGATCACCCACGCGAACACCGGCCGGTCGAGAAAGAATCGGGATAGCATTGCGCCGCGTCTCCTACTGCGCCATTTTCACGGGAGCGCCGGGCCGCACCTTGATGAGTCCCTCGACAATCACCCGGTCACCGGGGGCGAGGCCGGAACTGACGAGCCATTTGTCGCCCATCGCCCGGTCGAGCGCGAGCATCCGCGGCTCCGCGATGCCGGCGGCGTTGACAAGGAGCACCATCGGATTTCCTTTCGGGTCGCGCACTACCGCTTGTTGGGGAATGAGAATGGCCTTCTCGTTGACGCCTTCTTTTACCACCGTCCGCACAAACATCCCCGGCAACAGCACGCCGTTCGGGTTCGGGAACACCATTCGCAGCGTCACCGTCGCGGTGCTCGGATCCACCGAGACGTCACGGAACTGGA
The DNA here is from genome assembly GCA_016871575.1 of Verrucomicrobiota bacterium. Lineage (GTDB taxonomy): Bacteria > Verrucomicrobiota > Verrucomicrobiia > Palsa-1439 > Palsa-1439 > CAIKAP01. The sequence goes on from VHCW01000070.1 coordinate 17,798, forward strand.
GCGTCCCGTCCAGCGGATACTTCGTGCCGTCTTCGAGAATGAGTTGCACGACGTTCGGGCCGTTGCCGTCGCGTGCCAACCGGCCGTCCGCCAGCCCGCGTTGCAAGCGGAGCAGGTCGGCGGTGGATTGCGGCACGTCCACGTAAATCGGGTCCAATTGTTGAATCGTCGCCAATGCCATCGGTTGATAGGCTGTAACAATCGCGCCGTCGGTCACGCTCGATTTGCCGATGCGACCTGAGATCGGCGCGGTGATCTTCGCGTATCCGAGGTTGATGCGGGCCGTCTCCACTGTGGCTTTCCAGTATTGGATGTCGGCCTCAGCCTGCCGAAGAGCCGCCGCGGCATCATCGAAGTCCTGTTGGCTGACCGCCTTGTCGGCGAGGGCCTGCTTGAAACGTTCGACCCGCACGCGGATGGCTGGCAGATTCGCCTCGGAGCGGGTCAGCGCAGCCTTGGCGTTGTCCAGCGCCGCTTGGAACGGCGCGGGATCAATCTGGTACAGCACCTCGCCGGTCTTGACGTCGGAGCCTTCGGTGAACAGCCGTTTCTGAATCAGGCCGTTGACCTGCGGACGGATTTCAGCGATCAGGAACGGCGCTGTGCGCCCCGGTAGATCGGCTGTCAACAGGACAGACTGGAGTCCGACCGTCACCGTCGTGACTTCTGCTGGTCCCATTGACGGGGGAGCTTGAGGTGGACGCGAACAAGACGCCAGCACCAACAAGACAACACTGAGTCGGAAATGCCTCATCGCTGGATTCCTTTCAACCAGATGTCGGTAAACGTCGCCGCCGCTTTTTTCGGTTCGGGTTTGACGCCGAACAACTGGCAGGCGAGCGAATACTGAAAGACCATTCCGAAAAATGCCCGCGCCGCAAAGAAAGGGTCCACCTGTCGAAACGCTCCGTCGCGGATGCGTTTGCGGATGTAGTTGGTCACCGTTTCATAAAAGGCCGCCACGTACGTCTGGGCAAACCGTTGTGACAGTTCGTGTGCTTCCAGCGCACTGAAGAAAAGGAGCCGCGTCAGCGCAAGGTCATACTCGTTACGGTCCAACAAATTCGTCGCCAGCGTGCGAAACAACGTGGCGTCGTCCATGCCGGATGCAAGCAGTTCCTTGACGTTGTGCCCGCATTGGCCGGCCTGCATGGTGGCCTCGATCACGGCCCAGTACAGGTCGTGCTTGGTGGGGAAGAGCCGAAACAGGATGATTTCCTTCACGCCGACCTTGTCGGCAATCTGGCGGGTGGTCGTGCCGTGGAAACCTTGCCTGGCAAACAAATCCGTGGCAACCGCCAGAATCTGCTGGCGACGCTCCGACGCAGGCACACGTGATGGTGATGTCGTCATGTTAGTAATTGCTTACAATTAGGTGAATGGGGCTTGGTCTGTCAAGAATCTCTTTTCAGAAGTCGCGAACGGAACTTGCCAAACCGAACGCCCCCCCCCCATGCTCCACCGGTTGTTTCAGGCGCGCGGATGCGCCTTCTCGTACACCTTCTTCAATCGCTCCGGCGTGACGTGCGTGTAGATCTGCGTCGTGGAGAGGTTGGCGTGGCCGAGCAGTTCCTGGACGCTGCGCAGGTCGGCGCCGGCGTCGAGCAGGTGCGTGGCAAAACTGTGGCGGAGCTTGTGCGGCGTCAACGACGGGTCGAGATTGGCGGCGATCAGGTATTTCTTCAGGATGCGCTGAATGCTGCGTGCGGTGAGCCGTCCGCCGTCTTCCTGGTTGATGAAGAGCGGGCCGCGGGCGGTGCGGCGGCGCAGTTCCAAATAGCGTTGCACCGCCTCGATGGCGGGACCGCCCAGGGGCGCGAGCCGTTCCTTTTTCCCCTTGCCGCGGATGCGGGCGACTTCTCCCAGCAGGTCAACGTCGTCATCGTTAAGGCCGACAAGTTCGTGGATGCGGATGCCGGAACTGTAGATGACTTCGAGGATCGCCTTGTCGCGCCAGACGGCGAAGGCGTGGTCGGGGTTCTTGTCGGCCAGCGGCGCGGCCAGGAGGGACTCGACTTGCTGGATGGTGAGGAACTTCGGGAGCTTGCGGACTTTCTTGGGGAGCGTCAGGCCGACGAGAGGATTTTGTTTCACGCGCTCGGCGCGAAGGAGCCATTTGTAGAAACTGCGGAGCGCAGACATCTTCAATTGAATCGTCGCGCGGTCGTAGCGGCGCTCGGTCATGTGGACGAGATAAGCGCGCACGTGAAAGACATCAAGGCGCGCCCAGTCGCACTTTCCTTTTGTGCGCCCTTCGAGCCACGCGCGGAACATATCCAATTCGGCGCCGTAGTTGCGGATGGTCAACACCGAGGCGTCGCGTTCCGCGCGGAGGTACGCGAGGAACTCGGCCGCGAGCGGGTCCGGCGTCAGGCTTGCGGCTTTGCGGTTTTCTTGATGTTCTTGCACTTCGGGTAGGCGCTGCAGCCGAGGAACTCGCCAAAACGCCCCTTGCGCAGTGCCATCGGCGCGCCGCATTTGTCGCACTTCTCATCCGTCATCACGGGCGCGGCCTTCGGTTTCGGCGGCGGCAGCTTGGCCTTCAAGTCATCGGACAACGGCTTCGCGTTCTTGCATTTCGGATAACCGGTACAGGCGAGGAACGGACCGCGCCGGCTCATCCTGATCGCCATCGGCTTCTCGCACTTCTCGCACTTGATATTCACGTCGGGCATCTTCGCGGCTTCGTCGCCTTCCTCGCGGGGTATCGGAACAATCGTGCCGGCGTCGTCCCGCTTGAAACTCATCGCGTTCTTGCAGTCGGGATACCCGCTGCACGCAAGAAACTCGCCGCGCCGTCCCTGGCGGATGAAAAGCGGCTTGCCGCACTTCTCGCACTTCAAGCCGGTGTCGTTGACGGTGAAGTCGAACTCGGTCTTCCAGTCGTCATTCAACTTGACCGTCGCGCTGAATCGCTTGCCGGTCTTGCTGTGGAAACCGTCGAGCGGGCCGACTTGCTTGTCCCGCAACAGCGTCTCGAATTCGTCGCGACCAAGCAACCGTCCTGCGACCGTTTTCCAGATGGCAAAGTCGCATTCCTGGTTGGTGCACGAGTAACTCTTGAACCGCTCGACCAGCGACGCCCTGCACTTCGGGCACTCGCCGAACGGTTTGCTGTCGGCCACGTGCTCGTCGAGGGTAAATTCTTTTGCTTCCTTCACAATCGTGCCCGTGAGGGTGCGGATGTCGGCCATGAACTGGTCGCGCGTCAACTTGCCGTGCTCGATCTCGCGGAGACGGAACTCCCACTCGCCGGTCATTTCGGGGCTGGTCAGTTCGGGCGCGGCGTTCTTTAGCAGCCCGATCGTCTGGATCGCCTTCGGCGTTGGCTGGAGTTCCTTGCCGTGGCGGATGATGTAGTTCGCCGCGATCAGCGTCTCAATGATCGTCGCGCGCGTGGCGGGCGTGCCGAGACCGCGCTCCTTCATCGCCTCAGCGAGTTCCTCGTCGTCAATCAGTTTGCCCGCATTTTCCATCGCGCTGAGAATGGTCGCCTCGGTGAAACGCGCCGGGGGCTTGGTCTTGTCTTCCTTGATCTGGATCCGCTCGGTCATCACCTTCTCGCCGTGCGACACCGGGGCCAGATTCTTGTCGCCGTTCTCCTGTGATTCCTTGCCATACACTTCGAGCCAGCCGGGCACGAGGAGGATTTTGCCCTCCGTCTTGAACGGCTCGCCCTCGACGCGCGTGATGCGCGTGGTGTTCTCGTATTGCGCCGGCGGATAGAAGACGGCGATGAACCGCTTCGCGATCATGTCGAACACGGCCTGCTCGTCGTTGTCGAGGCTGTCCGGCACGTTGCCGGTCGGGATGATGGCGAAGTGGTCGCTGACCTTGGCGTTGTTGAAGACGCGCTTGTTCGGGCGCACCCAGCCGTTGTCAAGCGCCTTGTGCGCCAGCGGGCCGAGCGCCGCGAGCGTCTTCTTCACGGTGCCGATGTAATCCTCCGGCAGACAACGCGAGTCGGTGCGCGGATACGTGACCGCCTTGTGCTTCTCGTAGAGCGACTGCGCGATCTGCAATGTCCGTTTTGCCGAGAACCCCAACCGGTTGTTCGCCTCGCGCTGGAGCGTCGTCAGGTCGTACAACTGCGGCGACATCTGGGTGGCCGGCTTCTTTTCCTCCAACTCCACCACGCCCGGTTTGCCGGAACATTTCCCGAACACGGCCTGCGCGAGGCCGGCGTGCCACAAGCGCTGCGCCGTGCGGTGTTCGTCCCACAACGACGCGTAATCCGTTTCGGGCAGTTGCGCGCCGAGGCGTTGCGCGAGGCGCGCCGTGCGCGACGGCTCCGGCTCGTCCTTTGAGAAGGCTTCGTCGAACCAGCGGCCGGTGTACTCGCCCGCGTGGGCGCGAAAGACACCGAACACTTCCCATAACGCGCGCTCCTTGAACTCCAAAATCCGTTTCTCGCGGTCAACGATCATCGCCAGCGTTGGGGTCTGGACGCGCCCAAGCGAGGTGATGGTGCTGCCGCGTCCGCCGCTGAGGCGCAGCGTGAACGCGCGCGTGGCATTGATGCCGATCAGCCAGTCGGCTTCGTTGCGGCTGCGGGCGGCCTGCGCAAGCGGCTGCATCTCGGCGTCGGTGCGAAGACGTTCAAACCCCTCGCGAATCGCGTCGGGCGTCATGGATTGCAGCCAGAGCCGGCGAACCGGTTTTTTTGCCTTCGCGTGGTCGAGGATGTAGCGGAAGATCAATTCGCCCTCGCGCCCGGCGTCGCAGGCGTTGATGACCTCCTCCACCTCCTTCGATCTCACCATCTTGTCCAAGACCTTCACGCGGGGGCCGGACTTGTCGCGCACGCCGAGGGCAAACTCGGTCGGCATGATCGGCAGCTTGTCGAGCGACCATTTGTCCTGCGCCTTCATTTCTTCCGGCACGGCCAATTCAAAGAGGTGGCCAACCGCCCACGACATGACGTAGCGGTCGCTCTCGTAATATTCCTTGCCCTTTTTGAACCCGCCGAGCGAGCGCGCGATGTCCTGCGCGACGCTCGGTTTCTCCGTGATAATCAGTGTCTTTCCCATTTGTTGGTCTCAATTCAATGTTCGTCTGGCAAAAACTTTACCGGGCAACTGACGCACCAATCGTTTCATCTCCAGCGCGAGTAGGGTTGCCGAAACACAGGCGCTTGTCAAATGACTGCGCTGGATGATCTCGTCCATCACGACTTCTTCCTCGCCGATAACCTCCAACACGTTGGCCTCGTTTTCCGACACGTGCACCGGCGCCTGTGGCTTCTCTTCTTTCGTCTTTGGCAACAGGTACTCGAACTCGCCGAGAATGTCTTCCACGTCTTCCGTCAGCTTCGCGCCGTCCTTGATCAACTTGTTGGCGCCCTTCGACAGCGGCGAGTCCGCGCGTCCCGGCACGGCGAACACCTGCCTGCCCTGCTCCGCTGCGAAACTTGCGGTGATGAGCGCGCCGCTTTTCAGGTTCGCCTCCACCACCACGACGCCATGCGACCAGCCGCTGATGATCCGGTTGCGCATCGGGAACGTCTGCCGGTCCGGCTGCACGCCGAACGGAAACTCCGTCACGATGGCGCCGCCGTTCTCCGCGATCTCCTCCGACAGTTTCTGGTTCTCCACGGGATACACAACGTCAATGCCGCAGCCAATCACGGCAACCGTGCGTCCCTTGGCCTGCAAGGCGCCCTTGTGCGCCTGCGTGTCAATGCCGCGCGCCAGCCCGCTGACCACCGTGACGCCAAGCCGGGCAAGCTGGAACGCCAGTTTCCGCGCCATTTCCTGCCCGTACAAACTCGTCCGACGCGAGCCAACGATGGCGATTGCAAAAGCATCGCGCTCGCTCAAGGCGCCTTTCACGTACAACACCAGCGGCGGATCATACGTCTCCCGCAAATGTTTCGGGTAATCGGCGTCCTCGCGCGTCACCACGCGCACCCCGGCTTTCTCAATGCGCGCGAGTTCCGCATCGAGGTCGGCTTGTTGCCGCCAGCCGGTGATCGAGCGCGACACCTCCTCGCCGACTCCGTCCACGCGCATCAACTCGCCGCGGCCCGCTTCGAGGATCCGCTCCGGGCTGCCGAACACGTCGAGCAGCCGCCGCACGCGCACGGGACCAACCTCGTCGAGCATGTTGAGGACAATATAAGCTTCGCGGGAAGTCATGGCAGCAGTGAGGAGTTGGAGCGCTGGAGAGGTGGAGTATTGGGTCCCATTACTCCCCTGCTCCATCACTGCGTTTCTTCGTTTTGCGCGTCCGCAGCCGCAATTCCAACTGCGGGTCGCGAAGCAGGTCATAATTCTTCAACAACCGCAGCGTTTGGAGCAGATCGGACTTCTGGTAGTTCCGGTTCGTATGGACGCGCGCAATCAGGTCACTCAGAATCTCGCGAAACGAAATCACGCCGTCCACGCCCTTGGCCCGCAGCAACTCGATGCTGCGTTCGCGCGTCTTCGCCTCGCGCGGCAGGCCCGGCACAACGAGTATCTTCAGCAAACCATCGCCGCCAACCACCTTTTTCGCCTCCTCGACCGCGCGTTGCTCGACGAACCGGAAAATTTTCGGCTGATGCGCCAGCACGCTTGGCGCAAACGTCTCCGTATGCCACCCCTTCACGGCCACCACGGCGCGAGAGACCTGACGCAGCGTCTCGGCAGTAAGTTCAAATGACGCCGTCGCATCCCCCGAACATTGCGGATTGAGCACGACGAGATTGATTTCCTCATCGGCGGTCTTGTGGCGGGACTGCACGACATACTTGCGCCGCTGGCAGACAAGAAATCCGTGGGCTTCGAAATATTCGCGGACAATGGTTTCATCAACGGCAGACATGCAGCACCTCCTCGACGTCGGCGTCAGTCACCTGATCGCTCAGCACTGTCGCGCCGAGCCGTTTCAACAACACAAACCGCACTTTGCCGGCCCGCGCCTTCTTATCGAGACGCATCGCCTCCAACATCGCCGCCGCCGCAAAACGATTGCCCAACTGCGTCGGCAACCCGCTCGCCTTGACCAGCGCCCGCAACCGCACCGCGTCGGCTCGTTTCAAACCGGCGCGTTTGACCGACAGGCACGCCGCGCAACACATACCCACCGCCACGGCTTCGCCGTGCAGCAGCCCCTCGTATTCGACAAGCGCCTCCATCGCGTGCCCGACCGTGTGGCCAAAATTAAGAATCGCGCGCAGACCGGATTCGTGTTCGTCGGCGCTCACGACCTGCGCCTTCAATTCGCAACAGCGTCGGACCGCCTTGCGAATCGCCGCGCCTTCCAAACGCAGCACGCGCCGATAATCGCGTTCCAGCCACCGGAAAAAGGCGGCGTCGCTGATCGCGCCGTACTTGATGACCTCGGCGAACCCGGAGCGCAACTCGCGTTTCGGCAGCGTCTTCAACGTCGCCATGTCGGCAATGACAAGACGCGGCTGGTAGAACGCGCCGACAAGGTTTTTCCCCTGCGGCAGGTTCACACCGGTCTTGCCGCCGACGGAACTGTCCACAAGCGCCAGCAGCGAAGTCGGGATCTGGATAAAGTTGATTCCGCGCAAGTACGTCGCGGCCACGAACCCGGCAAGGTCGCCAACCACACCGCCGCCCAGCGCGACAACAACCGATTGACGGTCGAGACGAAGCCCCGGCAGCTTCTCCAGCAACCGGCTGGCTTGGCGCAACGATTTCGACGCCTCCCCCGCGTGGACCGTCAACAAGCTGACCTCAAAACCAGCGGATCGCAACGACTCACAGAGCATTTCGCCGTACAGCGGCGCAACGTTCGTGTCGGAAATGACAACACACCGACGTCCCAACCCAAGCGGCTGCAGGAACCCTGCGGCATCTTTCAGCAGGTTGTCGCCAATGACGATATCGTAACTTCGGTTGCCGAGCGGCACTCGCACCCGCTCGATTCTTCCCGTTTTTAGCAATGACATGCCGTTGGCATTACAGCCCTCAGGCGGTTCTGTCAACATTGCAGTTGTGTCGTGCCGAAGTGAATCCCGGTTCTGCTCACTTTCCGCCGTTGACCGGAACGCGAGATGCCGGTATAAGACAGCGCCATGACAACCCAAGCTTTTCCCAAGATCACCAACATCAAGTTCGAAGGACCGAAGTCGAAGAATCCCCTCGCCTTCAAACACTACAATGCCGACGAGAAGGTTGACGGCAAGACGATGAAGGGTCATCTCCGCTTCGGCGTCGCGTACTGGCACACGTTCCGCGGCACCGGCGGCGACCCGTTCGGCCCCGGCACGGCGATCCGCCCGTGGGACGACGGCTCCGACTCCGTCGAGAACGCACAACGACGGGTGCGCGTGGCATTCGAGTTCATGGAGAAACTCGGCGCGCCGTTCTATTGTTTCCACGACCGCGATGTGGCGCCCGAAGGCAAGACATTAAAGGAGTCGAACGCGAACCTCGACGCCGTGGTCAAGGTGTTAAAACGCGAACAGCGTCGCACCGGCATCAAGCTGCTCTGGGGGACCGCAAATCTTTTCTCGAACCCGCGCTACGTCCACGGCGCATCCACAAGCTGCAACGCCGACGTGTTTGCTTTCGCCGCTGCGCAGGTCAAAAAGGCGCTCGAAGTCACCAAGGAACTCGGTGGCCAGGGCTACGTCTTCTGGGGCGGTCGTGAGGGTTACTCGACGCTGCTCAACACCGACATGAAACGCGAGTTGGATCATCTCGCGAAGTTCCTGCACATGGCCGTGGACTACAAAAAGAAGATTGGGTTCAAAGGCCAGTTCTACATTGAGCCGAAACCGAAGGAACCAACCAAGCACCAGTACGACTCCGACGCCGCCGCCTGCCTGAACTTTTTGCGTCAATACGACCTGCTCGATGATTTCAAGCTCAACATCGAGACCAACCACGCCACGCTCGCCGGGCACACGGTGCAGCACGACCTGTTGACCGCCGCGGCGGCGGGCGCCCTCGGCTCGGTGGACGCCAACGTCGGCGACCCGATGCTCGGCTGGGACACCGACCAGTTCCCGACGGACATTTACCTAACGACCCAGATCATGCTGGTCGTGCTCGGCATGGGCGGCTTCAAGACCGGCGGCTTGAACTTCGACGCGAAGGTGCGCCGCGAGAGCTTCGAGCCGGTGGATTTATTTCACGCACACATCGGCGGCATGGACGCCTTTGCGCGCGGCCTGAAAATCGCTGCGAAGATCCGCAAGGATGGGCGCCTCGCGAAGTTTGTCCAGAAACGTTACGCTTCCTGGGACACTGGGCTTGGCGCGAAGATCGAGAAGGGCCAGATGAACTTCCGTTCGCTCGAAGCCTACATGCTGGCCAAGGGTGAAGCTGCCCGTTGTGTGAGTGGCCGCCAAGAAATGCTCGAAAACCTGATCAACGAGTTTATTTGAACCGCTCAGTGTGAGTTGAAACAGCGCCGATGGGCGCACAGTTCAAACCTTTGCGCACGAAAGCCGCCGTCCCGTCGGTTCCGTGCCGGACTCCGACCGTCGGGACGACGGTGTTCCTCTCGTTGCCCACAACTTCGCACGGGCGCATCTTGACACTGCCACTATCATGGGGGCGTGAACGGCACCCCACCCACGTCTCACGAACCACCAACCGTGAGAGGACCATGAACACATCATCAGAACCAGCCCGCTCGCTGCGGGAACTGG
>VHCW01000071.1 GCA_016871575.1 Verrucomicrobiota bacterium
GGATTGACCCGAAAAATTTTCAGCGCGTCTTTGTCATCTTCCAACGCCTGCACACGCTCGAAGAATACTCCGGAACCGGCATCGGCCTGGCGCTCTGCAGGAAAATCGTCGAGCGCCACGGCGGTCGCATCTGGGTCGAGTCCTCGCTCGGCCACGGCGCCACGTTCCATTTCACACTGCCCGCGCAAGGAGAACACACCCCATGAGAAACCTGTCCGCCGCCAAGCCCATTGAAGTCCTCCTCGTCGAGGACAACCCCGGCGATGTCCTGCTCACCCGCGAAGCGCTTCGCAACGACATTCTCCGGGTCAACCTCACCGTGGCGACGGAAGGCGAGGAAGCCATGGAGTTCCTGCGCCGGCGCGGCCGCCACGCCGATGCGCCGCGCCCCGACCTTGTGCTCCTCGATCTCAATCTCCCCCGGAAAGACGGGCGCGAAGTGCTCGCCGAAATCAAGGGTGATCCTTTCCTGAAAACCCTGCCCGTCATCATCCTCACCACCTCCCAGGCCGAAGAAGACATTTTCAAGGCGTACGCCCTCAACGCCAATTGCTACATCCAGAAACCGATGGACCTCGAACAATTCATCCGGGTCGTCAGGAACATCGAGTCGTTCTGGTTCACTGTCGTCAAACTTCCCGGACGCGGCGCCTCATGAACGGACAACCCATCCGCCTTCTCCTCATCGAGGACAATCCCGGCGACGCCCGCCTGCTTTCCGAGATGCTTCGCGACGCGCAGGCCATTCGCTTTGAACTGATGTGGGCCGATCACCTGGCCAATGGCCTCGAACGGCTCCGCGCGGGCGGCGTGGATGTTGTGCTCGTGGACCTCTCGTTGCCCGATGCCAGCGGCATGGACACCATCGTCCAAACCCGCCAACAAGCGCCTGACCTCCCCATCATCGTGCTCACCGCATCCTCCAGCGATGAAAAAGCCATCGCCGCCCTTCGCGCCGGGGCTCAGGATTACCTCGTCAAAGGCTGGGCGGACAGCGAACTCATCATCCGCACCGTCCGCTACGCCATTGAACGGAAACGGACCGAGGCCGAGCTGGCGCGTTACGCCCGCGAATTGCGCGCCCGCAACGAACAAATCCAAGCCGACCTTCTCCTCGCCCGTGAAGTCCAGATGGCCCTGCTGCCGCAACGATACCCGGTGTTTCCACCGGGAATAACACCGGAGCAGTCGCTCCTCCGTTTTTACCACCACTACCAGCCCGCGACCCTGCTGGCCGGTGATTTCTTCGATGTGTTTCCCATCAGCGATACCGCTGCCGGCGTTTTCATTTGCGACGTCATGGGACACGGCGTGCGCGCCTCGCTGATCACCGCCATGATCCGTCCGCTCGTGGACGAACTCTTTTACAAGGCCGCCGACCCCGGCAGCCTCCTGGCCGAAATCAACCGCGAGCTTGTCACCATCCTCCATCAGGCCAATACCACCATCTTCGCCACCGTGTTCTACATGGTTGCCGACGCGGCCCGCCACGAACTCCGCTACGCCAACGCCGGCCATCCCTCGCCGCTGCAACTCCAGCGCCGCCGCAACACCGTCACGCCCGTCTGCCTGAATGCGCAGCACGGCCCCGCCCTCGGCTTGTTTCCGGACTCGATCTATCCCACGATTCAACACCCCATCGAACCCGGCGACGCAATGCTCCTTTTCACGGACGGAATCTTCGAACTCGCCAACGCCAACGGCGACGAGTACGGCAAGGAACGCCTGGAAGAAGTTGTCCGGCAACACCTCGCGCTTCCCATGCCGGAACTGTTCGGCGAACTGCTCCGGGACACCAAACAGTTCGCCGGCGCGGAAGAATTCTCCGACGATGTTTGCCTGCTCAGCGTCGAGATGAAGTGAGACAGGAACGCATCGCCGCCAGCGTCAACAGTCCCGCCGCCAGCGAACCCAGGCCGAGCCACCACAACACCACCGACGGCGGCGTCTGGGTCAACACCGCCGTCCCGAATTGCAGCCAGAACGCCACCACCATCGTCAACGAGGTCAACATTCCGCGCGCCGCAAACACCGCGCCGCGCCGCGTCTCCTCCACGTGTTCCTGCAGTTTCGCGTCCACGTGGATGGCCGCCATCGCCGCCGTGGCGCCAATGACCACAATCAGCGGCACGGCGATCCAGATTCGCTCCGTCAATCCCATCGCCACCAACGCCGCGCCCACCACCGCCAATTGCACCGGCGTCAACCAATCCGCTTTCGCCCAGGCCGGCGCGCGCGCGCAAATCGCCAGGCCGATGGCCGCGCCGACGCCGCCCGCGCCGATCAGATAACCGACGCCGCCGGTGCCCAAGCCCAGCGTCTCCATCGCGTAGCCGACCATCTCGACCAACAACAGGCCGCCCACAAACGCGAACATGCCCGCCACGCCGACCAGCCGCCGCGCCAACGCGTGGCCCCACAAGTACGCCAGCCCTGTCCGGAGTTCCATCCAGCCATTCGTTGTGCGACCCGCCACATCCCGCGATGTCGCGTGCGGCGGCATTTCAATCCGCGAGAGCCATACCACGCTCAACACATAAGCCGCCACGTTGGCAACCAATCCCGTCATCGGCCCGAACACCTCCGCCAGAAATCCGCCCAACGCCCGCCCGCTGATCGCCGCCACGGCAAGGCTCGACGTGAACAACGTGTTCGCCTGCATCAACCGGTCCGCCGGCACCAGGTTCGGCAACAACGCCACCCGCGCCGGCAAATAAAACGTTGCCACCGTCCCAATCACAAAAATCAGCGCGTACACGACAAAGAGGTGCCGCTCCTCCATGCGTCCCGTCAACAGCCACAACCACACCATAATCCCCACCGCCACGAATGCGCGGAAGGCGTCGCTGACCAGCAACACGTTCCGCCGTTGCCACCGGTCCAGGTACGCCATCGCCAACGGCCCGAACAACAAACCCGGCACCGCCACGGCAAACAGCATCTTCGCCGTCTCCACCCGCTCGTCGTACTGGTGCCGGTGAAACAACTCCAACAACGCCATCTGCATCAGCGCGTCGCCGAGCGACAACGTCACCAGCGAGGCCCACAACCGCCGGAACCCGGCATTCTGAAATAACTTATTCATGTTGTTCGATGAACTGTTTCATGTCTTCCGGCAACTCCGCGCGCCACGTCGTTGGCTCCTGCGTGGTCGGATGCCGCGCCGTCAGCGCCGCCGCGTGCAGCGCGTGCCGCGGCAGCAATAAACAACGCAACATCTCCTCGGTCACGCCCTTCTGGATGAACTCCAGATACCACCGCTCATCCGGCCCGTACACCTTGTCGCCGACAATCGGGTGTCCCAACCACGCCATGTGAACGCGCAACTGGTGCGCCCGCCCCGTGAGCGGCCTCAAACACACCACCGAAAACCCCTCCCCCGCCAGTCGCGGAAATTTGTTATAATTATAACAAATTTCCGCGACTTGGTTGGCGGGCGGAACGACACGGCGGGGCAGCCGGCGCAGGACTTCAAACTCCGTCACACACGGCTTGCCGTCGATTTCATCCACGACGCGCTTGGTGTACACGACGGCGTCTTTCGTCAGGCCGATCGGTTTGTCAACCACGCCGCGCTCCTCCGCGAACTGTCCACAACAAATGGCAACGTACTCTTTCTGGAGTTCGCGGCGCAACATTTGTTTGCCAAGAATTTTGGCGGCGCGCTCGTTCTTGGTGACGATGATCACGCCGCTGGTCTCGCGGTCGAGCCGGTTGAGGAAACGCGGCGTGGCGACGCCATGTTCCCGGACCCACCCGGCGAGCGATGCCTGGCCGGGACGGGAGGCGGAGTGGCAGACGAGGTTGGCGGGTTTGTCCACGACCAAAAGATCGGCGTCCTCGAAAAGAATCGCCGGCGCGTTCACTTCGCGGCACCGAATTGCAGTTCGACAAGGCGGGCGTACGGGCCGTGCCGGGCCAGCAACTCGCTGTGCGTGCCGCGCTCGGCAAGTTGGCCGGCTTGAAGGACGATCACCGAGGTCGCATCGCGGATCGTGGAAAGCCGGTGCGCCACGACAAACACGGTCCGCTGTTCGCGAAGCCGCTGCAGCGTCCGCAACACGGCGGCTTCCGTCTCGGCATCGAGCGCGGCAGTCGGCTCGTCAAGGATCAGGATCGGCGAGTTCTTCAGGAACGCGCGCGCGATCGCCAGGCGTTGGCGCTGGCCGCCGCTGAGGGACGCGCCGCGTTCGCCGAGCGGCGTGTCGTATCCTTGCGGCAATGCGGTGATGAACTCGTGGGCTTCGGCCTGTTTGGCCGCTTCCACAATCTGGTCGCGCGTGGCATCGGGCCGGCCGTAGGCGATGTTCTCGGCGATGCGCGCGGAAAACAGAATCGGCTCCTGCGGCACGACACTGATTTGACGGCGCAACGACCGGTATTGATAGTCGCGCACGTCGGCGCCGTCCACGAGCACCCGGCCCTGTTGCGGGTCGTAAAAGCGAAACAACAGGCTCAACAGCGTGGATTTGCCGGAACCGCTCGGGCCAACCAGCGCGATCATCTCGCCGGGATGCGCCTCGAAATCAATGTCCTTGAGGACCAGACGGCCGGGGTCGTAGCCGAAGCTGACGCGCTCAAAACGGACAAGGCCCCGGCACGTGGTGAGCGGGCGGGCTTTCGGTTTGTCGCGGATGACCGGGTTGGCGGTGAGAATCTCGACGACCCGGCGAAACGGCGCGAGCGCGCCCTGCACGGCGGTGGCCAGCCCGCTGAGGGTGGCCATCGGTTGGTAGAGCATCCCGACGTAGGTGATGAACACGATGAGTTCGCCGACGCTGAGGCGTCCGCTGAGCACCCGTTCGCCGCCGATCCAGACGATGGCCACCGTGCCCGCGCCGGTGATCAACCCGGCGATGAATCCGACCATGATTTGCTCGCGCAACAAGCGGAGGTTCGCGGCTGCGGAGCGCGTGGTGTCGTCCTCGAATCGCCGGCGTTCATCTTCTTCGCGGACGAACGCCTGGACGGTGCGGATGGCGCTGAGGGTTTCATGGATCACAGTGCTGAGCTTGCTTTCTGTGTCGTGGTACTCCATCGAAGATCGGCCGATGCGCTCGCCATAATACTTGATGGTCAGCCAGAGCGCGGGCACGACGGCCAGCGCCAGCAACGTCAACAAGGGATCGAACTGCCACATGATGATAAGCATGCCGATCAGCATGGCGAGCGCGTTGACCATGGGAACGACGCCGCTGTTGAAAAGCGTCTGAATGGAATAGGTGTCCCACGTCACGCGGTAGATGGAATCGCCGACCGCGTGCCGCTCGTGGAAGAGCAGCGACAGTTTTTGCATGTGCTCGTACAGCCGGCAGCGGAGATCGTGCGTCATCTCCAGCCCGGCGCGGACAAGGTACATGGTGCCCCACGCATTGAGGGTGTACCGGAGAACATAGACCGCCAGCAACACGCCGCACACGACCAGCAAGGCTGCGCTTTTGTCGGACATGTACGGCGCCAGCCAGCGGGGCGGCGAGGCCTTGTCGGTGAGGATGGAGTCCACGACGATTTGGATCGGCCACGGTTGGTACAGGCTGGCGCTAATGGCCAACAACGACAGCACAAACCCCATGGCGGCCCTCGGCCACTGCATCCGCATCAACAGCCAAGCGCGCATCAACAGCAGGCGCTTCGCCCGCGGGCGGCTTGGCTTGGTCTCGGTGCTCATGGGAGGGTAAAATGACAGAATGACAGCGGTTTGGCGATGGGAAATTACTGTTCGCCAGGGCATTTCGGTTACTTGACCGCGACACACATGATGCGTATTATCCAGTAATCATGCGAATCGGATGTTTTTTATTGTGTTTGTTGGTATGCGTTTGCGGATGCAAGTCTTCGTCGCCGGCGACGAAAACGCTTTCCAACGCGGAGTTCATGAAGAAATTTGCCGAGCCTGTTCAGGAGCCGGCCCCCACGAATGCCCCGAGCGCGGAAGTGGCCGCGCCGCGCTTGTTGGCACCGGGGACTGTCTTTACGGTGATGGTGGCCGAGGATCCGGCGCATTGGAATCGCCAGTACCGGGTGGCGCCCAACGGAATGGCGGAGATTTTGGGAGTGGGACGGCTGACGGTGACAGGACTCACCGTCGAGGAATTGGCGAAGAAAATCAAGGAACCGCTGGAGCGGGATTATCTCCAGAAGGCCACCGTGACGGTGATCATCGAAACGATGCCGACAGCGACGGTGTCACCGGAGCAACCGACCGGCGGTGGTGGCGGCGGGGTGGTGTACGTTCTCGGCAACGTCGGTCGCCCAGGGCCGTTGATGTTGCCGCGCGACCAGGTGTTCACGTTGACAAAGGTGATCATCGCGGCCGGCGGTGTCGGGATGTTCGGCAATGGGGCGAAGGTTCGCGTGCTGCGTTATGATGCCGGTGGCAAGAAGTTTGAAACATTTGTGAACGTGGACCGCATCATGAAACGCGGCGAGTTTGAAAAGGACATTCCAATCCTGAATGGAGACTGGATCATTGTCCCGGAGAAGTGGGTGAATTTCTAGAGGTCCCAAACGATGTTGAACCAAGCCCCAACCGAAACGCGCGTCGAAGCGACGGACATTAAGGAATACCTGGCCGTCCTGCTGAAGCGCAAATGGCTGATTCTGGTCTGTTTTCTGTTGAGCATGGCGGGGACAACGGCCTTTTTGTTCACGCGCCAGCCGATCTATCGCGCCACAGCCCGCCTGTTGGTGACCGTCACGGGATCGCTGCCCACCGCCGACACGGTCGTGGAAGAATCGCGCACCTTCTTTTCCACGCAATTGAGCATCATGCAGGGACAAACGATGCTGCGCCGCGTCCAACAGCGAATGAAAAAAACTCCGGATGAAATCCGCGAAAATCTCGCCAATCTGAAAGTTTCGCTCCTCTCCGGTTCTTCCATTATTTTGGTTGCCGTGGACAGTCCGTCGAAGGAATTCGCGCGCGATTTTGCCAACACGCTGGCCCAGGAGTATCTGTTGTTCCGCGACGAAGAACGCGCCCGTTCCGCGGAGAACGCGCTGCTGACGTTGACCCGCGAGGCCAACCGGCTCGGCCAGGAAGTCAAGGCCGCGCAAGAGCGCTATCTCGCTTACGCCACGGAGCACAACCTGCCCCTGCTCAAGGACACCAGTTCCACATGGAAACAACTCTACACGCATCACATGTCCAATTATGTGAACTTGCGCAACGCCCTGAACACGGCCCGGGCCAAACTTACGGCCATCGAGGAATCCAACACCGCTTCGTTCATCGCGCTGATGAATCAGGGCGCCGTCGCCCAACCCGCTGCCGTCACGGTGCAGGACGCCCCCTTCACCAATGAGGCCGGCGTGGCGGTTGCAGCCGCTCCTGCGGTGCGACCCAGTGAGCCACCGTCTGGCGACCAGTCCGTGTTGCAAGCGGTTCCCGCAATGTCGGGCCAGGTCGTATCAACGCTGATGGACTTGGAAGGACGGCGAGTGAAGTTGGAAGCCCGGCTTGCGGAGCTGGTGAAGATTTATAAGCCGAAGTTTCCCGCCATCCAGTCGGTGCTGGCTGAACTGAATGAGATCAAGAACAGCACACAACACCAGATGCGCCTCGCTCGGGACATTCAAGTCGCTGAAGTCGCCTATCTGCAACGCCAAGTGGAGAGTGCCGAAAAGCTGCTTCGCGAAGCTGATACTGAAATGCAACAGAAGAGTCGGGAACTCATGGGCGGTGATGCGCTCAGTGAAGATCTCGATCGTGTTCGTTCCCAGCACCGCGCACTACTCAACAACTTGTACACGATTGATGCCCGCCAGGGATTTCGCCACCGCAATGTCTCCGTGCTCGAAGCCGCGACCGTGGATCCGGACCCGGTTTACCCCAAGAAAACGAAAGGACTGATGGTTGCCGCCTTCTTCGGCCTCGGCTTGGGATTGGCGCTGGCGTTCTTCGTCGAGTACATAGACGACTCCATCAAGCTTGCCGAGGAGGTCGAACGCGACCTTCAACTGCCCTTCCTGGGGATGATCCCCGCCGCGCAGTGGAATCCTGACGACCTTTCCGCCCACCGTCTCGACCGCGTAAAACAACAAGGCGGCGTCGCCGAAGCCTATCGCGTCGTCCGTTCTGCCATCATCTTTTCAATTCCGCGCGAAAAACTCCGTTCCCTGCTCCTGACCAGCGCCGTTCCACGCGAGGGCAAAACCACCACGTGCGTCAATCTCTCGATCGGCTTTGCCCAGATTGAAGAGAGGGTCCTCTTGATTGATGCCGACTTGCGCCGTGGCGAGATCCACAAATATTTTAATTTGGATCGCGACAAGGGCCTTTCCGATGTTCTGCTCGGCGAAGCAACTCCGGAAGAAGCGATCCGCCACACAGAGATTCCCAAGCTTGATGTCCTGCCCTGTGGCCCGTACCCCTCCAACCCCGCCGAGCTTCTGCTCGGCTGGCGCTTGAAGGAGATGATGGACTGGGCGCGCCAGCATTACGACCGGATCATTGTGGACACCCCGCCGGTCATGGGCATTGCTGACAGCGCCATTCTGGGCGCGGTCTGCGACGGCACGCTGTTCATCATCTGGGCCGGCCGCACCTCGCGTCGCTACGTCCGCGTTGCCAAGATGACCGCCATCAGCCGTGGCGCAAAAATCTTCGGCTTCATCCTCAACAACCTCGAACCCGGCCGCGTCGGCTACTACCACTACTACCCATACTATTACAGCTACTACTCGCGCGGCTACTACTACGCCCACCGCGAAACCACCGAAGCTGTCGCCACCGAAGGCAAGGCTGCTGAAGTGCCGGCCGCCAAGAAGAAGGAAGAAGACGAAATCGAAGACGTGTACTAAACGTCGAAGATCACCGTCGCCATCCACGAACCGTCCGCGCGTTGTTCCACGCGCAACTGGTGATAGGTAACCGCCTTCACCTCCGCGCGCGCCTCCGACCAATCCACCCGACCGCCTCTCGCCGTCGCTTCAAAAACTTGGGCGCTGAGCGTTGCGCTTTGAATGTCATCGAAGATGACGCCGTGCGCCGAAAGCTCGAACAACAACTCCGCCAGCCAGTCGTGCAACAAATCCTCCACTGACTCCGCCTCGATTCTGACCTTCTTAATTCCTCCTTCTTCCTTCTTCCTTACTCCGATGCTCTCATACAGCGCCGCCGCCGCGTTCACAAACAACTCCTCCTGCGTCGCGCCGAACACCCGCACCCCGATGTCGGCCGTGTGATCGAAAAACTCGAAGCGCGTCTTCACAGGCTCAGATTATCAATGTAGCGCGACTCGAACCCCGCATCGAGATTCAACTCCACAACCTCGATCTGCCGGCTGACGCGACGGATCTCCTCCAGCGCGCCGCCATCGAGCAACGCCAGGTACGCGCCGGCCAGCGACGTGTTGCCGACCACCTGCACCTGTTCCACACGGAAACCGGGCAGCAGCCCGCACGCGATCGCGTGCGCGACGTTGATGTGCAGCCCGAACCCGCCGGCCATGTAGACCCGTTTGATTTGCGATGCCGTCAGCTTGGCGCGCTCCAGCAGCGACAGGACACCCGCGCCGATGGCGGCCTTCGATTGCAGCAGGTGCGCAATGTCCGTCTCCGTGATCGCGATGTTTGGGGCGACCTGAAAAACAGGCTCCTTCAGGCGGCCGCGTTCGTTCAACAAACCCACCCTGCGCCCTTCCGCCAGAAAATCCACGTAGGCCGAGCCGCAAATCCCAATCGGTTTTGTCTTGCCGATCACGTCCAGATGTAGCGGCTCCAGCCGGATCTTTTGGATCGCGCCTTCCGTTGCGCGCACGCCGTTCGTCAGCCCCGCGCCCTCGAACGCGGGTCCAGCCGCCGTCGCGCAGCCGAGGAGGTGGCCGCCGGCTTTCAGGACGATCTCGCCGTTGGTGCCGACGTCCACCAGCAGGCTCGGTCCGTCGTCGTAAGCCAGTCCGCTGGCCAAAATCCCCGCCGTGATGTCGGAGCCGATATACGCCGCCGCGCTCGGCAAGAGATGAACGTCCGCATCGCCAAACGCCGGCAACTTCACGACGCGATGTTCCAGAAACTCGGGACGAAACGGATACGTTCCCATCGGCGTCGGATCCACACCGGCGAACAGGTGCAACATTGTAGTGTTGCCGGTCACGCTGAAACAAACCGGGCGCGTCTCACCGAGCAGCGGCAGAATGGTTTCCTGCACGATGGCTTCCTGAAGCCGCGCAACCATGGTCTTGTCGCCGGCGCATAAACCGATCCGCGTCGCCACGTCGTCGCCGTGGTGCATCTGCTTGTTGAAGTCGCTGCTGCGCCCGACAATCTTGCCATCGCGCAAATCCACAAGCAGCACGGCCACGGTTGTCGTCCCGATGTCCACGGCGGCGCCGAGGCCGGTCTTGGCGAGCGGGGCGTGGGCGCGCGGGATGTTGACGCGAAATTCGCTGACGATCTGCGCCTTGTGCGCGAGCAGGGAGCGATCGGGAATCCGAATCGCGGCATCGCCGTCGAGCCGGTGCTGGCAGGCGCAGAGCGTCGCGGGCGCGGTCATGACGGCGCCGGTGTGGAGATTGACGAGCGTGCCGCGCACGAGTTCGACGTCGCAGCCGTCGCAGAGGCCGCGCTGGCCGCAACGGATGTTCAGCGGCAGATGTTCGTGCCGCAGCAACTCCGTCAGGCGCTGACTGGCGGCTGTGATGGTGAAGACGCCTTTCGGCGACTCAACTTGCAGTTGGAATGTTCTTTTCAATGACACGTTCGTCGGCGGTCATGCGGAAGGTTTCGCCGGGGTTGAGGACGAGGAAGCGGTCGTTGTCCCACGGCCCGGCGAGCAGGTCGCGCAGCAGCGCGGGATCGCCCGCCTGGAAATCGCATTCCCAGCCAAGCCACGCGGCGCAGTCCTGCGTGCGTTTCCATTCGCCGGCAACGTCACCGGCATCGAGGTGGACAAACGCGGCGCGGCTGTAATTCTTCATCCACGCCTGTTCGGTCTCCATGAGGTACTCGGCGTTATCGGCGCCGAACTGATCGACGTAAAGCTGGTGAAGGTCACCGTAACGTCCCGGTCCCGGCGGCCGGCCGTATTTGTTCCAGCCGGGGCTGTACCAGTAGGTGCCCGGATGGGCGGCGACGTAGGCGGCGTAGCGTTCCTTGCTGCCGAGCAGGTGTGTGATGCAATCGTGCGCCCGCGCAATCACCCACCGGCAACGCTTCGTTCGCACTCCCTCGGTGCCGCGGCTGCAGAGGCCGTAGCCGAGCACGATGACATCGGCATTCGTGCCGGCCTCGACGCGGTCCATGGTCGCCTGCAACTCGCGTCGGAGCTTGTCCGGCTCCAGGTGCAGTCCCTGTTCGAGGACTTCGAGGTGAACGACGTTGGGAAACTCTCGCGCGAACTGCACCAGCTCGATTTCGAGGACGGCGCAGGTGATGACGGCAACTTTCTCGCTCATAACGTGGCCGCTACTCTAGCCGGCAAGGGGACGAAATCAAGGTTGGGTTTCCGGGACATGGAGTTGGAGGCGCTGGATGATCGGGTTGCCCGCAATCAGGAAACCGGCGCGCATCGAACGGCGATACTCGCGCGGCGCGATGCCATAGATGCGCTTGAACTTGTTCGAGAAATGATATTGCGACACGAACCCGGTGGCGTCGGCGACCTCCTTCACCGCGAGGTTCGACCGCACGAGCAACGACGCCGCCCGTTCCAGCCGGGCCAGCCCGGCGCATTCGAGCGGACCGAGGTTCAAATACCGCCGGAACAACCGGCACAAATGTTCCGGCGTCACATGCCCAACGCGCGCGAGTTGTTCCAGCGTGATCGGCAGCGGCGGGTCCTGCACGAGCGCCCGTCGCATCATCGCAAGCGCCTTCTCGACGGCGCCCGGCAACTTGCCGAACGGTTCCGGCGCGACAGCGGTCTGGCCGGTGAGAAAACTGTGGAGCATCAATGTCACCGTGGATTCGAGAAGTTGGTCGCGGTTCGGTGTGGAGGATTGTGCGAGGCCGACGGCGTAACGGAAGAGCGGGCGGAGGATGTCGTTGGAGCTCACGCGCCGCGACAACGGCCATTGTTTCAGCGGCGGCCACTCCGGCGCGGAGTAATCGAAGCTGAAATGCAGGAACGCGAGGATGGTTCGCCGGTCGTGATCCCAGTCGTAGTAGTCGGTCACGCCGGGTTGGCCGAGGAGGATAGTGTCAGGCAAAACAGCAAGGCGTTTCTTGTCGAAGTTGGCGGTGACATTTCCCTCGATGATCCAGAGGAACTGAAAGTCGTAAAGCAGTCTTGGACCGAAGGTTGCGCCCGGGGGATAGGCGGCAATTCCGGCGCTGCCGACGAGCAGATTGTCCATGGGGTTGAGGTCCATCGGCTGTCAATGCCGCGCAAGTATCGGCCAATCTTGGGTATTGTCAAGAAAGGGCAGATTCGGTATTGTCTGCGCACTTTCAAGAGGAGAAAACACATGAGCGACCTGAAAACGTTGAGCCAAGCAGTCGTAAAAGGAAATCGAAAAGACGCAGTCGAGATCACGAAGACGTTGCTGGCAGCGGGAATGAAGCCGCTGGACATCGTCGAGAACGGTCTTGTGCCCGGCATGGCCGAGGTCGGCGAGAAATTCAAGAACAACCAGATCTTTGTTCCTGAAATGCTGATCGCCGCCCGCGCCATGAAGGAAGCGATGGCCCTTTTGGAGCCGTTGCTCGTCCAAGCCGGCATCAAGCCGAAATTCACCGCCGTCATCGGCACCGTGCAGGGCGACCTCCACGACATCGGCAAGAACCTCGTCGCCATGATGTGGAAAGGCGCCAACTTCGGCGTCGTTGACCTCGGCACCAACGTCCCGCCCGAGAAATTCGCCGCCGCCGTCAAGGAACACAATGCGCAGGTCGTCGGCCTGTCCGCGCTGTTGACCACGACGATGCCGGCCATGAAGACGACGATTGAGGCGCTCAAGAAATCCGGCCTTACTACCATCAAGGTCATCATCGGTGGCGCGCCCATCACGCAGGAATTTGCAAAGGAAATCGGCGCCGACGGTTACGCGCCCGATGCCGCCAGTGCGGTGGACGTGGCTCGTCAGCTTGTTGCGGCCTGAGTCGCCAGTTAAAAAAACAATCGAACACAACGACACATTTGCCCGCATGGAGTGTCTCTACCGCCTGACAACATGAATACAGCAGCGACATTACGGGAAGCCTTCAGCAGCGGCCGGTTCTGCTACGGCGCGGAAGTGGTGACAACGCGCGGTTTTGTGCCGGCCAATCAGCCGAGCAAGATCGTCGAGCTGGGCAACGCGTTGACCGACGACCCGCGCATCACATGGGTTTCCATCACCGACAATCCGGGCGGCAATGTGATGCTGACGCCGGAGTGGCTGGGGCAGTTGCTGGCAAAACGACGGGCGCACATCGTCGTTCACCTGACGTGCAAGGACCGGAACCGCAACGCGCTCGAATCCACCGCCTGGCGACTCGCCTCCGAGGGGCTGAACAACATCCTCGCCATGACCGGCGATCACCCCAAGGCCGGCTTTGGTGGTTTGGCCAGCGGTTCGTTCGACCTCGACTCGGTGAGCCTGATCGCGATGTTGAAGGCGATGAACGACGGCTTGCCGGTGCCCGGCCGCAAAGGCGAAATCACCACGCTGCCGAAGACCAGCTTCTACATCGCCGGCGCGGTCTCGCCGTTCAAGCAGCACGAGCGCGAGTTGATGCCGCAATATTTCAAGCTGCTCCGCAAGATCACCAATGGCGCCGAGTTCATCTACACGCAACTCGGCTACGACATGCGGAAATTCCACGAGGTCCAACTCTTCCTCCGCTCCCACAACTTCAATCTCCCGCTCATCGGCAACGTCTATCTCCTCAACAAGACCGTCGCCGGCATGTTCCACCGCAACGATGTGCCGGGCTGCGTCGTCAGCGACAAACTGCTCGCGCTCGTCGAGAAATACGCGGCGGGACCGGACAAGGGGCGCGCGTTCTTCTTCGAGCTGGCCGCGAAGCAACTCGCCGTTTTCAAGGGGCTCGGTTTCGCCGGCGGTTATCTCGGCGGGATGGCGAAGGCGGAGAGTTTCTTCGAGATCATCAACATGGCCGAGAAGTTCGGCGCGAACGACTGGAAGGAATTTGCGAAGGAGATCCAGTTCTGCCGCGACGGCGAGTTCTACCTCTTCGAACGCGACGAACAGACCGGCCTCGGGGACATGAACCAACTCAACCGCGAGTTTCTTCGTTCGCTCGACAACCCCGGCGACAGCAAGGAAGTCACGTTCAACTATCGCCTCTCTCGCTGTTTCCACAGCGCGGTTTTCACCCCTGGCACGCCGGGATTCAATTTCATGAAGCGGATTTACGAGCGCTGGGACAAGGGTCCCGGTGTCCTTTCCCGCACCGCACACGGCGTCGAGAAAGTCTCCAAGCTCATCATGTTCGACTGTCGCGATTGCGGCGACTGCAGCCTGCCGGACATCGCCTACCTGTGTCCGCACGGTTCCTGTTCCAAGAACCAGCGCAACGGCCCGTGCGGCGGATCGTATGATGGGCGTTGCGAGCTCAAGGACAAGGAGTGCATCTGGGCGCGCGCCTACGAGCGATTGAAGCACTACAAACAGACCAAGGACATGCTCCAAGGCCCCGCCGTTTTCTACGATGCGAACCTCAAGAACAGTTCCGGCTGGGCCAACACGTTCCTCGGCCGCGACCATAACGCCAAGAAGGAGAAATAACCATGCCACTGCCCGGCCTTACCATCATCGGCGAATCCATCAACGATTCCGTCCCGTCCACCAAGAAACTCTACGAAGCCGGCGACATCGCCGGGCTGAAGGAACTCGCCAAGTCGCAGGACGACGGCGGCGCGACGTACATTGACGTCAACGTCGGGAAACGCGCCCCCGAGTTTCTCGCCGAGATGGTGCGCCACGTCCAGAGCGTGACGGCCAAGCCGCTCTCGATTGACACACCCGACCCGGTGATGGCCGAGGCGGGGCTGCGCGCCTGCCGCGACGGGATGGTGCCCGTCCTCAACTCCATCTCGCCGTTGCGGCTCGGCATGTTCGACCTGTTGAAGATCCGCAAGTTCAAGCCGATCCTGCTCGTCACCGAGCGCAACGAGAATGGCGTCGGCCAGCCAAACCACACCGCCGAACAGACCTACGAGACGGCGAAACAGATGCTCGCTGAGGCGAAACAACACGGCCTCGCCGTCGCTGATTGCATCCTTGACCCCGGCATCTCGCCCATCGGCGCCGATTCCGAGGGGCAGTTCCAGCGCCTGATGAAATCCATCCGCTTGATCCATGACGACCCGCAGTTTGCGGGCGTCCACATGTCGGTCGGCCTCAGCAATTTCACCGTGATGCTGCCGCCGAAACGCGCCGATGGTTCGCCGACGAAAGGCCCGCTGGAAAGCGCGTTCCTCACGATGGCGATGCCGCTCGGCCTCGACCACGTGATCGGCTCGGTGAAACGCAAATACGAGACGCTCACTCCCGATCATCCCGCGATGAAATGCCTCACCGACTGCCTGAAGCTGGAAGGCTTCGACGTCATCATGCGGGTTCAGGAATTTTACGCCTAATCACAAAAAGGAATCGCCATGGCTACTGCCGCCCAACTCAGTTCGCTGGAAATCGCCCGCCAAACCAAACTGCTGCCGATTGGCGAGGTTGCCGCCAAACTCGGCCTCGCCGAGAACGACATCGAGTACTACGGCAAATGGAAGGCAAAAGTTTCGCTCGATGTGTGCAAGCGCCTCCAGAACGCGCCGACCGGCAAACTCATTCTCGTCACCGCCATCACGCCGACGCCCGCGGGCGAAGGCAAGACGACCACCAGCATCGGCCTGAACGACGCGCTCAACCGGCTCGGCCACAAGTCCGTCGTCTGCCTCCGCGAACCGTCGGTCGGCCCCTGTTTCGGCGTCAAGGGCGGCGGCACCGGCGGCGGACGCGCCCAGCTCGCGCCGATGGAGGAAATCAACCTGCATTTCAACGGCGACTTCCACGTCGTCACCTCCGCGCACAACCTCCTCGCCGCGATGCTCGACAACCACCTGCACTTCGGCAACTCGCTCAACATTGACGAACGCCGCATCGTCTGGAAGCGCGTCATAGACATGAACGACCGCTCGTTGCGCAACGTCGTCATCGGCCTCGGCGGCACGGTCAACGGATTCCCGCGCGAATCCGGCTTCGACATCACGCCCGCCTCCGAGATCATGGCGACGCTTTGTTTCGCCGAGTCGTTGTCCGACCTCAAGGAACGCCTTGGCCGGATCATCGTGGCGTACACCTACGACAACAAGCCTGTCACCGCGCGTGACCTGAAGGCGGACGGCGCGATGACCGTGCTGATGCGGTACGGCATCCAGCCGAACCTCGTCCAGACGCTCGAAAACAATCCCGCGTTTGTCCACGGCGGCCCGTTCGCCAATATCGCGCACGGCTGCAACAGCGTCACCGCCACCAAGCTCGGAATGCGGCTTGCCGACTTCACCATCACCGAGGGCGGTTTTGCCGCCGACCTCGGCGCGGAAAAATTCCTCAACATCAAATGCCGCAAAGCCGGGCTGAAACCGGACGCCGTCGTCCTCGTCGCCACCGTCAAGGCGCTGAAGTATCACGGCGACGTGAAGGTCCACGACCTCGCGAAGCCGGATGTCGCAGCCGTGAGCCGCGGCCTCGACAACCTCGCCAAGCACGTCGAGAACCTCCAGATGTTCGGCCTGCCCGTCATCGTCTCCATCAACGTCTTCACGACCGACACCGAGCCGGAGATGCAGGTGATCCGCGACCGCTGTGCGCAGATCGGCGTGCCCGTCGCCACATCGAACCACTTTACCAACGGCGGCGCGGGCGCTGTCGAGCTGGCGAACATCGTCCTCAAGACCGTCGAGGCCGGGAAGGCACACTTCAAGCCGCTCTACCCTGACGACATGCCGTTGCTGGAGAAGATCCGCACCGTCGTCCAGAAGATTTACGGCGGCAAAGACGTCATCGCCCAGGACAAGATCGTCGAGAAACTCAAGGCATTCGAGGACGCCGGTTTCCGGAACTACCCGGTCTGCATGGCGAAAACGCAGCTTTCGCTCTCCGCCGACCCGGGCCTGCGCGGGCGCCCCACTGGTTTCGTTGTTCACATCCGCGACGTCAAACTCAGCACCGGCCCCGGTTTCGTGGTCGTGTTGCTCGGCGATATCATGACCATGCCCGGCCTGCCGAAGGTTCCGGCCGCCGAGGCAATGGACGTGGACGAGAACGGCAACACCGTCGGCTTGTTTTGACCACACGGCTTACGGAACTGGCCACGCACGGCGCAGTCGGAAGAACAGCGCGGGCGGATTCGGATACGCTGACACGTCCGCCGGCAACGGCACCGATTCCCAGCCTTCCTCGAAGTTGGCCGCGCTCGGCGCAACGTCGTTGGTGGTCACGCTGAACCATGTCCACGAGCCGGGCGCGAGGAGATTCGTGGTGACTCCGACCTCGTTGAACGTTCGCGCGCCGATTTGCGTTCTCGCGCCCAGCGCCACCTGCGTGTCCGTGATCGAGTTGACCCGCAACCCAATGCGCGCCGGGTCGTAATCGAGGAACCGCGCCGCCAGATCACAGGCGCCGTACACCGCGCCATTGGTGACGTTCAGCAACGGCGGCAACTCGACGAACCCATCACCCGCCGCGAGACTGCGGAGGTTGGTGACACACAGGAACCCGCCGTCCGCCGCGATCCGCACGGTGTAAATCCGGTTCGTCGCCGGTGGAGTCAGGAAGACGAAGCGCAGCCGGTTCGTGCACGACACCGGCGTCCCGAACGGCGACGACATGATGAGGTCGCCACGGAAAATACTCTCGCTGGCGGCATCGCGACAATCCGTGCTGAGGTCGTCGTTGCCGGGCTGCGTGACGATGACCGGCCAGGCGTTATTGGTGTTGGCGGGCAAGCTCGCGTAGGTCACGTCGAACGCATCGTTTGTCTCCGTCGCCCCGCCGACGTGGACGGCGTGGAAAACGCTGGCGCCGAAACTGCGGTTCGTCGCCGACCAGTCACCGCTGACGACGCGGACAACATCGAACGAACGCTGCTCGACCGGCCCGGCGAGGTGCGCGATGGTGCCGACGGCGGCTTGCGTGAACGCGGTGAAATAGTTGGTGTTGATGTTGGCGATCGTGTCGTTGGCGGAGTGGTAGTACGGGTTGAAATCGAAGTTGTCGTCCTCGATGGCCAGGATCGCCGGGTAGCCGTAGTCCCAGAACGAAGAATGATCGCTCCAAATCATGCTGCTGTCCGGTAGGATCGCCGGCTGGAGCTTCGCGCCGAGGCCGTAGGTGGCGACGACGTTGGTGAACGTCGCGGCGATGGCGAGATCGCCGGCGTAGCCGGGATCATCGGTCGAGCGCGTATACAACGACAACACCGGTCCGCCCGTGCTGTCCCACGCGATCATGTCGAGGTTGAGCACCGCCTGGATGTTGTCGCCCGCGCCCGCGGCGGCACCGGCGTACGCCGCGCTGCCGTACAGTCCCTGTTCTTCGCCGGTGAACAACACGTAGCGAACCGTTCTCTCGAACCGATACTGGCTCAACATCGCCGCCGCCGCCAGCACCGCGCACGAGCCGCTCGCGTTGTCGTCCGCCCCCGGGGCGCGCCCGCTGCTCGGCATGGCGTCGAGGTGCGCCACGATCAACACCTGCTCTCCCGGCACGGTCATGCCCGTCTGTGTCGCCACGACGTTCGTGCCCCTGTAGCTGCCGGCGTTCCACGCCTGATAGTCCGCGCTCAACCCCAGCGCCGTGAAAAACTCGCGGCAGAACCCCATCGCCCGGTTCAACGTCGCCGACGCCGCGGTGTGGCGTGTCCTGATCACCCGCAACTCGCCGCCCGACGGCGCGGGTTCATCGCCCGTGACCTGACGCATGAGCGACACAAGGTAATTTGTGGTGACACCGCTCATCATCGCCGCCACCCACCCGTTCGACGTGAACGGCTCTTCCATGCGCATCATTTGCACCGGCGCCGAGCGCCTCCCGACCAGCGGCTGCGCGCTCAGCCGCGCAATCGCAAACCCGGCGTCGCCGAGGTCAATCGCGTCCTGTTCCTTGCGCAGCCGCACGATCCATTGCAGGCCATCGTCCTCCACCACGTTGAACCGGCCTGCCGCCGCCGTGCGCGCGCCGGCGCGCCGCGGACGGGCGATGATGTACGCTTCTGCCGACGCGTCGCGGTCGAACACCCGATACGGCGAGCCAGCCCGTTTCAAGTCTGTGGTTTGCGCGACGACCAGCGCATAGGGCTGGCCGGCCGCGTCGCGCAACAACGCCCGCGCCGGCAGCGGAAATTTTTCCGGCGAACCCTGCAGCTCAACGCGCGCCAGCACCGGCATCCTGCCGGCAGCGAACAGCGATGACCCCACGGAGAGCCACGCGATCATCGCCACGATGAGCAACGTCTTCATGCGCGCGAAACCTAACAGAAGCGTTGATGGTCCGCAAAAAAATCTTGTCTTGCCCGGCCTGCCAGCGCACAGTTCCGCCATGAAACGCACTTTCCTTGACGCACTGACGCAGTCCGTCCCGCTCCTCGCCGACGGCGCCACCGGCACCATGCTCCAAGCCGCCGGGCTGCCCGTCGGCGAAGCGCCGGAACGCTGGCTGCTCGACAATCCCGACGCCATCCGCAACCTCGCCGCACAATACGCCGCCGCCGGTGCTGATTTGATCTACACCTGCACGTTCGGCGCGAGCCGCGTCGGTCTCCGTCGTTGCGGCCTCGAAGACAAGTTCGACCTCGTCAACCGCACCGCCGTCCGACTCGCCCGCGAAGCTGCCGGCGGGAATGCGTTTGTGGTTGGCTCAATCGGCCCGACTGGTGAAATGCTCGAACCCTACGGCGAGTTCAACCCCGACGAAGCGCGCGCCTCGTTCGCCGAGCAAGCCGCGCTGCTTGCCGACGCCGGCGTGGACGCGCTCGTGTGCGAGACGTTCACTGATTTGCAGGAGGCGTTGCTTGCCGTCAGCGCGGCCAAAGAGAAGGCCAACGTGCCCGTGCTCGCCAGCATGGCGTTCGAGTTGAATGGTCGCACGATGATGGGCGTCACGCCCGAAGACGCCGTCAACCAACTCACCGACGCCGGTGCTGCTGCCGTCGGCTCCAATTGCAGCGTCGGCCCCGACAGCCTCGAAGCTGTGATTCGTGCGATGAAAAACGCGCGTCCTGACGCCCGCCTGCTTGCGAAACCAAACGCCGGGCTGCCGCAGGTCGTGGATGGCCACGCAGTCTATAACGTCGGCCCTGACACGCTCGCTGCGTTTGCCGCGAAGATGAAAGCGCTCGGCGTTGCTGTCGTCGGCGGCTGTTGCGGAACCACTCCGGAACATCTGCGCGCCATGCGCGCCGTGTTGGGATGAGGCACGGAGAGCGTCGCGCGCTGCCCTGATGTTCCGGGCGATGACACCCACAATAGGAATCTGGAAAAGTTGCGAGACGGTCGTCTCACAACTTTTCCAGATTTACGCTTCTGTATCAGCGGGACCGTCCCCTGCGACGCGAACCAAAGGGCAGGCGCACGCGCGCGAGATTGCTTGATTTCATGGTTTCTTGACGCCTTCTTTTCGGTCATGTATACACCGCTCAAGGCAGGTGTGGTGTTGTCATGGTTGTATGCGGTGAAACAAACCGGATACATGGTGAATTCAATTATTTTCAGTTTCAGTTCAGAGAACAAAACCTCGTTGTCGCCAACTCGATCAGAGCCTTCTCGCCGCGCGGTGGCAGTCGTGTTCCCGGCGTACAATGAGGAGGGTTTGATGGAGACCCATCTCGCCGAGATGTGGCGATATTGTTTGAGCCTTTCCACCGGGCACTGCTGGAGTCTGTTGATTGTGAATGACGGCAGCACCGACCGCACCGGTGAAGTGGCTGATCGTTTTGCCGCTGGCAGGGAAAATGTCCGGGTCGTCCACCACAAGAGCAATCGCGGCCTGAGCGAAGCGTTGCGGAGCGCCTTTGCGGCGCTGGAGGACGACTGGGTGATCACGATGGATGCCGACCTCAGTTACGATCCGACGCACATTGAGCGGATGTTGGCTGTGGCCGAGCAGACCGGGGCGGCCATCGTGTTGGCGTCGCCCTACATGACGGGCGGGGAAGTCTCCAACGTTCCGTGGATACGCCATGCGCTGAGCCGGCTCGCCAATGTCTATCTCGCCGGCAAGCTCGACGGCCGGCTCCACACGTTTACTTCCGTGATGCGCGTGTACCGTCGCGACGCTTTGAAATGGCTCGACGGCCGGACGACCTCTGGCGATGTCAATTTCCAGATACTCGCAGAGGCGCTGCGTCGCGGGGCGAAGATCGTGGAGGTTCCCGCGCATCTTCACTGGCGCAGCCGGTCTCGGCGGACTTCACCGGCACGAATCGGACACAGAATCGGCGAGGTGTTACGCTTCGCAAGGCAGCTTTCCCATGACTAAACTTCCCTCAGACCAGGACGCATCAGGCCGGACGCTCGGACAGGAGGAACTCGACGCGCTGGCGGCAGTCATCCGCAGTGGCACGTTGTTCAGTGTCAAGGGGTAGGCCGTGAAGACCTTTGAGCGCGAGTTCGCATCGTGGCTGGGCGTCAAACACGCCATCGCCTGTTCGTCCGGCTCGGCGGCGATCCACGCGGCCATCTCCGCCATTGACCCAGAACCGGGCGACGAGATTGTCACGACGGCCATCACCGACATGGGAGCGCTGACGCCGATTCTCTATCAAGGCGCCATTCCGGTGTTTGCCGACGTTGATCCTCGGACCTGCAACGTGACGGCGGACACGATTCGTCCGTGCTTGAGCGAACGCACGCGCGCGATCATCATCACGCACCTGTTCGGCAACCCGTGCGACACGGGGCCGATCCTCGCGCTGGCCGCCGAGCGCGGCCTGCCGGTCATTGAGGATGCCGCGCAGGCGCTCGGTGCACGTTGGAGAAATCGGCGTGCGGGCGCCATTGGCCGCATCGGTTGTTTCAGTCTCCAACAAGGCAAACACATCACCGCCGGCGAGGGCGGTGTGGTGGTGACCGACGACGACCAGTTGGCGCGCCGGATGTTTCTCTTCGTGAACAAGGCGTGGGGTTACGGCGACAAAACGCCGGACCATTATTTCCTCGCGTTGAACTGCCGGATGAGCGAGTTGCAGGGGGCAGTGGCTGTGGCGCAACTGCCGAAGCTCGACGACATCGTTCGCCGGCGGATCGAGATGGCGGTGTCGTTGACAGAACAGATTCGCGATGTGCCGGGCGTGCTGCCGCCGTTGTGCGCGGCGGACGCTGTCCATTCGTATTGGCGATACTGTCTTCGTGTCACCGATGGCAACGCGGTTGGTTTGGCCAAGGCGCTGGAGCCAATGGGCATCGCGTCCGCGCCGCGTTACATCCGCAAACCGGCGTTCCAGTGTGAGGTGTTCGCGGCGCGTCGCACGTTCGGCAAGAGCCAGTTTCCGTTCACGTTGGCGCGGCCGGAAGCGGTGGACTACTCGCCTGCCCGTTTCCCCGGCACATTCGCGGCGCTGGACGCGGCGCTGGTGTTGCCGTGGAACGAGCGATACACCGCGGAGCACGTCTGCTACATCGCGCAAGCCATTCGGGAGGCCGCCCGGTGCGCACAAGGAAACTGAAGATTGGCCTGGTCGGCGCGGGCCGCATCGCGCAGACCTACGCCGAGGCCCTCCAACGAAGTTCAACGGCGTGTCTCCACGCCGTCGCTGATGTGCGGCGCGAGGCGGCCGGTGCCATCAGTGAAAGTTTCCGGTGCCGGTCGTTTGATTCTCATCTTGCCTTGGCGCGGGAAGGCGGCGTCGAGGCGGCCATCGTCTGCACACCGCCGGTCACGCATCCGGCAATCTGCTCCGACCTCGCCAAGCAGGGGCTGCACGTGTTGTGCGAGAAACCGTTCAGCATCCGTCGCGACCAAGCTCGCGCGATGATCGCTGCCGCACGCAAAGCCGGCGTCTTGATCACGATGGCGTCGAAGTTTCGCTTCGTGCCGGAGGTGGCGCACGCCAAGAGCCTCGTGGCGTCGGGCGTGCTTGGCGAGGTGTTGCTGTTCGAGAACGCGTTCACGGCAAAGGTGGACATGTCGCGCCGCTGGAACAGCCACCCGCGCGTCAGCGGTGGCGGCGTGCTGATTGACAACGGCACGCACTCGGTGGACATCGCGCGATATTTTCTTGGGCCACTGGCGGAAGTGTCGGTGGTCGAGGCGCCGGGCGTGCATGGCTTGCGTGTCGAGGAGACGGTTCTCGTCCACGTCCGTAACGAGCGCGGGGTGCTTGGCAGTATTGATCTGTCGTGGAGTCTGAACAAGGAGCAGGACACCTACATCAGCGTCTATGGATTGGAGGGAACGCTGAAGATTGGCTGGAAACAATCCTCTTATCGCCGCGCCACGGACAAGTCATGGGAGGTCTTCGGCAGCGGCTACGAAAAGGCGCGCGCGTTCGGCAACCAGATTGAGAACTTCGTGCGTGCCATTCGCGGTGAGGAGGAGTTGCTTGTCACACCGGACGACGCGATGGCTTCGGTGGCGGCCATCGAGGCGGCTTACCGTTCGATGCGACAGGGAAAATGGACGGCGATTGTCAACGAGAAGAAAGGCAGGCGATGAATCACTTCGTGCATCCGACCGCGTTGATCGAGGACGGCGTCCAAATCGGTAACGGTAGCCAGGTGTGGGACAACGTCCACATTCGTCGTGACGCCCGCATCGGCGAGCAGTGCATCATCGGCGACAAAACCCACATCGGCTGCGATGTCCAGATCGGCAATCGAGTCAAAATCGGCGCGTTCGTCAACATCTGCCCCGGCGTTATCATCGAGGACGGCGTCATGGTGGCCATGAGCGTCACGTTCACCAACGAGCTGTTTCCCCGCGCCACAACGGTGGACCTGAAACAATTGCGTCCTTCTTCCCCCACGGACAGGACGCTTTCGACGCGCGTCCGCGAAGGCGCCACCATCGGCGGCAACGCGACCCTGCGCGGCGGCATCACCATCGGACGCTGGGCGATGGTCGGGATGGGATCGGTCGTGACGCACTCGGTCGAGGATTTCCATCTTGTTACGGGTGTCCCCGCGCGTCCTGCCGGCGTGGTTTGCCGGTGCGGCGAGTTGGTGATGCGCGGCATCGCCGACGCCGAGAACGCGCCTTGTCATGCGTGCGGCCTTCGTTACGCCGTGCGCGCCGGCAAGGTCACCGAACTGAATCCACCCCGGTGACCCGACCCATGCGTTTTGCCGTGCTCACTCGCGAGAACAGCCGGTTCGGCCTGAAACTGCTGGGCAAACTGCGAGAGCTTGCGTTGACGCCTGTCGCTATCGGAGTCGAGCGCGTTACGTGGCGGGCGCGTTGGCGCATGGCGCGACTGTTGGCGCGCAAGACCACTTTCGCAAACGCTGTCTGGCACAACGCCCGAATCTGGTCCCGCCTGTTGCGGCGACAACCCGCGCCTCCGTATGCAGATTGGGCGCCACAAGTTCTGACAACGACCGACATGAACGGTCCGGAGATGGAACGGTTTCTTGCCGGTCTCGATCTGGATTTGTTGGTCTTGGGACAATCGGGGATTATCCGTTCGCCGTTGCTGAAGCTGCCGCGCATCGGAACGCTCAACGCGCATCCCGGATTGCTGCCATCGTTTCGCGGCGTGGACGTGGTGCGCTGGTCGCTCTACCAACATCAGCCGGTCGGCCCCACGTTGCACTTTGCCGACGAAGGGATTGACACCGGCGACATCATCCGGTCCCAGCAAGCGGCAGTTCATTCGAACGACACAACCGAAACCGTCGAGCAGCGGGTCGAGGAATTGTCGTTGAACGTGTTGGTTGAGTGCGTCGCTCAAATCGCCCGTGGAGTGACGCAACCGCGGATGCCGCAGGATCGCGCCGCCGGCAAACAGTACTACCTGATGCCACCGTGGGTGAGTTGTCGCCTCAAACGGATCCGCCCCACAACAGGTGCATGGCAAGAGGACTGGGAAGGATTGGAGGGGCCTGAAAAGCTGCTGCGGGTCCAGGCGCAACGGTTCGCGCGGAATCTCCTCCGATGGCTGCCGTTTGCATCGACGAGTCGCGTCCTCGATTTCGGTTGCGGCTGTGGCCATGTTGCGCGGGAACTGGCGTCGCACGCCGCCCGTGTGACGCTCTGGGATCCCTCCGCCATGATGCGCGACCGCGCCCGTCGCGCCGTATCGGATTGTCCGAATGCCGAGGTGCTGGACACGGCGAATTTCGGTGACCGCCGTTTCGACCTGATCGTGGTGAACAGCGTGGCGCAGTATTTTCAGCCCGACGAGTTGCGCGCCCGGCTGGACGATTGGCGAGCGCGCCTGGCGGCCGGTGGCCGCATCGTGTTGTCCGATTTGATTCCGCCATCGAACGCTTTCGTCCGCGACGTGTGGGACCTGGCGCGCTTCGCGATTGGCGAACATCTCTTCCTCGACCTGATCCGCTATCTGTTCCGTTATCCGTTCCGGTACGTTCGTGCCCGGCATCAACAACCGCTTCTTCGTGTGTCGCCGCAGCACGTCATTCAAGTGGCCGAGGCTGCCGGGTTGCACGCGGCTCTTGCGCCGCACAACCTGACGCATTTTCGCGGCCGGTTCACGGTCCTGCTCACGAGTGGCGCTCCGCCATGAACAAATCCCAAGACTGGACAATCATTGGGGGCGGCATCCTCGGCATGACACTCGCGCACCGGCTGGCGCGGGCCGGCCAGCACGTGACGTTGTTCGAGGCCCATGAGCAACTCGGCGGGCTCGCGCGACCCTCCAACGTGGGACCAGTGACATGCGACCGCTACTATCACGTCATCTTGCAATCTGACACCGCACTTCGCAGGCTGCTGCACGAGTTGGGACTGGACGACAAAATCCAGTGGGCGACAACGCGCACCGGCTTCTTCGTGGACGGCCAACTTCATTCGATGTCGAACACGCTGGAGTTTCTTCGGTTCCCGCCCCTGTCGCTGTTGTCGAAGCTGCGTTTGGCGGCCACGATTTACCGGGCCTCGCGCATCCGTGATGGCCGCATCTTGGAGCAGGTGCCCGTCTCGGACTGGCTCTCGAAATGGTCGGGCAAGGAAGTGACTCGGCGCATCTGGCTGCCATTGCTCCGCGCAAAACTCGGCGAGAACTGGCGCGACACATCGGCGGCGTTCATCTGGGCGAGCATCGCCCGCATGTACGCCGCACGTCGGACCGGCGCAAAAAAAGAAATGTTCGGTCGTTTGCCCGGCGGCTATGGACAATTGCTGGCGCGGTTTGCCGAGGTGCTCACAAGCGAGGGCATAGCGATACACACCAATCATCAGGCCGTATCCATTGACCGCTCATTGACGGCGCATTTTCAAAACGGACAATCCCACCAGGGCGATCACGTGGTCGTCACAGTTCCGGTCGCGCCGGAACTCTGCCGGAACCTGACGGCAGACGAGCGAGAGCGTTTTTTCGGCCTGAAGTATCAGGGAATCGTCTGCGTCACGTTGTTGTTGTCGAAACCGCTGGCGGGATTCTACGTGACGAACATTGCCGATGAGGGACTGCCGTTCACGGCGGTGATCGAAATGTCGGAGTTATCCAGCCAGAATCTTGTGTATCTGCCCAAGTACTTGTCTGCCGACGACGCACTGTGGGCGCAGACAGACGAACAGATTCGACAGACGTTTGTACAGGCGCTTGGTGGAATGTACCCGGCATTTCGTCCGGAACACGTGCAGGCGGCCACTGTCGTGCGCGATCGCCACGTGATGGCGATTCCCACCGTCGGATATTCCCGGCGGCTGCCCTCCGTCAGCACGTCAATTCCCGGCCTGCACATCCTCAACTCCGCCCACATCCTCAACGGAACCGCCAACGTCAATGAGACCGTGCAATTGGCTGACCGTTTCGTATCGGGAGGTCGCGCATGACGACCGCGACGTTGTCCATGGACTTGGACAATCTCTGGACGTACATGAAAACCCACGCCGATCCGGGCTGGGAATCGCTGC
Source organism: Verrucomicrobiota bacterium (assembly GCA_016871575.1). Taxonomy (GTDB): domain Bacteria; phylum Verrucomicrobiota; class Verrucomicrobiia; order Palsa-1439; family Palsa-1439; genus CAIKAP01. Next base: position 26,973 of record VHCW01000071.1, read on the forward strand.
CGTCGTTTCTCGACGTGGTGATTCCGCGCGCGCTGCAAATTCTCCGCGAACCGGCGACGTTTTTCGTGGTTGGGCAGGATGCCGCCCAAGCCTCGAACCGTTCGCTGTTGTTGGCGATTGCCGACGCCGGTCACGAATTGGGAAACCACTCTTTTTCGCACGAGCCGTGGCGGCGCAAAGAGGCCGAAGCTGAGATCATCCAAGCAGAAGAAGCCATCCAACAGGCAACCGGGCGGAAACCTGTTGGGTTCCGCGGTGCAGGGCACGCGTTGACCAACGGGGCGCTCGAACTTCTCGTCCGTCGCGGCTACGAATACGACGCCTCGACGTGGCCGACGTTCTACATGCCCGTCGCGCGCTTCGTCTATTTCCGATCCCAGAGGTTCAGCGCGGAACAACGCCGGCAACGCCGGCATCTTGGCGTGCGG
>VHCW01000072.1 GCA_016871575.1 Verrucomicrobiota bacterium
GCTGGCCGATTGGCAGTGGGGCGGTCGAGTCGGTGTGTCGGCAACGACAATGTCGGTTCAAGCGACCGGGACAGTTCTGGACACCGCATGGTCTGCGACACTTGCTGGCCGTGGTCGAAGCGCAAACGAACGACCACTGGGATGAACTCTGGCAACTGAACTGACTGTGGCAGTGCCCAAATACGCCCAGGTTCCGTTGGACAACCAGATCGAGTTGTCCACGGCCACGTCAGCAAATCCAACATACGCGGTACGGGCAAACACCGTGGCGTTCTCAACGATGCGCAGTAGGTTGCTGGAGCCGGCGTAGCCGACGAACAAATTGCCGCTGTTGGTCCAGACGGATCCAGTCACGGTCACCGTGTTGTTGTTGGCGTTGGTCTGGTTGCCAACGTAGCCGGACGTATTAAGCACAGCGCCGCTGTTGCTGATGATCAGCGTATTGGCTGAGGCTTGATTGCCGACGCGAAGGACTCCGGTGTTCTGCCACACTGAGCCGGAGCCGGTCACCAGCACCGCGTTGTTGTAGCTGTTAGAGAGGGCGCCAATGGAAACGCTGGAGTTTCGTACGAACGCGCCGTCACTCACGATCAAACGGTTACTTGCACCTTCATAGCCAATATCCAGACCTGCCGAATTGCTCCAGACCGAGCCGGAGCCGGTCACCAGCACCGTGTTGTTGCTGCTGCTGTCCCAGCAGCCAACCCAGCAAGAGACCGCGTTTCGCACAAGCGCCCCATTGCTGATGGTCAACTGGTTGCCCGGTCCAGACCGTCCGACGTAGAGCCTGGCCGAATCGTTCCAGACAGAACCGGCACCAGTAACCAGCACCGCGTTATTGCTGGCAGCGGGACCGTCGCCGATGTACCCGGTTCCGTCCGTGAACATGGCGCCACCGTTCGCGATGGTCAGCCTGTTACCGGAGCCTTGGCCGCCGACGCAGACAAACCATCTGTTACTCCAACCCGAACCGTTGCCGGTGACAAGGACACTGTTGCCGCTGGAGAGAGCATTGCTGCCGATGTAACCTGCGTAGTTAACGACAGACGCGCCGTTGCTGATGACCAGTGTGTTACCGGAGCCGTAGCAACCAACCATTAAATCGTTGATGTTGTTCCAGACGGAACCGGCACCAGTGACAAGAACGACATTATTGGTGCTGTCGGTGACGGTACCAAGGCGGCCAAAGCTGTTGAATACGGTGCCGCCGTCAGAAATAGTCAGCGTGTTGCTGGAGCCGATATTGCCGACATTGAGATTGCCGGTGTTGGTCCAGATCGAACTGCTGCCGGTAATCAACACCGCGTTGCTTCCGCTGCCCGTGTCATGTCCGATGGAAGCGTGAGTGCTTTGCACGAATGCGCCGTCGCTCACCGTCAACCGATTACCCACTCTTGAATCGCCGATGTACAGGTTGGCTGTATTGCTCCAGACCGAGCCGTTGCCCGTGACGAGCACAGCGTTGTTGTCGCTCTGGTCCGCATCACCGATCCAGCAAGTGGAGTTGTGCACGAGCGCCCCATTGCTGATGGTCAATTGGTTGCCGGGCCGATTCCACCCAACCAATAGCCCGCCGGAATTCCTCCAAGATGAGCCTGCGCCGGTGACCAGTACTGCATTATTGCTGCCGCCGGTGTTGCCGCCGATATAGCCGGCGGTGTTGTACACGGTGCCGCTGTTGGCAATGGTGAGCGCATTGTAAGGGCCATTGCGACCGACCCACAGAGCGCTGCTATTGGTCCAGACGGAACCGGAACCGGTGACGAGCACACTGTTGCCGCTGGCGGTGCTGTTACTCCCGATGAAGCCGCTGGCGTTGAACACCGTGCCGCCGTTCGTAATGGTCAGCATGTTGCCGGAACCGGCAGAACCAATATGCAGGTTCGTGCTGTTATTCCAAACAGAGCCGGTGCCGGTAACGAGCACGGCGTTGTTGCCGGTGTTCGTTTCATACCCGACATGGGCCATTGTATTGTACACCTTACCGCCGTTGGTAATGACCAATCTATTGCCCGAACTGTAACGGCCAACGTACAGGATGCTGCTATTGGTCCAGACCGAGCCGGAGCCGGTCACCGTGGCGACGCACGCAGAGGCACCGATCGTGTTACCGAGATAGCCGATGGCGTTGAACACTGCGCCGCTCCCCGCAATGGTCAGTGCGTTCATCGCGCCGAGATCGCCGATGTAGAGGTTGCCGCTGTTCCTCCAGACAGAGCCGGAGCCGGTGACCACCACTGTGTTGCTGATGCTCTCGGCCTGATTGCCCAAGGCAGCGGCGGCGTTGAAGACGGAACCGCCGCTGGAAATCGTCAGTGCATTTCTGGAACCGTAGTTGCCGACATAGAAATTGCCGCTGCTGTGCCACGCCGAGCCGCTGCCGGTCACGACAGCCCAGTTGTTGGACGCGGACGGCAAGTTGCCGATGTAGCTGCCATTGACGTTGGTAAGAATGCCGCCACTGGAAATCGTCAACGAATTGTTGGTGCCGCTATTGCCAACGACATAGTCAACGCCGCCGTTGTTGATGAGGGTGGTAATCAACGTGCTGCTGTTGTCCTCGGCGCGAGCGGCTGCTGCGAGTGCAAACGCGCAGACCAATACGGCGACACTCCGTTTGATGCAGTTCATAACGTCACCATCCCCGGTTCAGGGTTCAAGGTTCGGAGTTGCGATGGCAAAAGACTTTGAAAGCTGACTGCTGAGAGCTGATCGCTGATCGCTGGGGCATCTGATGGGGAAACATCCATCCATCCGCACGTTTTGTGCCAACGCACAAACGCGCTTCTTACCGACTGACATGTTGCTCATCGCAGTCATGTGTCATCCCATGCCCCGCAGATTAGCACCGGTTCAGAGTGATGCAAGCTTCAATTTCCGCGCAACAGTCGCGCAATGGTCTTGTCACTTACGGGATGCGGAGACCTCACGGTCAAACGAAACGGCGCGGTCAGGAGACCGCTGCCGGACAAGTGACTGGTTTACAGCAAAGACGTGAAGAAAAGCGTTTGCTTGGCGCCTTCGCGCCTTGGCTGTTCCTTAGCAAGCACAGCGAAACACGAGCCGGAGAATGACCATCACGCGGAGCGTGATGACAACTTTACGGCCACAATTCGTTGATGGCCTCGATGGTGCGCTCGACGAGGACTTGACCGCCTTCGGGGCCGACGAGGTTGCTCTGGGCAACAGCACTGTAGCCGGCGCCGCGCACGGCGCGCTCGGTTGGCAGATACGTGCCCGGACCGGCGGCCAGTTGGATCACAAATGTCTGAAGCGCTTTGCTGCGCGCTTTGATCTGGACGCCATAGTCGGTGAACAACTCGAACGGATTCGTGGCAATCGCCACGTCGCCGAGCCGGATGACGTGAAGTTCCATCCGATACACGGGATTGCTCTGCTGCCATTCGTGGCGTTGGATGAGTTTTTCGTGCCAGAGTCTCCGGGCAAGTGTGTCCTTGCCTTTTTTCTCCTGCTCCAGCAGCGCGGCGCACTCGGCTTTGGCCTTCGCCACTTCTTCCTCGGTGACTTTGCGGATGGGCAACTCAATGGTCCGGACCTTGTGAACGAGCGGCACATCGGTCTGGATTTCTTTCTTGGTGACTTCGCAGACGTCGTTCACCGTTTGCACGATTCGCCAGGCGATTTCCTCCAGCCGGGTCAGGCCGCGCAGTTTGCGCATCCGTTCCTCGGCGGCTTTGCGATACATCAGGCGCGGCGATTGATCGCCAGAGGCGCCGATCCAGCCGAGCACGTCGAGGCCGTCGCCATGCTGCCGGCGCAACGCCACCCGGACTTCGTGCCAGAAGTCGGCGTTGACTCCCCGACCGGTTCCGGCCTCTTGAGCGGGACAGGCGACGTTGATGGCCGTCGCGATGAGTTTCTTGTCTGCGTCCCAGAAAAAGAGGGTCTCGACGCCATGGTCCTCGTAGCCTTCGAGTCCGCGAAAATCCGGACGGTCGGTCTTGCCATACATCTGCGCTGATCCGTCGGCATAGACTGCGCGGCGATTCTGCGCCACCACGGCATGACCGAGTCCCCAACTGACGCCGCCCGGTCGGCGGGTTTCCCACGCTTTGACGACAATCTCACCAAGACGCTCGTAAAGGAACTCCAGATATTCCTTCGGCTGCATGACGCCCGGCGGGATGACATAAACGCCGTCCATCGTGACCGGGCCGCTATGCGTGTGGGTGGCGGTCAGGAAGAGCTTATTGAGGTCGAAGCCCTTCAAGCGCGGTTTCACTCGCTGACGGAATTCGTTTTGCATTTTGGCTTCAAGGAACTTGGCGAGTTCCGTGGGCGAGTCCTCAAGCTCGCCGCGAATGACGGCCAGATCGCACGCGACAAAAATCACGTGATCCACGCTCTTGTTTCCCTGACGCGTTTCCAACGCCACCGCGGTGGCCGTGCAAGGCGACTCAACCTTCTTGGCAATGTGGGTGCTCATCTGCCCGGCGAGCGCCACGGGCCGGTCGGGCGTGATGCTGGTCGAGGCTGAACCAATCCACAACTCGGACGCCGGCATCGTGGCAGCCGAAAGAACAATGGCGGATAGGATGATGAGGCGCGTCTTCACTTTCGTGATTTCTTGGAGGCGGGCCGTTTTGTGGTTACCGGTTGTTCCCAGAGTTCTTTCATTGCCTCGACAGTGCGATCCACGAGGACTTGGCCGCCTTCGGGACCGACGCGGTTGCTCTGGATGACCGCGCCGTAGCCGCCGCCGCGCACGGCGCGTTCGCTGGCGAGGTAACCGCCGGAAGAACAGGCCAGTTGAATGACGAACGTTTGAATGGCAGGGCTGCGCGCTTTCATCTGGACGCCGTAATCGGTGTACAACTCGAACGGATTGGTTGCAATCGCCACGTCGCCGACGCGCAAGACGTGGAGTTCCATCTTGAAAGGTTCCTCCGTGCCGGCTTTCTGGGCTTCGTATCGGTCCACCACGCGTTGGTTCCAGCCGTAATTCCAACGTTGGGCCGGATCCTTGGCATATTTGGCCGCTTCCTTCCGGGCCTCGGCGACCTCGGCATCTGTCACTTGGCGCATCGGCAATTCGATTTCCTTGACGCAATGGCGCAGCACGACATCGGCGCGGATGTCGTTGCGGGCGCCTTCGTAGGCGTCCTCCCATGCGTTGACGATGCGGCGCGCCAGTTCGTCAATGCGCGAAATGTTCCCGCGCAGTTTCCGCATCCGCTCGTCGGCCGCTTTGCCATACATGAGCCGCGACACCACGTCGCCGCCGGCGCCGGTCCACGGGAGAATGAACAGGCTTTTGCCGTGGCGCTCCCGCAATGTGTTGTACACCGGATACCAGAAATCGGCATGAATGGCGTTGCCGCCGACTTCCTGCGACGGACACGGCAAATTGATGGCCGTGGCGATGAGTTGGTCTTGCTGGTTCCAAAAGAACAACACATCCACATTGTGATCCTCATACCCTTCGATGCAGCGGAATTTCGGATCGTTTGTCGCGCCATACATCTTCGCGGTGCCGTCGGCATACACGGCGCGGCGATTTTGCGCGATGACCGCATGGCCTTGTCCCCAACCGGCCTTGCCGGGCTTGCGGTTCTGCCAACTCTCGGCGATGGCGTCGGCAATCCGGCTCGTCATGAAGTCGGCATACACCGACGGTTTCATCACGCCGGTTTCCGGCAAGGCGTATTTGCCGTCCTCCGTCACCGGCGCGGAATGTGTGTGCGTGGCACAGAGAAAAATCTTTTTCAGGTCAAACCCCGACAATCGGCCTTTGAGTTTCTCGCGCACCTTGTCCTGAATCCCGGCGCGGATGGCAATGATGTCGCACGACACAATGATGGCGGCATCGAGCGACTTGTGGCCGTCGCGCGATTCCAACGCCAGCGCCGTGGCCGTGAGGGGCGTGGCGGCTTTCGTGGAAACGCGTATTCCCCGCATTCCATCGAGGCCGACTGGTTGGTCCGGCGTGATGTCCACCGTTGCGCCGCCGACCCAGAGTTCAGCCGCCGGCACAGTGGCAACAATCGCAAAGAGAAACAAACATCCAATCGTCTTCATTTGGTTGGTACCCTCCAAAGTTCTTTGATTGTCTCGACGGTTTGGTTCACCAGCGTCTGCGCGCCTTCGGGTCCGACCAAGCTGCTGGCGGCCGTGGCGCTGTAGTTGTCGAACGCGTTTTCCGTGAGACTGCCGCCGGCCACGGCGCGCGGTGTTGGCACATAATAGGCCGGCTTCGGCCCGCTGGTCGCCAACTGAATCTGAAACGTTTGCACCGCCGGGCTGCGGGCTTCGATCTGCACGCCGTAGTCAACGAACAACTCAAACGGATTGGTCGCAATCGCCACGTCGCCGAGCCGCATCACGTGCAACTCCATCGGATACATTTTCCAGCCGCCTTTCTGCTGGGCCAGATACCGTTCCACCACCAACCCGAAAAAATGGCGTCGCCACGCATCGTTTTTCGCCCGCGTTGTTCGCGTGTCAATTTCTTCGCAGACTTTCCTGGCGACGGCGTATTCCGCCTCCGTGATGATGCGCGCCGGCAGTTCGATCTGCCGCACGCGATGGACAAACGGCACGTCCGTCCGAATGTCCTTGGCGATGACGCCGGCGATGTCGTCAAACGCAGCCGCCACGCGGCGCCCAATCTCCTGGTCGTAATTCAGGCCGCGCAGCTTGAGCATGCGTTCTTCGGCTTTCTTGTTGACCTGCGCTCGCGGCGTCTGGTCGCCGGCCGGCGCGCAGAATCCCAACACGCACACGTCCGCGCCGTGACGCTCGCGAATCAATCGGCGCGCATCGTGCCAGAAATTGGCGCTGACTTTATTGCCGCCGCCGGCGGCCTGCGCCGTGGTGGACATGGCGATGGCAGCGGCTTGGAGCCGCTTCTGTGAATCGTAGAAACAAAGGACATGAACGCCGTGATTTTCGTAACCCTCGACGCCGCGGAACATCGGGTCATTGGTGTTGCCGTGCATCTTGGCCTTGCCATCGCTGTACACGACGCGGCGATTGTGGCCGGCGACGGCATGACCCAACCCCCAAGCGACAGCGCCTTTCGCGCGGTTTTCCCAAGCTTTCACGACCGCATCGGCCATCCGCTCATACAACCACGGCACGTATTCTTTCGGTTGCATGCCATCGCCGTAGTCCTTTTCATCGTAACGCTCCTGAAGAAGCACCGGCGCGGCGTGCGTGTGTGTCGCAGCGAGGAAAAGCTTGTTGAGGTCAAAACCCGGCAACTTTCCAGCCAGATGTTTCCGAAAGCCTTCTTGAATGCCGGGGCGAATGACGCACAGGTCGCACGACACCAGAATCGCGTGATCCGTTGCGCGGCCGCCGTCGCGTGACTCCAAGGCCAGCACGCTGGCGAACAGGCGGCTATGGATCTCGCGGGCCACGCGCACCGTCGTATTGCCGGTCAGCGGAACGGGCCGATCCGGCGTGATGTCCGCCGTGGCGCTGCCCACCCAAAGCTCGGCGGCTTGCGTTGAGGAAAGGGTCAGCACAGCGATGATAAGAGCAAGGATGGTTTTCATTTTGTTTCTCTCCAGAATTTCTGATCGAGGACGAACGAGTGAGTTTGTTCTTTTTCTCCCGGATTGGCGATCACAACCCGGAGTTTCGAGGCGCCGCTCGCCGGGGTTTCGACAATCCACGAGGCCAGCGTCTTGGACGATTTCCCGGTCCGCCAGAGGCTGTTGTCAGGGCCGTCATTCTTGTCACGGCTTATCGTGGCGAACGATTCGGTCGTGAAGGGTTTTTGTGACGTCTTTATCAAGTGGGTGATTCGGTCGAGCCGTTTCGGGCTGCTTGTGCCGATCTTGACATTGAACTCCGCGAGCGGCTTTTCGAGGAAATGATTTGTGTGGACGACCGGGCCGGTCGAGATCGTCTTGACGGCGTACTTGCCCTTCAGCCCCACTTCCACCATCAGGATCTTTTTCCGGTCGGAGATCATGATGAACATCGTGCGCGTGTTGGGGAAAATCTCGTCCTTCTTCGCCAACACTTCATCACAGGTCGCGTAGCCGGACAGCAACCGGCTGATGACACCTTGTTTGCCCGGCTGATTGTCTCTCTGGCTTTTCGGGATGGAACTTGCCGAGGCAGTGATGACCGACAGTCCTTTCTCATTGACGCCGGCCTTGATGCCCGGCTCGTCATTGCCGGCGGCGTAAAGGCCAAAATACGCGTAGCCTTTCACGCCGCGACGCATTTTCAACTCCTGCGTGTGGTCCGGCGCCCAATCGCGGTTCTTGGAGATGATTGTGCCGCCGGATGCGTCTTTCCCTGCCGCGCCCCAGAGCGTGCAGGCGTTGAGGTTGACTGCTGCTAAAACCAAGGCAGTTGCACAGACAACGATGGCAGATTTCATTGGGTTTCCTTCCAAAATTTGTCGTCCAGAACAAAGGTGTGCGTTTGCTCCTCTTGTCCGGGGTTGACGATCACGACTCGGAGTTTCTGGGCGCCGCGCGCCGGGCTTTCGACGATCCACGATGCCAGCGTCCGGGCGATCTTTCCGGTTCGCCACAGGCTGTTGTCGGGGCCGTCATTCTGGTCTTTGCTCATCACGGCAAACGACTCCGTCGTGAATGGTCGTGGCATCGTCTTCATCAGATGCGTGATGCGCTCGAACCGTTTCAAACTGCTCTCGCTGACTTTGATGTTGAACTCGGCGAGTGATTCGTCGTGGAAATGATTCGCGTGAACGACGACATCGTTCTCGACCGTCTTGACGGCGTATTTGCCTTTGAGTCCCACTTCCACCATGAGGATCTTTTTCCGGTCGGCGATCATGATGAAAGCGGGTCGCAGCGCGGAAAAAATCGCATCCTTCTTCGCGAGGATTTCATCGCAGCTTGCGTAGTCCGTCAGCAACCCGGTGGTGAAACTGCGTTTGACCGGCGCATCTTTCCACATACTGGAGGGGATGGCGCTGGCGGCGGCCGTAAACGCAGTCAGCCCTTTTTCGTTCACACCCGCCGCGAGACCCTCGGTGCTTGTTCCTTCATAGACGGTGCAGATGCCGAAGTAGGCGTAACCTTTGTTGGGGCGCTTCATTTTCAACACCTGCCTATGGTCCGGTTTCCAGTCGCGATTCTTGATGACAATTGTTCCGCCGGATGCATTGGTTCCCGCCGCGCCCCAGAGTGTGCAAGCGTCAAGGCTGACCGAAGCCTGAATGATCGTCCAAAGAAAAAGTGTGACCCGCAAATTCATATATCTTTGATACGAACAATAATCGAACACGCTTCAAACTTTCACCACATTTTTTTGTAAACCGTGTTGCTTTGCCACGAAGCGTCGGCTACCGTCGCTGCGTGAAGTTTTTTTGTTGCGCATTTCTTGTCGGCATCCAAATCGCCGGGGCGGCGAACTGGCCGATGTTTCAGGCGGACGCGGCGCGGAGCGGCTACACGCCGGAACCGTTGCTCCGAACCCTTTACCCATCGTGGTCCCACCGGATAGCAACGCCACAAGCGGCGTGGCCTACTTCGGAGCGCCTGACCTTCGACCGCGCCGCTCAACCGGTGATTGCGGACGGAGTTCTGTTCTTCGCAAGTTCTGGTGACGACCAAATCGTTGCCTTGGATGCTGCCACGGGGAAAGTCCGATGGTCGCGCTTCATGGACGCGCCCGCGCGGTTCGCGCCGGCCGTTTGGAAAGACCGGGTCTTCGTGGCGGGCGATGACGGATTCCTTTACTGCTTCAATGCGGCGGATGGCCGGGTGCTTTGGAAGTTCCGTGGCGGGCCGCGCGGTGACATGATTCTCGGCAACGAGCGGATGATTTCCCGGTGGCCGGCGCGCGGCGGGCCGGTGATTGTGGGTGACATCGTTTATTTCGGGGCCGGCATCTGGCCGACGGAAGGCATCTATCTCTACGCGCTGGACGCGGCGACCGGGAAAAAACTGTGGTGCAACGATTCCTCCGGTTCCATCGAGATGAACCAGCCGCATGGCGGCGCGCGCGCCAAGAGCGGTGTGGCCGCGCAAGGTCATTTTGTTGCCGACGGTGACACGTTGCTGGTGCCCACGGGCCGGGCCGTGCCCGCGGCGTTCGACAGAACCACCGGCGAGTTCCGTTACTTTCATTTACAGGTCAACACAAAGGTCGGCGGGTCCGAGGCAACGATCGTTGACAGCCATTTCTTCAACGGCGGCACGATGTTCGCCCTGACCAATGGCGCATCGAAAGTGACGTTGAGAAGAACTGCGCTCATGGATGCGCCGGCTGTGCGCGTGGCGGCGCATCCGCAGTGGATCGTCTTTTGCGTCAGCAACCAAGTAAACGCCGTGGACCGCCAACAGCCGCTGTCCTCCAAAAAGGTCGTTGACAAGGACGGGAAGGAAAGCCGCGCCACTGTCCTGACGAAAACGAGTTGGAGCACCATTCTCCCGTCGGGTGATATTCGGTCGTTGATCATCGCCGGCGAGACCGTTGTGTGCGGCGGAGAAAATCATGTCTTTCTCTTGGATGCCGCTTCGGGACGGATCCAACTATCCCTTTCCGTGACCGGCACCGTTTACGGACTGGCAGCCGCCGGCGGCCGGCTGTATGCCAGCACGGATCACGGCAGCATTTTTTGTTTCGGCGAGAAAACAGGCCGAGACCAAGCGGACATCACCTATGTCGCGCCAAACGCCAACCCGGTCTTTGCCTCGGCTGCCGATGAGATTGTGCGTACCAGCGGCGTCACGGAAGGATACGCTCTCGATTGGGGTTGTGGCGAAGGCTGGCTCGCGCTCGAACTGGCCAAACGCACCAACCTGCGCATCTACGGCGTGGACGCCGACCCGGCCAAGGTTCAGGCGGCGCGTCGGATGTTGCTGGCCGCTGGGCTGTATGGCCGGCGGGTCGTCATCCATCAAGCCGATCCGGCCACGGTGCCTTATCCGGATTACTTCGCGGACTTGATCGTTTCCAAGCAACCAGTGGTCACGACGCGCATGTTGCGCCCGAGCGGCGGCAAATTGTGCTTTTGGGAAAACGGCGCGTTGCGTCAAACCGTGCGTGGCCCGCTCGCGGGCGCCGGTGATTGGACGCATCTTTACGCCAACTCCGCGAACACGCTTTGCTCCGGCGACACGTTGATACGCGATCCTCTCGCCATGCTTTGGTTCCGCGATGTGGGCCAATCCATGCCGAACCGGCATGGGCGCGGCCCGGCGCCGCTGGTCGCTGACGGGCGAATGTATCTTGAAGGCATGGACACCCTCCGTGCGATCAACATTTACAACGGCAGGGTTCTTTGGGATTTCAAAATACCCGGCGGCCTGAAACCCTACGATCAAGACCACCTGACCGGCGTCGCCGCCACCGGCAGCAACCTCTGCCTCGGCGAAGACGAACTCTATCTCTGTTTCGACAACAAATGCTACGTGCTGAATAACCGCACGGGACAGCAAACAGCAGTCTGGGACGCGCCCGAGCCGGGCACGTGGGGCTATCTCGCCTATCGCGACCGGACCATTTTCGGAACACTGGTCAACAAACAGCATCTCGTCAAGGAGTCGTGGCGCAAGTTTCTGGGCAAGCTCGACATGACCAGCATGCTCAGCGAATCGTTGCTGTTGTTCGCGATGGACAGCCGGACGGGCAAGGTGAAATGGACATTCACGCCCGAACATTCCATCCGGCACAACGCCATTGCGATTGGCGCCAAACGCACCTACCTGATTGACCGCCCGTTGGCGGAAGAAGACACGCCTCTGGCGCGCGCCACCAAAGCCCTGCCTCAACCCGGCGGACGGTTGGTCTGCCTCGACACCCAGACGGGCAAGCGCCTCTGGGAAACCCGTGAAGACATTCTCGGCACGGTCTTGATCTTGAGCGAGCAACACGATGTCCTGTTGATGAGCTACCAGCCGACCCGTTTCAAACTCGGTTCGGAACTCGACGACCGGATGGCCGCGTTCCGCGCCAGCGATGGCCGTCCACTGTGGAACATCACCGACGAATACAAGTCGCGCCCGATCATCAACGACCGCACCATCTACGCCGAGCCGGGCAAATGGGACTTGCTGACGGGCGAACGTCAACCCTTCGAGTTTTCGCGCTCCTACGGTTGCGGCATCCTCGCGGCCAGCCAACGGCTACTGGTGTTCCGGTCGGCCACGATCGGCTATGTGGACTTGGAGAAAAACACCGGCACCGAAAACTACGGTGGCATCCGTCCCGGCTGCTGGGTCAATGCCATCCCCGCCGGCGGACTGGTGCTACTCGGCGAAGCCGCCAGCGGCTGCACGTGCAGCTACCTCAACCAGGCCGCCATTGCCCTTCAGCCGCGCAAGAAATAATTGTCCCCTCAGTCTTTCATCGTCAGGTCTGCCAGATAAATGGCCGTGATCGGCTTGCCCGACGCATCGCGTTCGTGGCTTGAGTAGTAGGAAACCAGCGCACGACCGGGAGCGAGTTCGACGAAACCGGGATACGAGTTGTCGCCGCCGCTGGAGAACTCCGCGAACTCCTGCAACTGGTCGCCGACCAGCCAGCAAAGCGACGTCTTCGGTCCGCCCTTCGTGATCCGGCGTCCCCCGACGACATAACGGTCGCCCCACTTCGCCAGCAACGGCCCGCCGATGTAGCGGTCAAGGTCTTTGCGTTCCCAGTGCGTGTAAGGCGGCTTCGAGCGCAATAGTTGCGCGTTGCCTGTTCGTCGGCCTATACCCAGCGCCGTGCCGTCCGCCTCGAACAAGAATGCGGTTTCATTCCCCTCAGTCTCCTGAAACACACCGCGCTTGCGCCAGATGAAACCGTCGTCGCTCTCCAGCATGAGCGACTCGATCTGTTTGCGATCGTCGCGCGCTCCCATCGCAAAACCTGCTTTGCGCCGGCCGCACAGATACGCTTTGCCGCCGAACGTGTCGGCCCGCCAGATGTAATGGCCGAACGTTCCTTCGAGCATGACCGGGCCGCGCCACTGTGCGCCGTCCTCCGACCAGACGGCATAACCGAGATGCTTGTTGAGGTCGTAGTCGGTCCGGTCCAGCGTTGTGGTGCCGCTGTACCAAGTGCCGGTATAGACAAACAGTTTGTCCTTGAAGACAAGGAAATGCGGGTCGCGCGTGTCGCGGAGCGCGACGTTGAACTGATGGACCTGTTTCCAATCCTTTGTGTCATCGCTGGCCAGAATGATGACCGAGGCCGTTGAATTGACCGCATGGCCGTCCGGGCAACTGCGGAACGTCAGGTAAAACTTGTCCTTGAACCGGGCAAGATCGGTGAAGGCGTTGTGTTCGCCGTTGTGGAACACGCGACGCAGATTGCTGACCTTCACATCTGCCGCAAAAGTGTTGAAGGTCGCCAACGAAATAAGCATGATTGAGACGAAACGAATAACAATGTTCATGGTTTTCCCTTTCCGCATTGATGATACCACAACAGCGGATACACGACATGCACCTTGTCTGGCAAATGTAGGCCGACTCTGTGAGTCGGCGGCGTGCAGCCAGTCGCGTGTTTCTGTTATAATTATAACAAAAATACGCGACTTTGGCGGAGGCGAGTGGCCAACGTGGCGCGACAGAAATAAGGCTTGTTGTACGCAGGTCTTCCGGCCGCGCACATTCCCGACCGAAGGTATCATTCTCTCAGCACATCAAACCCGCGGCGCGGTCAGAGACCTGCGCCGAACCCAAGTGTGTTCATTGCCTGTCACGATGCCACGCCGGGGTGCCGAACCAGTCGTGCATTTCTTTTTCGAACGGGGCGACGATTGACGGGGGTTCGGGGGACACTCCGCGGTCGCCGGTTTCGGTAATCCACGCGTCGAGGGCGGTGCGCAGCCGCGTCAACGCATCGCGGTGCTCCGGTCGGGTCGAGCGGACGAGGTTCTTGATTTCGTGCGGATCGGTTTGTGTGTCGTACAACTCTTCGCTGGGGCCGCGCCGTTCCATCAGGTCGCGCGGTGGGCCGGTGAGTTTGCCTTCCGCGTACAAGCGGCGCATCAACGGGTAAATCAGAAAACATTTCTCCTTGTAGCGGTTCAACGAGGCGAACGTCGGGCCGTCGGTGTAATTGCGGATGTAGTGATACCTCGCGTCGTGAACGGAACGAATGCGTTGCACGGTTTCGTCAATGCGGTCGCGCGCGGCGAAGGCGAACGGGCGCGGCGGATCGGTGAGGAAGTTGCGGCTCTGCATCAACGGCGGACACGACAACCCGGCGATGGCCAGCGTCGTGACGGTCACATCCAGGAGGCTGATGACCTGTTCGTTGACGACGCCGGGTTTGATTTGCGCCGGTGCGGGGAAATTCTTCGGCCAGCGGACAATCATCGGCACCCGCAGGCCGCTGTCGTAGCACCAGTGGATGCCGCGCGGTTCGAGCCGTCCGTTGTCGCCGAAAAAGATGATGACCGTGTCGTCCTCCAGTCCGTCGGCCCGAAGTTGCGCCAGCACTTGGCCGATGCGCACGTCCATCCCGGAAACGGAGTTGAGGTAACGCGCCCATTCCTCCCGGACGACGGGGTGATCGGGATAATACGGCGGCGGCGCGACCGTTTCCGGTTTCGCGTGCTGGACATGGATATCTTCGCCGACCCATTTCACGCGCGGTTTTTTCGCGCTCTGGCGGTCGTAAATGTCGTATTCCACCTCCTCGGAGTTGACGACGGCAAAAAAGGGCTGCCGCGATTTGAGCGCGCTCCAGTCGCTGGAGTTCTCGTGGTAGATCGGCCCTTCGTTGACGAAATTCAGGTCCAGTTTGCCGGTGCCGACACTGTGTCCGCCGACGGTCTTGATGTTGGCGGTGAAGTAGCCCACGTCGCGCAGCCAGTGGGTGATGGGACGCACACCGGGCGGCAGGCGGAAATCATCATCCCGGTGCGACCGCATGTGGTGCGTGTCAGTGGTGGTCTGGTACATTCCGGTAAAGAATGCGGAGCGGCTCGGCGCGCAGGTCGGGTTGGTGGCAAACACGCGGGTGTAGCGCACGCCCTGCGCGGCCAGCGCATCGAGGTGCGGCGTGTGAACGTCCTTCGCGCCGTAACAGCCGAGGTCGCTGGGATGCAGATTCTCGCCGACGAGCCAGAGGATGTTCGGGCGTTTGGCGGCGTGGGATACCGTTGCCGCGAGGAGAGTGAGGGTCATCAGAAGAAATGTGATTGGACGATTCATGGCAAACAAGGCTCCTTCCATTGGTGGAGGAGTCTAAGGACAGTCTTCCGAAACGCAACCCGAATTCATGCGAATCGGCAGCCGGAACAAGCTGCTCGCGCGCTCACAGTTTGCCGGGATTGCCTTGGTATTTGATGATGCGGACCTTTTCGAGCGTCACGAGACCGTCGGTCATCATCTCGTCGAGCACGGGCAGGAAGGCGTTGATTCGGTCTTCCTTGTCCACGATCTCGATGAGCACCGGCAGGTCTTCGCTGAGCCGGAGGATTTTCGCCGTGTGCAACCGGGAGTGCGCGCCGAATCCCATCGGCCCGCGCAGCACCGTGGCGCCGGCGAGGCCGCGTTCGCGCGCTTTCAGCACGATGGCTTCGTAGAGCGGTTGATGGTGCCATTTGTCCTGTTCGCCGATGTAGATGCGGAGCAATTGTCCTTCGCCGTCGAGTTTCATAGGTGTCCTCCGTGAAGTTTGGCCTGCAGGAATCGCCCGGCCGCCCAGCCAAGATACACTGCCAGCAGGCCGAGGACGTTCGAGGCAATGATGTTCATGCCCACGAACAACCATTCCCCGTCGCGCGCCAGGTGGAGCGTCTGGATGCCGTAGCTGGAGAAGGTCGTATAACCGCCGCAGAAGCCGATCATCAGGAAATCGCGCCATTCCGGCTTGAGCCACGCCCGTCCCATCGCCGGGCCGGTGACGGCGGCGAGGAAACCGATGGCCAGGCAACCGGTGACGTTGACGACCAGTGTTCCCAGCGGAAAACCGGCGGCGAAGGCGTATTGTTTTCCTGAATGGCCGGAGATCAGGCCGTTGAGCGCGTAGCGCGACATCGTCCCGATGGCGCCGCCGATTCCCAATATCAATAATCGAAGCATGGAACTCTCCGTGTGGTAGGAGTTATCAGCGCCCTGAACGGCAGGGGCGGTTGCAGGCGAACTCCATCGCCGCGCGGACTCTGCCGCAATGCGCGCCGCAGTCCAAGCAAAAAATACTTTCAGCGACGGCGTCGTGACGGGCAAACTGCTTTACATTTGGGCGGCTTTGTCTAAGCTACGCGCCGTTCCGTACGGGAGACCTTTCCAGATGAAAAAACAATCATTAGCAACGAAAACCAAGGCCGAACTTCTCAAGATCGCGCAACGACTGGGATTGCGCGGCATCACGACGTTGAAAAAAGAAACGTTGGCCAACAAAATCGCCAGCGCCAAGCAACAGAAGAAATCCAACTCCAAACGCCACGTCATCGGCGCGGCCATCAAGAAGGCGACAGAGATGGTGCGTCGCCGCGCCATCCGCAAACGGCCGGGGACGGCCAAACCCGTTGTGGCGCCGCCCCCGAAGATCGCCCGCAAACCCAAAGCCGCCGCCTCCGGCGAGAAGGCGGTCAGTCCCGCCGATGCCGGTGCGCTGGCAGCGCACAAGTTCGATGTCACGCCGAAGGCGAAACCGCCGAAACGGAAGTTTGCCGACGAATCGCTGGGCGATTTGCCGGAAAGCTACGGGACCGGCAAACTGTTCCTCGTCGCGCGCGACCCGAACTGGCTCTACGCGTACTGGGACCTCACGAATCAACAGATGGCCGATGCCCGCAAACGCGCCTCTGACGGACGGCTCTTGTTGCGGCTTTTCGAGAAGAACGTCGCCGTGCCGCTCCAGGAGTTGACGCTCTCCCACGACGCCCGCAACTGGTACATCTCCGGCGTCCGCGCCTCGACGACGTACCAGGCGCAGATCGGTTTCTGGCGGCGCGACGGGCAGTTCCACGTCATCGGCGCCTCGCGCGAAACAACCACTCCGTCGGCAGTGGTCTCCACGGACACATCGGCGCGGTTTGCGACGATTCCGGTGGATGTGCCGTTTGAGGAATTGCTGAGCATCATCCGCTCGTATAGTCCCGGCGGCGAAAAACTCGCCGACGTGTTGC
The DNA here is from genome assembly GCA_016871575.1 of Verrucomicrobiota bacterium. Taxonomy (GTDB): domain Bacteria; phylum Verrucomicrobiota; class Verrucomicrobiia; order Palsa-1439; family Palsa-1439; genus CAIKAP01. The sequence goes on from VHCW01000072.1 coordinate 17,027, forward strand.
ACCGGCTCCAGATACAAGGCGCGCCGTTCCCCTTCACGGTCGGCGTTGAAATTGGCCCGTGGACGGAGGAGCAGGCCGCCGTGATCGAACGTGAACTGGGCGGCGATGTGTTGCGCCGGAGGCAAACCGGCTCGCTCGAACTCAGTGAATGGCTGCGTCGCCGGCTCGAAGAGAACGTCAGTTCGGGCGGCCTCGGCTCGGCGTCGGTTTAACAGGAGGATCACCGCGTGCCGAAAGGTTATCTTGCGCTCGTCCTTCACGCGCACCTGCCGTTTGTGCGGCACCCGGAGCACGACGATTTCCTTGAAGAAGACTGGCTCTACGAAGCCATCACGGAAACCTACCTGCCGTTGTTGAAGGTGATGGACGGCCTCGTGCGCGACGGCGTCGAGTTCCGGCTGACGATGTCGTTGACGCCGCCGCTGTGCGCGATGCTGATGGATCCGCTGTTGCAGGAACGGTACGTCCGTCACATCACGAACCTCATCGAGTTGACCGAGAAGGAAATCGAGCGCACGAAATCCGACCGCGCCTTCCACGAACTGGCGTGGTTCTATCACAACCGTTTTCAGGACGCCCGCGCCACCTTCTGCGACGCGTACAACCGCAATCTCGTCGCCGCCTTCCGTCAATTTCAGGACATGGGCAAACTGGAGATCATCACCTGCGGCGCGACGCACGGGTTCCTGCCGTTGATGACCGAACATCCGCAGGCCATCCGCGCCCAGATTCTCGTCGCTCGCGACCATTACTGCCAGTGCTTCGGCCGGCCGCCCCAGGGCATCTGGCTGCCCGAATGCGCCTACGTGCCCGGCGTCGAGAATTTCCTCGCCGAGGCCGGCATCCGCTGGTTTGTGACGGACACGCACGGCATCATGTTCGGCCATCCGCGCCCGCAATACGGCGTGTTCGCGCCGGTGTTCACCCCGAACGGCGTGGCGGCGTTTGCGCGCGACGTCGAATCCTCGCACCAGGTCTGGAGCGCCGAGCAAGGTTATCCCGGCGACGCTGACTATCGCGATTTCTATCGTGATGTCGGCTTCGATCTGCCGTTCGATTACATCAAACCGTACATTCATCCCGACGGCATCCGGTGTTTCACGGGCATCAAGTACTACCGCATCACCGGCAAAATGCAGGACAAACAACCTTACGTCCGCAAATGGGCGCTCGGCAAGGCCGCCAGCCACGCCGGCAATTTCATGTTCAATCGCGAACGCCAGGTCGAGCATCTCGCCGGCAGCATGGGACGCGCCCCGTTGATTCTCTCGCCGTACGACGCCGAGTTGTACGGGCACTGGTGGTTTGAAGGCCCCGAGTTCCTGAATTATTTCATGCGCAAAGTCTGGTACGACCAGCAGACCTTCAAACTCACCACGCCGACCGAGTACCTCCGTCAGTTCCCAACCCAGCAAGTCATCACGCCGGCGGCGTCCAGTTGGGGCGCGAAAGGTTACTGGGAAGTCTGGCTCGAAGGTTCCAACTCGTGGATCTATCCGCACCTCCATATCGCCGCCGAGCGGATGACCGAGTTGGCGCGCCATCACAAAAACGGAAACCATCTCGTCCAGCGCGCCCTCAAACAAGCCGCCCGCGAACTGTTGCTGGCGCAATCCAGCGATTGGGCGTTCATCATGAAAACCGGCACCGCCGTCGGCTACGCCGTCAAGCGTACCAAGGACCACATTCTGCGGTTCACGCGCCTCTACGACCAGATCAAGACCAATCAAGTGGACGAAGCATGGCTGGCCGATACCGAGTGGCGTGACAACATCTTCCCCGACATCAACTACCACTACTACGAATGAAAGCCTGTGCGCTACTTTGTGCGCTGTGTCTGTGTTCCGCCAATCTTCCGGCCGAGACGCACCGGGAAATCGCGCCGCTCGACATCCCGTTCAAGCGGCTCAGCGCGCTGGCGCTCCGCGCCAACGGCAACCTGCTCGCCGCCGACAATGAAGCGCGCGCGATCAAGGAGATTTCGCCGGACGGCAAACTCGCGCGCACACTCTCTCCCGATGTCGCCCCCGAAGCGCTCGCCATCGCGCCCAACGGCGACATCTATTGCGCCGGCAGCGGCAAGTTGCTGCGGCTCTCCGCCGACGGCAAAATCCTTGCCTCCGTCGTTCTCCCGCCGTCGCGCCCGCTCACCGACCAGGAGCAACGCCGCGCCCGTGGCCGTGGCGAAACGGTTTCGGGCATGACCGTGTCCGGGCCGTATGTTTTCGCGGCCATTGGTTCGAGTTGGAGCGTCGGCTCCAAATCGCGCCTCTACCGGTTCAACCTCGACCTCACGGGCGAAACCAAACTCGCCGACGGCCTGCGCGGCTGTTGCCAGCGTTGCGATCTCGCGGCGCGCGACAACCTGCTCTACCTCGCCGAGAATGCCGCGTTCCGCGTCGTCCGCTGCGACCACGACGGCAAGGTGCTCAGTTCCTGGGGCGGACCTTCCCGCGCCGGTGCCGTGGAAGCGTTCGGCAGTTGTTGCAACCCGATGAACCTTTGCTTCGGCAGCGACGGCTCGCTCTACACCGCCGAATCCGGCCTCGGCCGGGTCAAACGCTACCAACCCGACGGCGCCTTCCTCGGCGTTGTCGGCCATGTCGGCGTCGAGCGCTTCACCAACGCCAGCGGGCTGGCTGCTTCCTGCAGTAACATTGCCATCGCCGTCACCCGCGACGGACGCCGCATCTACGTGATGGACTACAAAAACAAGCTCATCCGCGTCCTCGAACAACGTTGACCGCCGGTGCGTCGCTCGACATCCCTGGTCGTCACGTGTAGCTTGCTGTTGTGAAACGGCTCGCACTGACAATCTCCGGCATGACTTGCGCCCGTTGCGCGCAACACGTTCAACAGGCGCTTACCGCCGTTCCCGGTGTCGCGACTGCCAATGTCAATTTTCTCACGAAACGCGCGCTTCTCACGCTCGCCGATCCGCCCCCGGTTACCGCTGCGCTGCTCGACGCAGTCCAGCAAGCCGGTTACACTGCGACGCTCCACGCTCCACGCTCCACGCTCCACGCACAACTCGCCTACACCCTCACCGCCGGTGTCCTCCTCGCTGCCGGCTGGGTGTTTCGGCTCGATGTAGTCGTTCTCGTTGCGACTGGCCTCGCTGCGTTTCCCATTTTCCGGCGCGCCATCAAAGCGTTGCTCGCCCGGCGACTTGACGCCGATGTCCTCGTCGCCATCGCCGTCATCGCTGCCGCCAGCATCGGCGAATATCTCGCCGCCGGTGAAGTCGCTTTCATCCTGTTGCTCGGCGCGCAACTGGAGGAATACACCGCCGACCGCGCCCGACGTTCACTCGGCAGCCTCCTCTCGCTTGTCCCGCCCACCGCTCGCGTCCGCCGAGGCGAAACCGAAACGGAGATTCCCATTGCCGATGTTCGCGTCGGCAACCTCGTGGTCGTCCGTCCCGGCGAACGAATCCCCGTGGACGGCCTCGTCCGCACCGGCGAGGCCGCTGTCAACCAGGCTCCCGTCACCGGCGAAAGTATTCCCGTCGCCAAGAATCCCGGCGACGAAGTGTTCGTCGGCACCCTCGCGGAGACCGGCGCGCTGGTCATCGAAGCCACGCGCGTCGGCGAAGACACCACGCTGGCGCGAATCGCCACGCTCGTCGAAGCCGCCCAGCAGCGCAACGCGCCCATCCAGCGCACGCTCGACCGCCTCGCCGGCTGGCTCGTGCCCGTCATGCTGCTGCTGGCCGTCATCGTTTTCTCTGCCAGCGGCGATGTCCGACGCGCCATCACCGTTCTCATCGTCACCTGTCCGTGCGCGCTCATCCTTGCCAGCCCGACTGCCGTGATGGCCGCCATTGCACGCGCTGCGCGCGCCGGTGTGTTGATCAAGGGCGGACAACACCTCGAAGCCGCCGCCCGGCTTCACACCATCGTCTTCGACAAAACCGGCACGCTCACACGCGGCCAGCCGGAGGTTGCCCATGCCCACAGTTTTTGCGATGAACACAGCGAGGCCGAGATGCTTCACTTGGCCGCCGTCGCCGAGAAACTCAGCGCCCATCCGCTGGCGGCCGCCATTCGCAACAAAGCCGGCACGACACCTGATCCTGTTCAATTTCAATCCCATCACGGACGCGGCGTCACCGCCGAGCACAACGGCCAACAACTCGTCGTTGGTCAGCCCTCGCTGCTCGCCGAGAAACATGTCACTCTCTCCGACGCCCAACACGCGCACGTCGCCGAGCACCACGACGCCGGGCACACCACCGTGCTCGTGGCGCATGACGGCAAAGTCTGCGGCACGATTTGCATTGCCGACACCGTTCGCGCCAGCGCCAAGCAAGCCATCGCCAATCTTCGCCAACTCGGCCTTGAAAAAATCGTTTTGCTGACCGGCGACAACCGTCGCGTCGCGCTCCAGATTGGCAATGCGCTCGGCGTGGACGAAGTCAAAGCCGAGGTGTTGCCCGAACAAAAAGCCGAGCACATCGAGTCCCTCAAAACCGGCGCCCGCGGTCGGGGCGTCGCCATGGTCGGCGACGGCATCAACGACGCCCCTGCGCTCGCCGTTGCCGATGTCGGCATCGCGATGGGCGTGACCGGCACCGACGTGGCGCACGAGGCGGCCGACATCGCCTTGATGGCCGACGACCTGGAGAAAATCGCCTTCGCTGTCGGCCTCAGCCGACGCGCTGTTCGCGTCATCAAGCAGGGATTGTGGTTTGCGCTTGTCTATAACTTCGTGATGATTACTGCCGCCGCCGGTGGTCATCTTCACATGGTCGGCGGTGCCATTGCCCACCAAGCCAGCAGCATCATTGTCATCCTGAATGCCATGCGCCTGTTGCGGCATTGATCATCATTTCGGCTCACACCAGCCAGCCATCCGCAAAGTAGTCGCGGAATTTTGTTATAATTATAACAAAATCCCGCGACTTGGGGGGCGGGAGGGGCGGGGGTCAGCGGAGGTGTTCGAGGAGAATCCGAAGACCAATCAGGATCAGCACAACGCCACCGGCGAGTTCCGCCCAGCGGGCGAACGTGGCGTGGAGCCGGTTGCCGAGCGCAATCGCCAGCAGGCACATGCCGCCGGTGATCAGGCCGATGAGAACGCTCGGTTGCCAGACCGAAATACCGGCCAACGCAAGGCTGAGGCCGACCGCAAACGCATCAAGACTCGTGGCGACCGACAACATCACCATCGTCAGGCCGCGCGTTGGGTCGGTGGACGGACGCTGCTCGGCGGGTTGAAACGATGCCCAGATCATTCGTCCGCCCACGAGCGCGAGCAGCCCAAAGGCGATCCAGTGGTCCACGCTCTGGACGTATCGCCCGACCCACGCGCCCAGCGCCCAGCCCAGCACCGGCATCAGGAACTGAAACAGGCCGAAATGAAACGCGAGCCGGAACACAGCACGTTTGTTGGAAGCGTAGCCCGCTGTGGCGGCAACAATGCAGACCGCAACGGCATCCATCGCCAAGCCAAGCGCGATCACGATGACCGTCCACAACGACATGGCGGTCAGCCGAGGAACAGCGGCTGCATGTGCCGCTGGTAAATGTTGGCCGCGACGCGCTCGGCGACCCGCGCGCGGTTCGACTCCAGCGCGGCTTGGTAACGGGCGCCCATCTCAGCGGCGATCTTGAAACTGACATGGATGAGCTGCCGGAAATACGGGTTGAAATCGGCGCATCGCTGGTCATGCGTCAATGTGCGCGCGAATTTCTCCGCGCTCCAGCCGTTGACCTCGGCGGCAGACGGCAACTGTTGCCGGTCAATGTCAATCACAGTCAGGTAGGGCGCGCAGACTTCGTCGTAGCGGTCAAGCGCGCTGCGATAGACTTCCTTGGCGATCTCCAGGCCGTTGCCGCCGGACTCGGCCAGCCCGGCGACTTCCTCCAGCCACGTCGTGCCGGCGGTCTTGAGGTGGAGGCCGGCGTCGTGTTTGGCGATGAGTTCGCGGATGACGGGGTAGAGCATGAACTTGTCGCTGCCGGAGTGGACGCTGAGCTTGAGGTTGCCGGGCAGGCCGAACTCGGCGACGGCGTAGGCGATGACGCTGAGGTCGAGGTCAAACTCGCGGCGGAACGCAGCGAGGTCGCCGACGTAGTCCACGCCCTTGTTGAATCGGCCGGAGAACTTCGGGGCGATGGTCTGCGCGGGAACACGTTCGTCGGCGAGAGCAGCGAGAAAGATGAGCAGTTCGACAGGGGTCAGCGGCGTGTCGGTTTCGTCGGCGGACACTTCAATAACGAAATCTTTTTTCGCGGCGGCGATGTGGCGATGAATGGCGCCGGCTTCGGCGGCGGCGAGCAGGTATTTGTTGGCGGCGGCGAGCAGGGCCGGTTCGGTGATCTCGATGGTTGCCGCTTGGCGCGGCAATGACAACGCGCCGACAAGATGACGGTGCCGGGCAACGAAAGCGTTGATGGCGTCGGGCGCTGCGGCTTTGCCGACGTAATCGGCGACATCGAGCGTGAAAAAATCGCTGGCGGCAAGGAACCGGTCCACGTTCTTCAGGGAAATGTGGTCGGCGTCCACGTAGTAGGGTTGTTTCCAACCGGCGGCTTGGACGGCGGCGTCCGCTTCGCGGCGCACGTCCATCGGCTCGGTGCCGATGAGGGTGTGCTCGCGATTGGATTTGTTCCAGACAGGAACGACGGGGATGCCGTCGAGGGCGATTTCGTGGAAAGCGGTGAGTTGGGCCGTGGCTTGCTGGCCGAAGCGGTCGCCGACTCCGAAAGAGAAACGTTGGATTTGCATGATGCAGACATCATAGAGGCAGGCTGAAGAGCAGACAACCCCGTTTTTACGTTACCGGCGTTGGGACGCAATATAGTCGCTCAAGACTTCGACGTTGCGCGCCAACACGGCGCTGGAGATAAACTGAAACCCCTGTCGGAACTCCGGCTGGCCGACGAGTCGTTCGCCCGCGTAGGTGCTGATCCAGCGGCCTTGAGGATCAAGTTCCTTGATGATCCGTCGAACGTCGGCTTCCGTCGGGCGCTCCTTGGACAGAGTGCTGCCGCTCAGTGCAGCTTGGTAGTCCTTTTGAATCTGGTCAAACCGGGCGCGTTGTTTCCAACCGTAGTGACCCGGCGCGGCCGAGTCGTCATGGGTGAGTTGATACCGGTTGTCCATGTAGAGCGGCTTGTTGGTCTTCAACTCGTAGTAGCGGGCAATCGTGCCGTCTGGCAGCAGGCAACGCTTGAAGTACTCCAAGGCGCGCGGAATCAGTTCGAGATATTTCTTTTGCCCGGTGTAACGCGCGATTGTGATGAGCGTCTCCAAGACGTCCTGTGATTCCCAGCCCGTGATGGCCGGCGGCTCGAACTTCCGTGCCCACATTGGGAACATTTCGTAATTGTATTGCTGGCACCAACCCGGTTGCGGATCGGGCATTTGCGCCAGAATCAGAAAATCGCCCAGCTTCTCTAGTGCGGCCAGATGTTTCTTGTCCTGGTAAGTCTGGTGCGCTGCGATGAGTGTGTCCGACACAGTTCCAGCGACGTTGTCGTTGAGGGTATAATAATCCCAATAGTTCTTGACCCTTCCTTCCGTCTTCCAATCGTAGTCAGGGAATCGCGCTTTCAACACCGGCTTGGACGGCACCGGTTCTTTCCACCCTTGCGGAAAAGCCCCGTTGGGAAACTGCGCTTTCAGGAGTGCGTTCAATCCGTAAATCACGGCGTCATGGATGTCGGCGTGTTGGAAATCCAGTGCGCGGTCTGCGTGGATCAGAAACTCCAAGGCAGCCTGTGTCTGGCCGTCATCGAGCGAGGAAACATTCCAACTTCCTGGAATTCCTTTGCGGTATTTCCCGACCCGCCCCTTGTGTGGCTTGGCAAAATGAATCACTTGCGCCCAGCCACCGGATTCCAGTTGACCTTGCACCAGAGCCTCGGCGGCTTTCCGCGCGGCATCGAGGTAGAACTTGTCGCCCGTTGCCGCATGAGCTTTGAGGTAGGCCATGCCGACGCTGGGCGTGCCCGGTGGCTGCACGAAGATTGTGTCGGGAGACGCTTTGCCTTCGCCCCACCGTTGTTGAAGGTCCGGGCTGTAATAATAGACATATCCGCCGTGGCTGGCGACTTTGTCGTGATAGTAGGATACGGCTTTCTTCAGCGTTCGCAACGCTTCGTCCGTCAGCGTTGCCTGCAAGGTGCCTCCCGCTGTCAGCGTGACAAGCGTGAGAATGCCGGGGACGGCATTGTGGATAAGCCCATTCATTTGCCCGTGAAAATAGGCAGGGATGAAGCGCCAGTCAAGGCTCCTTCCGCCATGTGCTCCTGGCGCCATGACACGCAGGAGGACGGTTCTTTTTTGTCAGGTTTTTTTGTTTACTTGTGTGGATGAGCGAAGTAAAAGTTCCGCTGTCTGTCATTTGTAAATGCGTAAAAGAACCAGGAGATTACCGTTTGCAGTTTCGATGGCGTGGAAGCGCTGCCTTCTGGGCTGCGCGGCGGGAATGCTGTTGAGCAGCGCAGCGGTTGATGCGTACAACATCAAGTGCGGTCCGCTGCAATTGCAGTTGGGGGCGCAGCTTACATTCATTTACACGGACAATGTCAATCAAAGCTCCGGCGATTTGGGTCTTCCCGGTATTAAACAAGACTTTGGCTTTGAATGCGGTCCGGTTATCAGCGGTGGTCTGGCATTGCCGGTTCGTGTGGGGAACAACCCAGAAGAACTGCTGACGATGCGAGTGTCAACCGGGTTTTCCTACAAATACTGGCTGAACGGAGGACAGCAAGTCACCTTCAGTGCGCCGGCTGGATTCCAGCTTTCCTTGCCTTTGCATCTGGGGGCGTGGCTCGTGACGGTCGGCGATTCATTTACCTTTAAGAATGAACCGTTGGAAAGCTTGGTGGCAGTCGGGGTAACCAGCAGTGAGGAGTATGCCAATACTGTCACCATCAACGGCACCCGTCGGTTCGGGCGTGTCGCCTTGTCTCTTTCGGGCAGCAGGAACGATAAGTGGTCACCCGCGAATCCTTCAACGGAAGAAACGGTTTATTCTTTCGCCGTCACACCGTCTGTTTTCTTGCAGGAATCATTTTCCGTCTTCTGGGCCAATTCGGTTGGGTTTATCTTCCCCAAGGATCGCACCAGTCGATCGGACGGCATCAACGTGAGCACCATGGTTGGCGTCTCTGGCGTTATTACGCCCTCAATTTCCGGCAGCGTAGGCATCGGCTTTGTGCATTCCCAATTTGACCCGGTTAATAGTGGCACCTCAACAAACAATGCGGGAAGTGGCACGGACGGAATCACTGCCAATATCGGCCTGAGCTATACTCAACCGCTGCGTCCTAATACTACTCATAATCTCCAGGGCTTCTATTCGCCTGGCGTCACGGCCACCATGAACAATTCCAACTATCAGACAACCTATGGCGCGAGGTATGTCATCTCACACCGATTGGGACATGGGATCACTCTCATGCCGAATATTGGTTGGACGCATTCGCAAAGCGAGGGCGGCGCCTCTGCCAAGCAAGAGTACGACCTGCTCTCGATAGGTGTGTCCCTCAGTCGCACCTTCACGCGCCACCTCAATGCAATGATCACCTACCGCCATCAAGAGCGCACCTCTCCGCAGCAAGGTCAGGGTTATCAAGTCAATGATTTGCGGATAAGCTTCAACTATTCCTTCTAACACACCGGCAAACCGGTGGGCGTTGGCAACTCCAACAGCGTTGTGCTAGATTCATGCTCGGAAACAACCTAATAAAACATGAGAGTCATGCTATGAAATATCCAGCCTCCTACAGGGAACTCCCGGTAACTATCCTGCGGAACCAGTTTGAGGGTTGTGGTTCGTTTTTTCGTTTGATTTCGGTCATGGCGACTCCTTCGGTTGTTGGTTTCATTGTCCTGACTCTTTGATTTTGTTTCGT
>VHCW01000073.1 GCA_016871575.1 Verrucomicrobiota bacterium
GGATGAAGAGCATGTTCGGCACGCCGAGCCAGAACGCGCCTTCGGCGGGCGTCATGCGCGAGCCGCCGCGCACGTTGCCCAATTCGAGATGGCTGTCATTCAAGCCCGCGGCAACCGCGAAGATCCAAAGACGGTCGCGCACCGTCGCCGTCGAGGGTGAGGAGGGTTGCTGAGCGTGCAGTGCGGCCAGCGGCGCGAGCAGCAGGGCGGTGAGGAGTGTGAGTGTGTGTTTCATGGTTAGGGCCTATGTTTTCCCCTTGGCACGAGTTGATGGTTCCGGTTTGTGGTCCGGGTTCGGCACAAACGGCACGCGGTCCGGGATGCCGCCCGCGAGCGTGGTTAGTATGCGTTCTTTGCCAGTCATCGGTTGTGGAGGTGATTCTTTTCGACAGACGCGGCGGCGGCAAGGCTATTCGAGTGGTCACACGCACTGACCAGTTGGAGGAAGCCAAGGCGCAATGCCCGTCTGGCCGAATTGAATGTCTGCTGCCGCTGTTTGTTGTTCAAATACCAACTGCCGAGAGTTGATCCTATCGCCTACCGAGGATCTCTCGTGTGATTGATGTACATGTCTGCTTCCGTTGTTTCTTTGTGTACAAGACCCCATTGAGAAGGGTCTGGAAGCATGGTGATTTTGTTCTTCTTGGTCAGTACGCTCCATATGGACTGATCGTGTCTGTTGTCTCGAAAACCCGGTTCTACCCACCCGTCAGTGTTTGGCTCATCTGTGATGAGGTGAGGATCGCAACACAGGTTCAAATAGTCACGAACAAACGTCTTGGCAAACGGTGTTCCGCGAAAGGCCATGAAACTAGCCGTTCGTTGCGGGGTATCAGTGTACTCCGGTGTCTCTGCGCCCAGCGCCCTGAACACATCCCGCTTCGTGTATTCTTTTTCAATGTGACCACCAGACATATTGAAACCCACCACGCCCCTTGAATCCTTTTGAACCGCCTCCAATATTGGATCCATGGGTTTTATGAAATGCGCTCCTGAATCACAGTAAAACAGCACATCGTCCTCTGCTAGGCGGCCAATCAGCCTGTTGATGAAATAGGGTTTCCATAACCAGTAGCCGGCACCCTTCTGGTGCTTGAGGATTCCTTCATTCTTCTTGGCGAAATCCGAATCAATATCAGCGTCAGTCATCCTGTACACAACATTGAATCCCGCTGCCAAGCCGGTCTGGCAATTCAACAATTGGGAGTGGGCGAATCTGCCACCACTCGAGTAATTAAGCAGTATTCTCATGCGTTCTCTTGTGGAACAAGAAAGGTCGTTGTCTTGTCAAAGGGGACAAGTGTCCACGCTGGCATTGACGTTCCCGTTCCACGCGGCGCATTTTATTCCCGCTCCGCATCAATGCAACATTTCACTTCGCCAGGTCCACGCTGGGTTTGTTGAAGAACTCGATGCGCTTGGCGATGTCGGGCATGGATTCGAGCGAGTTGCAATCGCCGCCCCGCCGGTGCACACTGTCGCCCATTCACACGCATGACAACCAACTCTTCAATCAAACCGCGCATCGTTGTTCTCGACGGCTTCACGCTCAACCCCGGCGATCTCAACTGGAGCGGGCTGGCCGCGCTCGGCGAACTGATCGTCCATGACCGCACTCCGTCGCGGGAGATCGCGGCGCGGGCAACCGGCGCGTCCATCGTCTTGACCAACAAAACCGTCCTCGACGCCGCCGTGATCGGCGCCTTGCCGGCGCTTCGCTACATCGGCGTGCTGGCCACCGGCTACAACGTCGTGGACATCGCGGCGGCGACGGCGCGTGGCATCGCCGTGACCAACATTCCCGGCTACGGCACGCCAGCGGTGGCGCAACACGCCTTCGCGTTGCTGCTCGAACTCTGCCAGCACGTCGGCCACCACGCCTCGACGACGCGCCAGGGCCGGTGGAGCGGCAGCGAGGATTTCTGCTACTGGGATTTCCCGCTCGTCGAACTCGCCGGGCTGACGCTGGGCGTGGTGGGGTACGGCGCCATCGGGCGGGCCGTGGCCCGCATCGGGCGCGCGTTCGGAATGAACATCATCTCGCACACCGAGCCGCTGTGCGCGACGGAAGAGGGAGTTGAGTTTGTGGCGATGGACGATCTGTTTCGCCGGGCCGATGTCGTGACGTTGCATTGTCCGCTGACCGAAGCGACGCGCGGACTCGTCAACACCCGGCGCTTGGCGCTGATGAAACCGACCGCGTTCCTCATCAACACCAGCCGCGGACCACTCGTCGCCGAACAGGACCTCGCCGACGCGCTCAACGCCGGCCGCATCGCCGGGGCCGGGCTGGACGTGCTCGTCGTCGAGCCGCCGCCGCGCGACAATCCGCTGTTGGCAGCGAAGAACTGCCTCGTCACGCCGCACATCGCGTGGGCCGCGCGCGCCGCCCGCCAACGGCTCATGGACATTGCCGTCGCCAACCTCCGCGCCTTCCTCGCCGGCCAGCCGCAGAACGTCGTGAACCGAGCCTGACGCGCTCAGACCGTGTTTGGAAACTCGTGGAGCAGCGGTGTTGAACAGGCGTCTCGCCTGTTCCGTCATGGAAACCGCAAGGAGAACAGGCGAGTCGCCTGTTCAACTCGGCTTTCCAAACACACTCTCAGACCGTTTCGCCGGCGACGAAGGCCGGCATCAACCGGACCGGTTTGCGCGGCGCGAACCCGGTTCGGGCGAGTTGGATGGCTGCCTGCGACAATCGCTGGGCGAATTTCTCCGGCGCGCTCACGTAGCGGGTGACGGCCGGCGTCAGAAATTCCAAGAACACATCATCATCGCGCGAGATCACGGCTACGTCTTCGGGAATGCGCAGGCCGCGCCGCAGCAAGTGCGTCACCACCGTCAACACATGCGCCGTGCGCGCCACGAAAAACGCCGTGGCCGGTTGCGGCGGGCGCAATGCAACGTCGAGGCAGGATTCCACGCCCGCCACCGAGCCGTCGTGTTGGAGCACCAGCGGCTCGCCGGGATCGTTTGCGCTTGCCGTGAACGCCTCGCGAAAACCGGCTTCGGTTTCCGTGTCTCCACCGTACGTGCCGCTTGGCAGCAACAACGCCGCCCGGCGATGCCCCTTGCGCCAGAGCAGCGCCGCGGCGTGCCGGGCCGCTGCGCGATGGTCCACGTCCACCGACGGCAGTTCGATGCCCGCCGCGCACGTGCCCGCCAGCAGGCAGGGCCGTTGTTGCTCGACGAACCATCGCTGTATTCCCGCCGTCGACCGGAGCAGCACCCAGACCGCCGCCGGGCCGCGGGCAACGAGCGCGGCCAGCGCGCTGGCCGGCTGTGCTGCGAAACATTTCTGGCTCACGTGAAATTGCAGGTCGAATCCTTCCCGCGAGAGGTGCGCGCGCAGCAGGTCCGTCCAGCACAACACAAAGGGCGGCACGCTGCGCAGCGGCACCGGCGACAGCAGGCTGATGGTCTTCGCCCACGAACCGCTCGCAACGCAGCGGCGCGGCGCGAGGATGCGCCGGCGTTTGCCGTGCGCGACGTCCAGCCGTCCTTCGCGGCGGAGTTGTTCGAGCGCGCCGCGCATGGTGGGCCGGCTGACTTGAAACCGCTCGCACAACTCGCGTTCGCCCGGCAGGTGATCGCGCCACTGGCCCGCCTGCAACTCCTCGCGCAGGAGCTGGGCGGTCTGCAGCACGAGCGACACGCGTTGCGGGAGCGCGCGCCGGTGCGGCGCGTGATGTTTCCTGCTGGTCATGGCACCTGACCAGTAGCTTACGCTTGCGTGTGAGCCGCCGGCAATGGCAAAGTTGCGTCCATGACCAAATCCACCAACACACGATGCCGGCTCCCGCACAGCGAGTTGCTCCGGCTGAAACGATGGAACACACCCACCATTTACAACGGCTGGGAACAGATCACCCGGCACAACTCCGCCGCCGATGCGTTCAACCTCGAGGAAGTCCGCGATTTCATGCCGCACATGGGACCGATGGTCGGCTACGCCATCACTGTCGTCATCCAGCCCGGCAACCGCGAGCACGCCCCGCGCGCCGGTGAACTCTGGGGAAAATACCGGCGCTACGTCGCCAGTGAGCCGGGACCGAAGATCGTCGTCGTGCAGGACCTCGACAAGCCGCGGATGTTCGGAGCGTTCTGGGGCGAGGTCAACTCCAACACCCACCGCGCGCTCGGCTGCGTCGGCACGATCACCGATGGCGGCCTGCGCGACCTCGACGAGATGAACAACGCCGGCTTCAAGGCGCTGGCCCGGCGGACGTGTGTCGGCCATGCCTGTTCGATTCCGTTGCGCTGGGGCTGTGAGGTCGAAGTGTTCGGACGCAAGATTCAGCCTGGCCAACTCATCCACGCCGACAAGCACGGCTTCCTCGCCATCCCGTTCGGCGAAGAACGCGGGCTGCTCGAAGCCGCGACGTTCATGGACGCCAATGAATGCAACACCGTCATCCCCGCCGCGCGCGACATCGCCGGCCGCAGCAAGGAAGAGATTCTGAAGAACATGAAAGCCGCCGGCGCTGCGTTCGGCAAGGCCGCGCGCGCCAAGTTCCAACGAAAAGGCGAGTGGTAAGCAGAACGCCCACACTCACCACGACGGAGACTATTCCGGCCTTGGTTTCTGGCGTGGAGATTGTCACCGTGCTCTGGCCGTGTCAAACGCGGGAGAGAAGATGGAACCGCAAGCTGTGCTTGCTTGTTTGTCATTGGCATTGGACGCGGTCATGGCCATGACCGCGTCCGATGCCAGACAAGACCGGGAACAGTTGATTCCATCATTTTCCTTTTACCAGGGCGCGCACGGCGCTGAGGAATTTCTTGGCGGTCTTTTCCCAGGTGAATTGCCGCGCTTGTTGAAAACCGCGACTGCGCAGTTCGGCGCATAACGCAGCGTTCTTCTCCAGCGCCAGCAATCCTGCCCCAAAATCACGTTCGTCGTCGGGATTCACATAAAGCACCGCGTCCCCACACACCTCCGGGATCGCAGTGTCGCGCACTGCGATCACGGGGCACCCCAGCGACATCGCCTCCAGCGGCGGCAGGCCGAATCCTTCGTAGCGCGACGGATACACCAACGCCTTTGCCGTCCGGTATAACGCGCGCAGATCCTGGTCCGACACACAACCCAATTCCTCGACATAACCAGCCGCGACACCTTCTGTCACCATTTCCCGAAACCTGTTGGAATAGTAGTTCCTGGCTCCCGTCAGATGAAGTTTGCTGACAACCGCCCCTTGTCGGTGCAACACACCGAACACCCGCAGAAGCGGCTCCAGTCCTTTGCGGAAATCATAGCCGCCAACGTACAAAAAGAAGGGATGCTGCGGCGCCGGTGGTGGCGGTTCTGTAGCGGAGAGGGGGGAGAGAGGGGACGCCCACGGCATCACCACCGGTTCGGAACGCAACCGAAAATGCGCCGCGATCCGCCGTCGCGAATAGTCCGAGACGGTAATAACCAAGTCGGAAAGGTCCAAGTCGCGCTGTGTCCGCTCGCGGTACTTTTCTTCCGGAGACTGGGCGACATGTTCGAAATAGCCGGGAATGTCCAATGGAAGCACATCGTGCAGCGTCGTGATGATTGGCGTGCCCTGCCATTGCCTGCACACATCCCCATTGTGTGGGAAATGAACGGCGGTGGGGAGATGCTTCTGCAGCGCCGTCTTGAAAGCCCATTCACGCCAACTCATGTCTCCGTGGAAATACTTTCTCACAATACCCCGCCCCAACACCGAAGACATGCGATCCGGTTTCACACCGGCAGGGAGTTGGTTTTGTAAGGAGCGCCGATGAATGCAGATCACTTCCATGCTGGGTTCGAGTTGAAGAGCCGCCCGGTAAAGCCCTATGGTGGACGTCACAATTCCGCATTTGGGCGCCTCCATGATGGTGGCATCCAACACGATCTTCACAATAGCCTCCTATGCCTCAGTCGGCACCACACATTCTTATTCACCTGAACCCGGCCCCCTTCTCGTGAAGCGCATCGTATCAGGTTTCCAGGAAAAGACTGTCACTTGGTCCGTGGCCTGTCAAGCGTGCTTCCAACGGGTTAGGAAGATGTTTCCATTGCCGACAATGTTCCGCTCTGACGGGTTCGCGCTTGCATATCAACCGGGCAAAAGACAAACTGAGTCCTTCTTTTGCGACACTGATATGAATGACAGTTCGAGATCATCAGGCAGGGTGGTTTGCGGGCGGTTCTCGCTGGCGATGGGTGTGTTCGCCCTGTTGCTTTTGATGTTTCCGCGCGCTGCGTGCGCCACGAGCGTCGGCGTCGAGTGCGAGGAGTTTCAATTCTTCGGTGACTGGACGACCACCAGTTCGCGTCCGTCCGGCCACTCCGGCTCCGGTGCGCTCTTCAACGGCCCGACTGGCGCCAGACTCCCGGCGCTGACCGCCGTCAACATCCCGCGCGCCGGACAATACGCGCTTTGGGTGCGCGCCGCCGATTATCCCGACCAACAACCCGGCACGCGTCTCTTCAAGGTGTCCGTTGCCGGAACAATGACGGAACAGACGTTCGGCAAGTCGGGCAAGCCGGGCTACTCGTGGGAACGAGGCGACGAGTTCCAACTCGACGCCGGGCCGGTGTTGCTCGGCTTGCACGACATCGGGAAACCGTTTGCGCGGGCCGACGCGATTCTGTTGACCGACAACCTTTCGTTCACGCCGACCGGGCCGCTCGCGTTCCGTCGCGTCAAGCCGCTCGAACTGCCCGTGCCGCACGCTGGCAACCCGTTCCGCACCACAACCACCGGCACCGGCGACGCCGCGCTCGAAAACGAATTCCTCCGCATCGAATTCCGCAACGCCCGGCCGAGCGTCTTCTTTCGTCGCGACGGCCAATGGCAGGACGCCGGCGCCGATGCCGTGGCCGAGAGCTACGTGGTGGTCGGCGGCAAGCCGGTCGAGTTGAGTTACGCCGGTTTTTATCCGTCGTGGACCGGCGGCGAACTTCGTCCGTTCCGCGTCGGGACCTTTGAGACGCGCCTTGGCGGCAGCATGGCGATCTGGGAAGCGGGTCGCGCCGTTTGTTTTCAGCCGCGCGCCGTGGCGATGGAACAGGGCAAGGCAGTGCTTACGTTCCAGCCGAATGATGTCGGCGAACTGACCGCGACGTGGGAACTGCGTCCCGGCGAGCGGGCCGCGCGCGTCGAACTGGCGTTCCAGCCCGCGCGCACCGGCGCGTACTCACTCGGCTACCACGTCTTCAACGCGAAACCGCTGGCCGAGGTTGAGGAACTGTTACTGCCGATGATGTGGCACCGGAAACGGTTTCCGTCACGGCCGGTGGCGTTGCTGTCGCCGTTCACGCCGACGCCGGTTGCGTTGATGCAGGCCCGCGGCGTCTGGGGTGTGTGCGGCGATCCGTCGGAGATTCCGTTCGCGTGGCCGGACCGGCGCGACCCGCGGTTCGGTCTCACGCTGCGCAACGCCGCCGGCGAAGTCCAGCCGGCGATTTACGGGCCGGTGCCGGGGACGGAGCGGGCGAAATGCGAGGCAGGCGCAACGTTGCGGTTCAAGTTCCGCGTGCTGGCGCAGCCGGGCGACTGGTACGCCGGTTATCGGACGGCGGCGGACGAAGTCTTCCAGTTGAAAGATTACCGGAACAATTCCGGAACGCCGCTGACCGAGGCGGCGTTGAACATGATTGACCTCGTGATGGACGACAAGTTCGGCGGCTGGTGGGAGCGCCCGAAAGGCCCGTACCAGATCGAGACGCTCAACGGCGTGACGCACGCCTCGCCGCTGACGACGCTCTCGCTCTACTGGCTTACGGGCAACGAGGAACTGTACCGCCGGCGCGCGTTGCCGACGATGGAGTTCATGCTCTCGCGCAGCCACCCGCATTTCTCGCCCGAACCCGACAACACCGGCTCGAATTATCCCGCCGGCAACATGGGCGGGCCGGTGCGGATTTATGGGACAACGGCGTTCCTCGGTTTGTGGGAGTTGACGGGGCGGCGGACGGAGGCGTTCCGCGAGATCGCGTTGCCCGGCGACGGCGTCCGACTGACGACGGGTTACGGTCACGGCCAGGAGTTCGAGGAATGGCTGGCGCGCGGCAACATCGAGAAGGCGAAACAACTTGCCGACGAGTATCTGGCCAGGCACGTCACAACACCGCCGGCGGGCGAGATCAGCCCGCAGCCGTTTTTCAATGTCTCCTTCGTGCCGGACTGGGAAGGGTTGCTGCGGATGTACGAAGTCACCGGCGAGAAACGTTACCTCGACGGCGCGGTGCTCGGCGCGCGGCAATTGATGACGAGCGTCTGGACACAGCCGGTGATTCCGACGGGAGAAGTCAGCATCAGCGGCGTGGTGAGTTTGCCGGACCACATTTGGTGGAAAGGACCGGACAAATTCCGTCTCGGCTTTCCGCGTCGCGCGGGTGACGCGCCCGCGCACAGTGTGCCGGCATGGATTCCGTCGAATGTGGGCCTCAGCTTCGAGCAGCCGGTCACGTACAACCGTCGCGACACCGGCGGGGCGATGATCTACCAGTCGGCGTGGGCGCCGAACTTCCTGCGGCTGGCGGCGTACACGGGCGACAAGATGTTCGAGACCTACGCGCGCAACGCGGTGCTTGGCCGCTGGGCGAACTATCCCGGCTACTACTGCGTCGGGTTCACCGATCTGCCGCTCAATCCGCGCTACCCGTACGTCGGCCCCGATCTGTCGTGCATCTACTACCATCACATCCTGCCCCACTTGTCGTGGACGATTGATTACCTTGTCGCCGAGGCGGCGTTGTTGTCGGGCGGCAAGATTTCGTTCCCGAGCCAGCGCCAGCACGGCTACGTCTGGTTCGACAGCCGGGTGTACGGCCACGCGCCGGGGAAGGTGTTCGACGCCGAGGGCGCGCGGCTCTTGTTCCGTCGCGGTGCCGTCAAGCTCGACAACCCGGCGATCAACTACTTGCTCGCCCACACCGGCAAGCAGCTTCTCGTCATCCTGATGAACGAGAGCAACCGCGACGAGAAGGTGAGAGTCGAATGTCTGCTCGGCCGCAAACGCAGTCTGACGCGCACCGTTGGGGCGCGCAAGCTGGAGGTGCTGACGTTTGATGGCGTGACGCTCCCTTTGCCGTCGTGCGATGTGTCGCCCGCTCCGAAACCTGGCCATGCGGTTGTGGCAACCACCTTGAAGGGCGTCGAGGCGCGCGCGGCGGCGATTCAAGCGAAGCCGGGAGCGTGGGACGCTTATGTGTGGTGCACGGCGTTGCCGAAGCAGGCCCGGAAGGTGACGTTCCATTACCAACTCGACGGCCAGTGGCGGAAGACGGAGGACGCTGAGTATCCATTTGAGACGACCGTTTCGGTTGCTGACGCCACGAAGCCGTTGCGGTTCCGCATCGAAGGCACCGGATCCGACGGCGTGACGTTCAGCAGTCCTGAAGCCGTTATCGGGGGCGAGGCGCCATGACGCGAAGGCTCGACTACTTGGCCAGCCAGAGCATGCGGGCGCCGACAGTGATCATGACGACGGCGAACAGCCGCGTCAGCAGCACGTTGGAGAGTTGACGAAGCCAGTCGGCGGCAAACCACGCCACCACCGCCGCGCTCAGCGCGACCGGCACAGCGATCTTCCAGTCCACGAGTTGATTGCCGGTGTTCCGGATCGAGGCTGCCAGCGAGGTCAGGATGATCGCCGCCAACGACGTGGCCACGGCGTTCTTCTGCGGCATGTCGAAAAGAAACACAAACGCCGGCACCAGGATGATGCCGCCGCCAACCCCGCAGAGCGCCGCCACGCCGCCGCTGACGATACCGGCCAGCACACACAAGAGAATGTTTTGCATGGCCGCAGTGTAGCGCATTTTTTCCGCGAAACAGAAGAAAAGTTCACCGGCAAAACGGCCTTGACGGAGAGCGTATGGCGCGCTCATTGTGGGCGGCATGAAACGCATTGATGGCCGTCGCCCGAACCAGATTCGTCCCGTCGTCATCCATCCTCATTACGTCAGCGCCCCGGCGGGGTCGGCGTTGATCGAGATGGGGCAGACGCGCGTGCTGTGCGCCGCGTCCGTCGAGGAAGGCGTGCCGCGTTGGATGCGCGAGCAGAAAAAACCCGGCGGCTGGGTGACGGCCGAGTATTCGATGTTGCCGTACGCCTCGTCGCCGCGCAAACAACGCGAGGTCGTGCGCGGCTTTCCCGAAGGCCGCACGCAGGAAATCCAGCGGCTCATCGGCCGCTCGTTGCGTGCCGTGACGAACATGGAGAAACTCGGCGCGCGCACGGTCTGGGTGGACTGCGACGTGTTGCAGGCCGACGGCGGCACGCGCACGGCGGCGGTCACGGGCGCCTACGTGGCGCTGGCGCTGGCGTTGCAGAAACTGCAGGCCGGCGGGATGCTGGCGGAGTCGCCGTTGACGGCGGCTGTGGCGGCGGTCAGCGTGGGCGTTGTCGAGGGAGAGGCGCTCTTGGATCTTTGCTACGTCGAGGACGTGGCGGCCACGGTGGACATGAACGTGGTGATGACGGATCGCGGCGAGTTCGTGGAGGTGCAGGGCACCGGCGAACAGGCGCCGTTCACGACGCAGGAATTGTCGCGTTTATTGAAGCTGGCGGAAAAGGGAACAACCGAGTTGTTCCGTGCGCAGCAACAAGCGCTGCACTGAACTGAACCGTCAGCCGAGATACGCCGCCAGTTTTTTCTGGATGTCTTTCTTGCTGAGCAGCCCGACCATCTGTTCCTTGACGACGCCGCCTTGGAAGATCAGCAACGTCGGGATGGCGCGGATGCCGAACTTGCCGGCCAAATCGGGGCTGTCATCCACGTTGAGCTTGGCGATCTTGACCTTGCCGGTTTGTTCGTCCGCAATCTGATCGAGCACGGGCGCGATCATCTTGCAGGGGCCGCACCATTCCGCCCAGAAATCCACCAACACCGGCACGGCCGATTTGACAACTTCTGTGTCGAAGTTTGCACTGGATAAAGTGACAACATTTGCGCTAGCCATTAATCACCTCTGTTTGACAGGTCAAGTCCGTCTTACTTGTAAACCGCAAAAGCCAGATAGGCCAACACGCCCGCCGCCGCTGCTGTTGCCAGCAGCGACAACACAACGTCCACCGCGCTCGAAGGGGTTTCGTACCGCACCGGCCCCGCCGTTGGCGTAACGGACGGCATCGCCGGCGCCGGCTCGACCGAGACGGCTCCGGATTCCTCGACTTTCAGTTTGACCGTCGGACGCGGCATTTCCGGCACCTGCGCGCGGGCGGCAGGCGTCGTCGTCGCTGTCGGAGCGGGCGCCGTGGGAATCGGCTCGCGGCGCAACCGCACTGTTGGGCGCGGCATATCGGGCATCGCCGGTTTCGCGGAGGGCACGGCCACGCGCGACGTGTCTTTTTTGGGATCGCCCGGCATGCCCATCATGGCGGTTTCCTTCTTTGTCTGGTCGGCGCTCATTGCCGCGGTGTCCCGCTTGGCAGGCTGCGTGCCGGCCGGCAAATTGATGCGAACGGTATCTTTCTTGGACTCTTCATCGGGAACGATATTGGGGTCTGCCATGGTTTGCTCTCCGCAGTTGTTGTTTTGCGGTGCGCAACATACGCTGTCCCGCCCCCGCATGTCAACGCTTCATTGCATTCATTCATTGCAATCGGGCTAAACAGCAGCATTGCCTTCCCTGCGGCATTGTGGATATAATCAGCGCCATGATCTTGCGATGGATGCTGGCGCTGTTGGTCGCGGCGAACGCGGCGGCCGACAACATCGAGTCGTTGCGGAAGAAAGCCGAGGCGGGCGATGCGGCGGCCCAGTGCGACCTCGGTTACGCCTACGAGAAAGGCAACGGCGTGCCCGTGGATTACAAGACCGCGCTCGAATGGTACCGCAAAGCCGCCGCCCAAAACCTGCCGGTTGGTTTGAACAACGTCGGCGCGATGTACGCGGGCGGGTTGGGTGTGCCAAAGGACGAGGCAGAAGCGGTAAAATGGTACCGCAAGGCCGCCAATCTCGGCTCCGAATTTGCGCAAAATAATCTCGGCATCATGTTGATGGAGGGGCGCGGCGTGCCGAAAGATCTGGCCGAAGCGTACAAGTGGTTTTACATCTCCGCGCGGCTCGGCCATCAACCGGCGCGCCCGAATGCCGAGAAGACCGGAGCGCGGCTGACTGTGGCGGAAAAAGAACAGGCGCAACGCGCCGGCGACGAGTTTCTGAAAGGACACAAGGCCGCGCGCCTGGAGATGGGCACGGGCTTTTTCATCACGACCGACGGCTACATCCTCACCTGCCAGCACTGCATCAAGGACGCCGTTCGCATCACGGTGCGGCTGGGCGCGGAAACGATGTTGGCCGCGTTGGTCAAGGCGGATGTCGTGAATGACCTGGCGTTGTTGAAGGTCAGCGGCAGGTTCCGTCCGCTGCCGCTGGCCAGCAGCCGCGACGTGCGGCTCGGCGAACCGGTGTTCACCGTCGGGTTTCCCAGTCCGAACCTGATGGGCGTTTCGCCGAAGCTCACGGATGGAACAGTCAACTCGCTGGCCGGCGAACTCGACGACCCGCGTTACTTCCAAGTCAACGCCGCCATCCAGCCCGGCAACTCCGGCGGGCCGCTCGTCAACTCACGCGGCAGCGTCATCGGCGTGCTGGCGCGCACCTACAGCAACCTGCGCACAGCGGAGCGGATTGGTGGCGTGGTGCCGCAAAACGTAAATTACGCCGTCAAATCCAGCTACGCGCTCGCGTTTTTGGAATCGGCGCCCGATGCGCTCGGCAAACTCGCAGCGCCGCGTTTCGGCTCGAAGCGCCGGCTGGAAGAACTCGCACAATCAACACAGGACGCCGTCGTCCTGATCACCGCTGAATAAGGAGAATCCCATGAAGATAACGATCCTCATTCTGTTCGCTGGCGCGCTCACGGTGGCCGCAATCGAACGATGTTTCATCTCGGACGGCGCGAAGCTGGAGAACGTCGCCAGCAACTACAAATTCACCGAAGGCCCGGCCTGCGATGCCGCCGGCAATGTGTTTTTCACCGACCAGCCGAATGATCGCATCGTGAAATGGAATGCTGCCAACGGCAAGCTCACGAAGTTCAAAAGCCCATGCGGACGCTCGAACGGCCTCTGCTTCGACAAGGATGGCAACCTCTGGGCGTGCGCCGACGACAAGAACGAACTCTGGCGCATCGCTCCGAACGGCAAGGTCACCGTCGTCGTGAAAGATTATCAGGGCAAAAAGCTCAACGGTCCCAACGACCTCTGGATCCGGCCCGATGGCGGCCTTTATTTCACCGACCCGTTCTACAAGCGCTCGTTCTGGGACCGCGGCCCGATGGAACAGGACGGCCAGCATGTCTATTATCTCGCGCCCGACCACAAGACGCTCACGCGCGTCGCCACCGACCTGCAACAACCAAACGGCGTCATCGGCACGCCCGATGGCAAAACGCTGTACGTGGCCGACATTCGGGCGAAAAAGACTTACGCCTACGACATCCAGCCAGACGGTTCGCTGGCGAACAAACGCTTGTTCTGCGGGCACGGCTCCGACGGCATGACCATTGACAACCGGGGCAACGTCTATCTGACCGGCAAAGGCGTGTTGGTGTTCAACAAGGACGGCAAACAAATCGCCCACATCGAAGTGTCCGAGCCGTGGACGGCCAATGTTTGTTTTGGCGGCAAGGACCGTCGCACCCTGTTCATCACCGCCGGCAAAAGCATTTACACGCTGCGCATGTGCGTCACCGGTGTCGGCAGCCAATGAGCGAAGGTTGGAAGGAAACATCGGCCATGAACACGATACGCAAATGTTTTCGAGACGGCGGATTCAAATGGATGATGTTGCTCAGTTTCTTGACGGCTGCAAGCTGCGGACGAAACGAGGCGCCGAAGCCGGCGAGCAGCGGCGAGCCGTTGACGGCGGTGATCGCAGCGGCGCCGGGCAAGGGGACGGAGTCGGAGGAAAAGGTGTATCGGTCGTTTCGCTACCATGTTGTCGGGCCGGCGGATCATCGAGTGAACATCTGGGCGGAATGCTGGCGGGACGGCAAGCTGGATGCGTTGTCGCCACTAACGCGGGGGCGGTGGTGTGTGCCGGCCCGCGGGAAGGGGTTAGACGGGTATTTCGAGTACAAACTCGTGGACGGGAAAACACTCGGCGCCAAGGGCGCCGGGGCGGTTCGTTGGGAGTGGGATGAGGACTGGCAACTTGACCGGGTCAAAGGGGGCGACTGGGTGAACGATCCGTTTGCAGGTCTGGCGACAAGTTCCACATGGGACGCGAAGAAACGCTGGACGCCAACCGTCGGGCAGACCTGCACGCTGCTGGTTCTCCGGGGCGACAAGCAAAACGTGCTTTCGCCCGACAGCACCGATGAGGAACTGGCCCGGCGCAGCAACACCTGCCTCCTGTTGAGAGCGCGTTTCGAGGCGACAAAGCCCGCCGAGCAGCTAGATTCGCTGCGTTTGGGCGGGCTGGATGTTCAGAGTGTCTTTATGAAGACACCGTGAACTGTGACAATGACATCAAAGTCGCGGAGTTGATTACCGCGCCGCTGCTAATGCCTTGAATTTCTGGAGTCCCTCCCACGCGAGGCGTTGGAGGTCAGCGCGATCCTTCGCGGAGAAGACGCGAGTAATCGGGGCGCCGTCACGATCCTTGTCCTTCTCTCGGTCATTGAAGAATCGGATGTCTGTCACTTTGTCCACCGGCAATCCTTCGGGACTGCGATTGAACAGCGCGCCGTAAAACGTGCAGGCGGTCAAGTAGGCCATTGTCTGGTTGAGGTGCGCGTCATTGAGAAATCGCAGCGTAAAGTCGGGGCGAACTGTCTGGCAATGCAGCGCCACCACCGCCATCGGCACGACCGTGGCATCAATCCGCCTGGCCAGCGCAGCAATCGCCCGCTCCTTTGCCAGCACCGGGACCGCGTCGGGCGGGGTTGTCAGCGGCTTGTCATTTTGTGTGGTTGGGGTGGTCTCGTACAACACCACGCGCGCGCCTTGTGCTCGGATCAGTTCGGCGAATTTCGGGGCGTACTCAATGTACGGAGATTGCTCGCCCATCGTGTCATCGCGGTACGATTGCAACACCACGATGTCCCACTTGCGCCGCGGCTTGTCCAGCGACTTGACCAGTTCCAGATGCCGCTTCAATGCTCCCGGCGCGTACCGGTCTTTCGGGTCTTTTTTGATGGCGGCGCGCAACGATTGGATCGTGGCCTGTTCCTCCTCGGCGGTAAGACTCGCCAGCTTGACGAAGTTCTGGGTGCCGAGTCGCCAATGGTCTTTGAGCGTGCGACCGCCGTAAATCACGGTGCTGACGTCAAACGCCAGCCCCGGCTGCCCGGCTTCGGCCATCGCTTTCACAAGCTGCGGAAGATCATGACGGGCGGTGTAACTGTTCCCGACGAACAACACATTGAGCGACTGCTCCTTGGCGGCCCAAGCGATTGTCGGGCACAGGCAGGTGAAGAGCCAAAGGATGGCGATCACGCTTTTCAACAGACCGGAATGAGAAGATTGGATTGTCATGAGTTTATGGACGAAGACCCTACCGTTTCCGTGGATCCTGTTCAATCGGGGAATCAACAAAAATCCCTGTGGGCATGGGTTGACAATCGGCCTAGGATTGTTAGGATGACCGACCTTTCAAGGAAAACGAAATCATGAAACGAACCTATCAACCATCGAAACGCCGCCGGAAACGCCGTTGCGGCTTCCTCGGCCGCAACCGCACCAAGGGCGGTCGTGCCGTCCTCCGCAACCGCCGCCGCGTCGGACGCAAGAAGCTGACACAGGTCTGAAGTTGCATGGAGCACGCACATTCACCAAGGCCGACCGGCTCCAGCGCGGCTGGCAGTTTCGCCGCGTCTATGACGAAGGCCGCTGCGCCAAGGGCCGGCTGCTGGTCGTCTATGCGCTCGACGCGCCGGAGGAACCGCGCCGGGTCGGCGTGGTGACCAGCCGCCGCGTCGGCAACGCCGTCACGCGCAACCGCGGCCGGCGCCTGCTGCGCGAAGCGTATCGCCTCCACAAACACGAACTTCCCGAACACCTACAACTCGTCATGGTCGCCCGCACCGCCATCAGCCACAAGAAACTCCGCGACGTTGAAACGGAGATGCTCTTGCTGTGGCGCTCGGCCGGCCTGCTTCCCTCCACATGATCCGACAACTCCTACTGCTGTTAATCCGCGCCTACCAGCTTACGCTGTCGTTGCTGGTCGGGCCGTGCTGCCGGTTTCATCCGAGCTGCTCGCAGTACGCGGCCGAGGCCATCGCCAAACACGGCGCTGCCCGCGGCGCGTGGCTGGCGGCGCGGCGCGTGGGGCGTTGTCATCCGTGGCACGAAGGCGGGTTCGACCCGGTACCTGAACCATGATGGATAAACGCACACTTCTCGTGATGGCCGCCTGCATGCTGGCCTTGTTCGGCCTGCAATTTCTGGCGAACAAACTCTTTCCGCCAGTCCCCAAACGCCCGACGGCCGCCGCCGCTGTTCCTGCCGTCGCGGCCAGCAACGTCGTGGCCGAAGTCATTGCGCCGGCCCCGACCAATGTCCCGCCACCGTCGGTGGAACGGCCCGCCGAGGAGATTTTGGCGTTGAACAACGAGTTCATCCGGGTCGTGTTCACAAGCTGGGGCGGCGGCATCCGCAGCGTCGAACTGCTCAAGCACAACGCAAACGGGCACGGCCATATCACGCTGAACCAGGACGCGCCCGTGGCGGCGCTGGCGCTGACCGGTCTGCCGGGCGCTGACACCAACGCGGTGTTCACGCTGGAAAAGGAAGGCCGAAACACCGTGGTGATGCGCGCGGGTAACGTGACGAAGACGGTCACGCTCGGCACGGATTACGTCCTGACCGGCACAATCGAGTACGAGCGGGCGCCCGCCATCGGCGTCGTGGTCGGCACGGCGCGCTCGACGCACATTCAGGAAGCGCCGTTGTATCTGAACGCCGACTGGCAGGATGGCCCGAAATGGTCGAACCGCGACCTGAGCGTGGTGACCAAACGCGCGGCAAAAGACCAGAATCGCGAACTGATTCAGGCGCGTTGGGTGGCGGTGAAGAGCCAGTATTTTGCGATAGTGTTGACCGGCAACACCAACACCACATCGGTCACATACCAGCCAGTCACATTGCCGCCGTCGCCGGACTGGACGGCCAAGGAGCCGCCTCAAGGCGTGATGGCGGTGGCCGAATGGCCCGGTGGGGGCGGAACATTCAGTTTTAATTGTTACGTTGGCCCGAAAGAATTTGAGCGGCTCGCCGCGCTAGGTCATGGCCAGTTGGAAGTGATGGATTTCGGGTCGTGGATGGACGGCTACACGGGGATCTTCGGGCTGGCGTTGTTCAAGGGCATGGTCTGGTGCCACAAGCTGGTTCCGAACTACGGCGTGGCCATCATCCTGGTCACGATCTTGTTGAAGATCATCTTCTGGCCCATCCAGGCCAAGAGCATCAAGTCCATGAAGGACATGCAGAAGTTCCAGCCGCAGATGCAAAAGGTCCGGGAGAAGTACAAGGACGACCAGCAGCGGATGAACCAGGAGATGATGAAGCTCTACAAGGAGCACAAGATCAACCCGGTTTCCGGATGTCTCCCGATGTTGGTGCAGTTGCCGGTGCTGATCGCGTTTTACAAGGTGCTCTCCAACGCCGCCGAATTGCGCGGCGTCGCCTTCCTCTGGATCAAGGACCTGTCGTTGCCGGACACGGTCGCCACGGTGTTCGGTTTCCCGCTCAACCCGCTGCCGCTGTTGATGACCGCCAGCACCATCTGGCAGCAGAAAATCACGCCGACCACCGGCGATTCCCAGCAGCAAAAGATGATGATGTTCATGCCGTTGATCATGCTGATCTTCTTCTACAACATGGCCTCGGGCCTGGTGTTGTACTGGACCGCGCAACAATTCCTTTCCATCGCGCAGCAATGGTGGAGCATGCGCAAACCCGAGCCGGCAAAATAAATTTTTCCATGGACAACCCAGCCTCTCCCGCCACAACCCCCATAACCCTCGATGCGCGAATCGTGCTCCAAACCATGCTCGACCATCTGGGCCTCCAGACCAAGGTGGATCAGTTCACGCAGGACGACGCGCCGCTGTTGCACATCGCCACCGCCGATCCCGACCGGCTCATCGGGCGCAACGGCCAGACGCTCGACCAGTTGCAGTTCCTCCTGAACCGCATCCTGCAACGCGCCAATCCCGACGCGCCGCGCGTCATCGTGGATTGCGAACGCTACCGGGAACGCGAGCGCGATGAACTGATCAAGAAAGCCCTCGATGCGGTGGACCGGGTCCGCCGGTGGGGCGACTCGGTGACCATCGGCCCGTACAGCCCGTTCGATCGGCGGATCATTCACCGCCACATCGAGCGCGACCCCGAATTGGAAGCTGTCAGCGAAGGAAACGAAGACGAAGGCGGCCGCAAACGAATGATCATCCGCGCCAAGTCGAAATAAGCGGCACCAGCGCCGCGCGCAGCCGCTCCACCGGCAGCCCCATCACATTCGTGAAACTGCCCTCGATCCGTTCAATGATCGTGTCGCCGTGTTCCTGCGCCGCGTAGGCGCCCGCCTTGTCCAGCGGGTTCACCTTCAAGAAATACGCGGCAATCTCCCCGGCGGTAAACGGTTTCATCCAAACCAGCGTCCGCTCGCAAAAAGAAATCTCCAAACCCCGCGACGCATGGACCAGGCAGACCCCGGTGAACACTTCATGCGCCCGGCCCGCCAGCCGGCCCAGCATCCGCACGGCCTCCGCCATGTCGCGCGGCTTGCCGTGCACCACGCCGTCGAGCACCACGATGGTGTCGGCGCCCAGCACCAACGCCTCGCGGCGCCGTCCCGCCACCGCGCGCGCTTTGCGCTGGGCGTTGTGCGACGCCAGCGCCTCCGGGGCCAAACCCGATTCCAGTTCTTCCACGCCGTCAGGCCGGATGACGGTGAAAGCCAATCCCATCTCGCGCAGCAACAACTCGCGCCGCGGCGACGCGCTGGCCAGAATCAAGGTTGGTTTTGTTCCTGACATGATTGGCGGCGCAGTATGCCGACAACCTCCTGTCGTGACAACCGCCAAAAGAGGCGTACACTATCCCCAACGGAACAGGCCATGAAACAACAACACATTGCCATCGTGACAGTCGCCATCCTCGCGTTGGTTCCCGGTGCGCGCGGCCTGTCGCCACTCGTTCCCGTCTCGGCCGAGACGCGCGTCACCACCAATGCCGACGCCAGCGTCACCGCGCAGACCGTCGAGCGCATCCAACTCCACGACGGACAAACGACAGACTGGCGCAACATCACCAGCGTGACGCGCCCCACGAAGACCGGCGGGTCCGAAACGACCGAAACAATTGTCGAACACGCGGCGCGACCGCAACTGAGCCAAACCATCCAGCGCACCACCCATCGCGAAAAAACCGGCGCCGGCGAAACCGTTCGCATCAACGAAATCACCCGCAACGCCTTCGGCAAGGAAACCGGCCAACGCGTCGTGGAAGAAACCGCCACGCGAGAATCCGACGGCGCCACCAGCGTCCGCATCGTCGAGCAAGCCACCAATCCGCGCGGTCAACTCGCCGTCGAACGCGAAGAACAGCGCCACATCCGCGAACTCAGCCCCTCGCGAAACGTCATCGAAAGCCAGATTCGCACCTACGATCATCTGCGCGGACGGTTTGACGTAACGGCAGTGCAGAACACCGAGGTCCGCAAACAAGGCGACACGACGCACGCCGAGAGCGTCATTCGACGGACCACCGGCGGCCAGGACCGCATCGTGGGCCGCGTGCTGACGACCGAAACGAAAACAGATGACGGCGCCGCGCAGCGCGAAATTGTCGAGTACGGACAAGGTCTCCACGACAAATTCAGCTACCGGCCCACCGGTGAATTGAAACCGCAGCGCAAAATTGTCGAACGAACGGTCCAGAAACCCGATGGCACCGTTGCCTTGAAACGGGAAGTTTTCCGGTACGATGTCAACGGCGACTGGAAACCCGCTCCCCACAACTGGGTCGGCGACCAGCCATAAGCAACCGTTACCGAGAATGAATCCATGAATCCTGAGTTAAAAATGTTTTGTTGGAGCCTTTGGGTGGTTGCGTTGTTGTGTTGCGCCGGTTGCAAGCCGCAAGACGCCTCCCCCAAGGCGCCCGAACCGAAAGCGGTCAGTTCAGCCCCCGAAGAAGAATGGCGGAAACGCGGGGCCGAAATGGGCGCCAAAATGCGTCAAGGCTTGACCGATCAGGAAGTGGAACAATTGCTCGGCAAACCCACCCGTCAGCGCACCGTGCTCAGCGCCGGCCAATCCATCACCACCTGGGCCTATCAACTCTCCAACAACGCCTACTTCGTGGTTCGATTTGGCCGAGACGATCGCGCGCTCTCCTGGGATATCACCTCGTCCTTGCGTGTGAAGTGAAACGCGCCATCGAACACCTCTACATCCACGTCCCGTTTTGCGCCGCCAAGTGCCGCTACTGCGCCTTCCACTCCCACCCCGGCACCGAAGCTGAGATGACCGACTACGTCGAGTCCATCCGCCGCGACCTCGCCGCGGGCCCGCCGCTTCAACTCCAAACCATCTTCGTCGGTGGCGGTACCCCGAGCATCCTGCCGACTGCTCGCTGGCAACAACTCCTCACCTCCATTTCTCCATTCCTCCATCCCTCCAATTCCTCCGAGTTCACCATCGAATGCAATCCCGCCACCGTTGATGCCGAAAAGGCCGCGCTCTGGCAACGCGCCGGCGTGAACCGACTTTCGCTTGGTGTCCAATCCTTCGACGACGACATGCTCGCCGTGCTGGGCCGCATCCACAACGCCGCGCAAGCAGCCGACACGTTTCATCTTTTGCGCGACGCCGGCTTCGCCAACCTCAACCTCGACCTCATGTTCGGCCTGCCCGGCCAGACGATGTCGCAATGGCGCGCTACGCTCGACCGCGCTCTCACTCTCGCCCCCGAACACATCTCCGCCTACAGCCTGACGCTGGAGGAAGAAACTGCGTTTTGGGGGCGCGTCACGCTCGACGAAGAACTCCAGTGGGTGATGTACGAGCAGCTCATGGAGATGCTCACCACCGCCGGATATCATCACTACGAGATCAGCAACTTCGCCAAGCCCGGCCGCGAATGTGTTCACAACCTCGCCTACTGGCAAGGCAAAGACTACCTCGGCCTCGGCCCCAGTGCCGTCTCCACCATCGGCCTGCGCCGGTGGACCGAAGGCGGCGACGAGGAACAACTCACCGAAGAAATCAAACGCATCGAACGAATCGCGTTCGGTTTGCGAATGCTCGACGGCATCCCCGCCGAGTTGGTGAAAGACCGCGACATCTCCCATCTGCTCGCCGACGGACTCGTCCGCTGGTCCGGCGACCGCCTTCAACTCACCCATCGCGGCCTTCGCTACGCCGACACCGTCGCCGCCGAATTTGTCTGACGAAAAACAACCGTTCGTGGTAACTTCGGCCTCCATGAAAGTCATAGCCCTGTTGTCTCTGCTTCTGGTCGCGGCGCATGGCGCTGATGGCGTCAAAGAATACCGCGACCTCCCGTATGTCACCAACGGACACGAGCGGCACAAGCTCGACCTGTTCCTGCCGGAAAAAGCCGCGGGGCCGTTGCCGCTCATCATTTGGGTCCACGGCGGCGGCTGGCAGAACGGCAGCAAGGAAGGCTGTCCGCCGTTGCGTAACGGCTACGCCGGACGCGGCTACGCGGTGGCGAGCATCAACTACCGGTTGAGCGGCCACGCGGTCTTCCCGGCGCAGATCGAGGATTGCAAGGCTGCCGTCCGCTGGTTGCGCGCGCACGCGAAGCAATACGGCCTGAACCCTGACCGCTTCGGTGTTTGGGGCAGTTCGGCGGGCGGACATCTCGTGGCGTTGCTCGGCACCACCGGCGACGTGAAGGCTTTTGATGTCGGCGAGAACCTTCATGTGTCCAGCCGCGTGCAGGCCGTGTGCGACTACTATGGGCCGACCGATTTCACGGTGTTCGTCACCACGCCGGGGTACGAGCGGCACGCGAACGCGGATTCGCCGGAGGGCAAACTCCTCGGCGGCGCGGTCATGCAGAACAAAGAAAAAGCCGCGCGCGCGAACCCCATCACCTTTGTCAGCAAAGATGATCCGCCGTTCCTCATCGTGCACGGGGACAAAGACGGCACGGTGCCGATCAACCAAAGCCAGTTGCTCTTCGAAGCGCTCAAGAAAACCGGCGTCAGCGTTCATTTCCACACCATCAAAGGCGCAGGACACGGACAAGGTTTTGGCGGGCGGGAGATCGAAGAGATGGTCAGCGGTTTCTTTGACC
Organism: Verrucomicrobiota bacterium; assembly: GCA_016871575.1. GTDB lineage: Bacteria > Verrucomicrobiota > Verrucomicrobiia > Palsa-1439 > Palsa-1439 > CAIKAP01. The sequence continues at coordinate 22,252 of VHCW01000073.1, forward strand.
GCCACCTCAAGAGCAACGTCGCCCCGGCGGTCGTCGCAAAACAAACCGAGAGCGTTGCCAGCGCCCTGCCGCCTGCCGGCGCAGGCAAAGCGCCCCGTGGCAAGTTCAAAGCGTTGCCGCAGCCCCCGTCATCATCCGCCCCGACCATGCCAACCGGCCTGCTCTACTTCGCCTCGTATCAACAGCGCGATAATCCTGCCCCGGCAAGCAACCCGCACATCCTCGGCGCGTTGTTCACCATCTACTGGAGCGATGTCGAGAAACGCGAAGGCGTCTTCGACTGGAGCGCGCTCGACCGACGCATCGCCACGTGGACCGGCGCGGGCAAGAAGGTCGCGCTGCGCATCATGTGGTCGTCAAGCGGCAACTGGCCGGAGCCGGCGGCCAAGCATCCCACACCGGAGTTCGTCCTGAAAGCCGGCGCAGTCACGGTCCGCTCGGAATCGTCGAAGACCGACGTCCCGTTGTTCTGGGACCCGATCTACCGCAAACACGCCAACCGTTTCCTGCGGGAAGTCGCGCGCAAATTCGACGGCGACCCGAACGTGCTCTTCGTGGACGTGACGCCGGGCGCGGAAACGAACCCGTATCGGTTCCGCCGTATCAACGTTGCGGAACCGGGCTTCAAGCAACTCTTCCTCGGCGCCAAAGCCAGTGATGGCCGCAAGTATTCGCACGAACTTTGGCTCGCGACGGTGAAACAAGGCGTGGACGACGCGGTGGCCGCGTTCAAGAAAACGCCGCTGCTCGTCACGCTTAACATCGGCAGCCTCGACGGTCCGGAACAGTTCCAAGCCATCGGCGAGCACTGCGTCACTCGCGGCTGCTACGTCGGACAGAACGGACTGAACGCGCGCAGTTACGACGCCGACAGCCCGCGCAAAGCCGCCTTCCAGCGCTGGAACGCCAAGACGCGGTTCTATTTCGAAATGGTGGACGCCTCCGGCGGAGGCACTGGTTCACTCATGGATGTGATGAAAGCCGCCGAGCGCATCGGCTGCCATTATCTCGGCGTCTATGCCGTGGATGTCTTGCGCGGAACAAAAGGCCAGCCAAGCTACGATCCGGCATTTGAAACTGCTTTGGCTTACGGAGCAAAGGTCATTGGCAAGACGACTGCGACAACCGGCCCGAAAAACTTCACACTCGACGGCGAACGCTGGACGTATCGGGACGGCGGTTTCGAGATGAGCGGCATCCTGTTGAAGCCCGATGGCAAAGGCCCGTTCCCCGCCGTGCTCATCAGCCACGGGCTCGGCGGCAGTGCAGAAAGTTTCGGAATGCAGAAGGCGCGCGAGTTCGTGAAGTGGGGCATGGTCTGCATCGCGCCGAACTACACGCACAACCGTGGCGCTCGTGGCGGACAACGACCGACCGATTATGGCGCGAGCGAGGAAAATCTGCGCCGCGCGAAAACCTGCGTGGGAATCCTGCACAGTTTACCGGAAGTGGACAGGCAACGCATCGCCGCCTACGGCCACAGCATGGGTGGATTCGTCACCATCGGCCTCGCGGCGACGGCGCCCGACCTCTTGAAAGCGGCTGCCATCACCGGCAGTGGTGTGTCTCCCCGCACGGGATTCCCCGCGCCGGCGGTTGAACTCGCGTCCAAAATCCGCGCGCCTTTTCTCATCCTGCACGGTGGCAACGACCCCGTTGTGCGCCCGGAACAATCCACCTCGTTGAAAGACGCGCTCGACCGCAACCGCGTCCCGAACGACCGGCGAGTCTTCGATGGCGAAGGCCATCCGATTGATCAGTCCAAGCGTGACGAAGTTTTCGGACTGATCCGTCAATGGTTCAGTAAACACGGGTTGTTGAAGCCGAAGTAATGGATAATACGAACATGAAAAACAAAACGTCACAACGAACCCACAGCGCTTGCTTGCTGATTATGCTCCTGCTTCTCGCGCCGGTCCGCGCCGACGAACCTGTGCCGACGCGCCCGTTGCGCGACCTGAACAAGAGCTACTTCCCCTTCACGCCAGTGAATAACCGGGCCGCGTGGGAAACACGACGCGAGGAGGTGCGGAACCGCGTGCTGCTGGCATCGGGTCTGTTGCCGATGCCAGAACGGACGCCGTTACGCGCGGTGATCCACGGACGGATCGAGCGCGACGATTACACCGTGGAGAAGGTATTCTTCGAGTCGTTGCCGGGACACTTCGTGACGGGCAACCTGTATCTGCCAAAGAAACGCAGCGGCAAAATCCCCGGCATCATCTGCCCGCACGGCCACTGGCCGAACGGACGTTTCATGGACAACAAGGCCGGCGTGAAGAAGCAGTTCGACATGGGTGCGGAGACGTTCGAGAATGCAGCGCGCTCGCCGTTGCAGGCGCGTTGTGTGCAGCTCGCGCGCATGGGCTGCGCGGTGTTCTTCTACGACATGCTCGGCTACGCCGACAGCGTGCAGTTCTGCGACGCCAACGGCAAGGTACTGCACCGGCACGGCCCGCAGGAGAAAGGGTTCCTCAGCGCGGAGGCGGAACTGAACCTCTGCGGCTACTTTCCACTCCAGACGTGGAACAGCGTGCGCGCCCTCGATTTCATCACGTCGCTGCCGTTCGTGGACAAATCGCGCATCGGCTGCACCGGCGCCAGCGGCGGCGGCACGCAAACGATGATCATCAGCGGCATTGACGACCGCGTGAAAGCGGCGTTTCCGTGCGTCATGGTCAGCACCGCGATGCAGGGCGGTTGCACGTGCGAGAATTCACACTACCTGCGCATCGGCATGGGCAACATTGACATCGCCGCGCTCACCGCACCGCGTCCGCAGGGCCTGACCGCCGCGGACGACTGGACGAAGGAGTTGGAGACAAAAGGTTTTCCCGACCTGAAAAACCTCTACACGATGCTCGGCGTGGGCGACCGCGTTGAGGCTCACTTCGACATCAAGTTCCCGCATAACTACAACGCCGTCTCCCGCGCGCACATGTATCGGTTCTTCAACAAGCACCTCAAGCTCGGTCTCAGCGACGCCCAGCTTGCCGAGCGCGACTTCGTGTTCTCCACACAGCAGGAATTGAGCGTGTGGGACGACAAACATCCCGCGCCGAGCGGCGACAACGTCGGCACGCCGCACGAGGTTGCCGTCATCAAATGGTTCAGGCAGCAGAAGGTTCCATCCGCAGCGCGGCGCACCGCCTGGCAACTCATGCTCGACTGCAAGCGCACCGACGTCGTTGACGCGCCAGTGAGCTACCCGGAACGTTGGAACAAGACCACCGTGCTCTGGCTGTCGCTGAAAAATCCCGCACCGCCGCGCCAACTTCTCGACGCCGGCTACGCCGTCGCGTGTCCAAAACTTTACCTCCAAGGGGCGACGAAGAACCCGAACGTTTACGGCGCGCGCAAGCAGGCGGGATTTGAAGGCTACGCCGGTTATCACTACGGCTACAACCCGCCTCTGTTTGCCGAGCGCGTGGGCGATGCGCTCGCTGCGATTGCGACAATCCGCTCCGGCCGCATCATCATCGCCGGCGTTGAGGGCGCCGGCGCCATCGCCGTGGCGAGCGCGGCGCTTGCCGGTTCCTCAGTGCGAGAAGTCATGGTTGACCTCGGAGGTTTCCGTTTTGCAAACCTCACCAACGTCTGGGACGTGAACTTCATGCCCGGCGCGGAGAAGTACGGCGACATCGAGGCGCTGCTCGCGCTCTGTTCCGCAAAGATAACGAAGGCCGACAGCCCGGACGCAGTGATGGCTGCGATTCTGAAGCGGAAATAGGAGGTGTCTTTCAGGCTATGGCAATTGTATGGCGCGAACGCCCCGCGTCCTCGCGGGGTTTCGCGCCGCCGGGCGAGCAACTCGTGATTACAGCGCCGAATTGCACGTCGAGTTTGGGGAAGTCATCACGCGGGGCTTGCCTCCGACTCCCCGACGAGGGTATTGTTCGTGCCGAAGGAGAAACAGAAGTCACATAAACCAATAACTCAAAATCTATTTGCGTAGCTTCGGCTGCGGGTCTCACGAGAAAACCGCGAATTTCAGGAGAGGACCGACCGAAGTCGCGCCCCACAAGGGCGCGGCTTGGCGTGCTTCTCTCCAAGGCGCTTCGCGGTGCCTCTCGTGAGGGTGCGTTGAGTTCGCGCCCCTTTTCTTTCCGTGGTCGTCTGCCAGCGTAGAAAAAATTCGGCCACGATGAACCACAAAGAGAAACGGCGAACGCTGCCAGCGAATTTCTTGGGTGAAACGCTGCGGGAGTGGCGCGACAAGAACCGATGGCCGCTCAAACGGGTTGCCACAGAGTTGAACGTCTCGGAGTCCACGTGCAGTCGGTGGGAAAGTGGCGACCGGTTTCCCTCGCCCAAACAAATGCAAAAGCTTGCAGCCCTTTTGCAGGTTCCGGTTTGTCGTTTCTTCTATGCAAAAAGTTCTCCTTGTCCCTCTTGTGGGCATCAACGGTCGAGCGCCTTTGTTCAGCAGCTAACAACCGCGCAATCAGGTTCGGCAACAACTTGACCAACTGTCAAGAATTCAGCCTTGTTGCCGGTTCGCCCTTGGGATTATGCAAGTCCCG
>VHCW01000074.1 GCA_016871575.1 Verrucomicrobiota bacterium
GCCAGCTTGATCTGCTGGTAGGGGGTGGCCGGTTGACTGGCGGCTTGCGCGGCGCCAGCGTCCGCGGTACAAGGCTGTTGATGAGTGTTATTCATAGTGCTGATGGACGTAGCAACTTTGTTGCGCGTCCTATCATTTAGATGACTTGGGCAGGCAGGCAAAAGAATTTGGAAGTAAAAGTGGGGACCTGGATATGGCTTTGGGAGATGTACGAAAATACATTAAGTCTCAGCCAGAGGGAACTCAATTTGATGTTGGTAGAAAAATTATTACAAAAGATGAAGCATTGAAACTATCGGATCTTCATGATGCGATGAGAAACAAAGAAATAAGGGACACATTCTCATTACTTGGTGTGGAAAATAATGAAGGGGTTGCAAAAATATTGATAGATCAAACTAATTCTGGAAAATTAGTAAAAATTCCACAAGTTGAGGTTGGAAGCAAAATATATGATGCCGTTAATTTCAAGTCGACTGTAACTGGCCCAAACGGTAAGAAGGTAAACCTAGAAAGTAGATGGATTATTGATGACTCTGGAAAAATGAGACTTGGAACGGTTATTATTGATAGACCTCCAAAGCAAAGCAGGATTCCAACAACTAATCCTTCTAGAGTTAATGGAGACTGGGTTGATAGGGTTGCGCCGTACAGGCGGAAGTAAGAGGAACTATCTCATCGACGGGGTTAGGCGTGGCACAGTTTCTTCTATTCTGATATCTTGACCACCTTTTCTTACATAAAGTCGCGTATTGGCTTTATTTCGAATAGCTTCAATTAGCCCTTCGTTTGTTGTTACTTCGGCTGAAAAATAAGTGTATGCTCCATTTCGTAGTTCTAAGGGGTTTCTTGCTCCACTACCTGCTACGGCTAGATTTACATAGGGCAACATAAGAGCAACATCTCTAAATTTGTAAGGCCTTATTCTTGATGCATGAAATTGATAAACTTGTTTAGAATCATCTCTTAAAAGCGGAATTGTTGCATTGTTATCATCATGCATGGAAATTATTACCCCTCCCATTTTTGAAACCGTTTCAATTAGATCAAAAAGACTCGTAGGAAGGTTTTCTGGAAACTGGACCTTGGTTGGAAATATAGACAGGGCTTTTCCATGTACTGTCTTTTTTTCTGTCTTTCCAGCATCCTTTCCAGAAAGAAAATCCTGCAGTGCCTCAATCTCATATACTGCATCCCATTCTGTCTCTATTCCTGAAAAAATTTTCAGATGGGTCGATGTCGGAACTACTACTCCTTTGGGGGCTCTAATGACTAATGCGTCGAGCCCAAGTCTTGTCGCAACTTCGCACATTTCATTAAAACTTTTCGGGCTATATTTTATATCGAAATCTATTTTCATTTTGATTTACTGCTGTTTACCTAAAAATGCTTCTTATGACCCTCTTTTAAACCTTTCTATATTCCCTTCTTAGATTAAATTCAATAGATTTAAAGGGAGAGGGTCACTCTCGACAGTTGACAGATGAAGTGATGAGGCGGTCGTCTGCGGAGCAAGGTCAGACCAATTCGGATTGAGTTACCCCCCTGCTGGCGCCGATGCGAAGCGCCTCTGAAAAGCAATTTCAGTAACGGAAACGTTGTGGGAACGTCATTGACAGCGGCGCGCGGACTTTGCAATGTCTGCGCATGGCGGATCGTTGGCGGTTGATGCGTGCGATGAATGGAGGTTATTCGTGAGAATGTTTTTTTTGGCAATGTGCGTGATGTTGGCGGCAGGATGCGCGGCAAACAAGCCGGCGCAGGTTCCCCGCCCGGTTCCGGCGGCGGAGCGACCCGACGAGGCAATGGGAAAAGAAGTGCGTTATCGTATCCAGACGCAGTGTCCCGGCGACGCCATGAACATCAAGATCATCATCAGCGACGGCGTGGTGACGTTGCAGGGCGTTGCGTCGTCGCAGTCCGTTGCGTGGCGTGCACAGGCGGCAGCGCAGTCGGTGTCCGGCGTCAAGGCGGTTCGCAGCGAGTTGCTGGTGAGACGGTAGGGCTGGCTATTTGCCCAGGGCGTTGTTGAGTTCTGCCTCGAGGGATGGCTGGAGCTTGATTGCCTCTTGCGCGTATGCGTCCACGAACCGGTCCAGCGCGTATTGTTTGCAAAAGACGGCAATTCGGAAATACCACAGCGCCTGCTGCTCCGTTTTCTCCGTGCGTGCGTAGAAGGCCGCGAGCATGACGATGGTGGCCGGCTGCAACTCGCCCCATTCGTGCTTCGAATCGCCGAAGTCCACGACAAAGCCAAGTTCCGTGTCGGTGGCGCGGGTGAGTTTGCCGATGAAGGCGGCGCCGCCGGGTTGTTTGATGTCCTCGCCGTTGAAAGGTTGGCGCGCGAAGGCGGCCGCAAGGTCGCGTTTGAGTTCGGCCAGAGTTTTGAGGCGGGCAAGATGCCGGGCCAGGCGGGCGCGGGCGCCGGCGGTTTGGAGTTTGGATTGAATCGCTTGGTAGTCCTCCAGCAGCTTCTTGAAATCGTAGGCCGCCAGCAACTTGGGCGCTTCGGTTTCGACGGCAGCGATCAGTTTCTCGTCGGCCTCTTGCTTTTTGCGTTGTTGTTCCAGTTGGCGTTGCTGTTGTTGTTCGCGTTCGCGGGTTTCGGCGGCAAGGCGCTCTTGTTGCTGCCGTTTGCGGAGTTCTTCGTCGCGCTGGCGCAGTGCGTTGGAGGCGCTGCCGAGTTGCGCCTTGAAAAACGGGATTTGTGTTTTGGCCTGCTGTTCTTTGAGCGACTTGAGCGCCTCGGGGAGGTCGCCTTGTTTGTAGAGTTGCCCGGCGTGGTTGATGGCTTGCGGGACGGCGGAACACTCGCGGGCCAGCGCGGCGGCCAAGGGTTGGAAAGCGTACATCCACCGATGGTCGGCGTTGGGTGTGGCCTTGGCATAGCGGGTGAATCGCGGCGCGGCATTCGTGTAGTGGCGGACGCGCAGTTCGAAAAGCCCGGCATTGAAATCGCTGAGGTGAACGGCCCAACGCGGCATGTCGGCGGCTTTGTCCATGCTGGCCTGCGGGAGTTTCTTGAGCATGACGCCGGCCAGCGGACTGACGAAATTGATGGCGGTGATCTTGGACGGCAGTTGCGATTGGAGCACGGAATCCTCGGCCTTCGCGAAGGACTCGCTTGCTTCCTTGGATTGGTTGTTCAGCAGGAAGCCAACGCCCTCGGCATAATGGAGCCAGCGCAGGTGGTTGGGTTGTGAGCGGATTTCCTTTTGTTTTTGCAGCGCCCCGTATCCCAGCAACGCCTCGGTCATCTTGCCCTCGGCAAGTTGTTGTGCGGCGGCGCGCCAGCCCGGGATATTGTTGAAATTGACGTCTTCGGTCTTGACGGTGGTCCTGACCACCTGTTGCGTCACCACCGGCTGTGGTGCCGGCGCCGGTTGTTCAGGCAAAAACTTGTCACGATTCAGCCACAGGAACACGCCGGCGACCATGATGGCCAGCAGGCCGACGACCGTGAGGATGATCGAGGAGACGCTGATTCGTTCGCCGGTTTGGGTGAGGATGGCCGGTTTCTTTTCGGCTTCTTCGAGTGCCTTTTTTGTCTTCTCCAAGTCGGCAATCAACGCATCGTAACTCTCATAACGGTCGGACGGATTCTTGGCGATCATTCGTCCGATGACCTGTGCCGTGGCGTCTTGCACCGTGGGCAGATAGGTTTTCAACGAGTACGCCGGCGTCGTCGTGTGTTTGACAGCCACATCCACTGCAGTCGCCGCATCAAACGGAGGGCGTCCCGTCATTGCGTGGAACAACGTCGCGCCAAGCGAATAGATGTCGCTGCGAAAATCCTCGGTGTGCGTGGTCAATTTTTCCGGGGCGATGTAATAGGGCGTGCCCCAGACCGGCTCGGCGCTGCTGCCGGCTTGGTGGTCGGCGTCCTTGGGGCGGGCAAGGCCAAAATCCACAATTTTCGGGACGCCTTGTTCGTTGAAGAGGATGTTGCCGGGTTTGACGTCGCGGTGCAACAGCCCGGTGTCGAGCGCGGCTTTCAAGCCGTTGGCAATCTGGATGCCGATGTCGAGCACTTCCTTTTCGGGCACCTTGCCGATCTTGGTGAGCCGGTCGTCGAGGCTGCCGCGTTCCAGCAGTTCCATGACGAGGTAGCATTGTCCTTCGTGGTGGCCGAACGAGAAGACGCGGGCGACATTGTTGTGGTTGACGGCGGCGGCGGCTTGCGCTTCGCGGCGGAAATTTTCCAGAAACTCGTTGCTGGAGGCGAGTTTGCGGCGGAGAATCTTGATGGCCAACATCCGGTTCAGGGACAGGTCCATCGCGCGGTACACCGTGCCCATGCCGCCGAACCCGAGCGCGTGCAACAGGAGGAAGCCGCGAAACTCGACCGGCACGACCGTGGGCGCCCCGCAATGCGGGCAGTCCACGTGCGTCAAGCCTTCGCGTCCCTCCAAGGGGATGACGCCCTTGCAGGACGGACAGATCGTTGACGGAGGCACTATGCCGGGGACTTCCATGTGATTTCCATTCTTGCGAAGACAGCCTACACGGGACTTGCAGCAGCATCAATACCAAACCTGTGGCGCGACTTCCTTGTGGGCTTCGGTTGACAAGACGGACTCATTGGGCATAATCTCCGCGCAAGGCCATGAGTGTTCGCGAGACAATTGAGGGAGCGTTCGAGCGGGTGGACTATCCGGGCGACCTGAACATCATCCACTGTTCCTGCCCGATCTGCCGCCACGTCTGCGATTATTTCCACGGCACCAAGTGGAAGTCCCATACACTGGAAAGTTTGCGTAAACAGCAACTGGCGCTCTCGTTGTTTACTCCGGAAGCATTCCGGTATTTTCTCCCAGCCTATATGACCCGGACGCTTGATGCCTGGCAGGACACCTGTTTGATTCCGTTCCTGATTACCAAGCAATTTCTCCCGCCGCGTTCCGATGAAAACCCGCAACGGCAGGAACACCACGCCAAGCTTGTTGGCGGTTTCTCAGCCGCGCAGCGCGCCGCCATTGTTGCTTACCTGCGCGAGTATGTCGCTTCCGGCACCGCCTTGGTCCTCGCCGACGTCCAGCGGGCCATCGCTCTCCTCCAGGAATTGGATTCCGCCAAACAATAACGGGTTAGCGCCACTTGATGCTGCAACCCATCGCCTGCGTCTTGGCGGCAGTGATGGGTTTGCTGTGGCGCATCGCGTTGAGCGCGTCAGCCAGGTATTTGTTCTTCGCTTTCCCTGCGTCCTTGTGGTTGTCGTCCACCGCGCCGTGATACACGAGCACGCCCTTGCTGTCGAAGAGGAAACACTCCGGCGTCTTTGTCGCGCCGAACGCCTTCGCCAACTGCTGCGTGGTGTCCGCCACGTACGGGAACTTGTAGAACTCCTTCTTCGCCCGCGCCACGATCTTGTCGAGCGAGTCCGACGGGGAGATTTTTGGATCATTGGGATTCACGGCAACGACCGCGAGGTTTTTTTCTTTCTGCACCCAGTCGTTTCCAATGTTCACGATTCGCCTCTCCCATGCCACGGCGTACGGACAGTTGTTGCACGTGATGATGACCAGCGTTCCTCTCTTGCCCTTCGCCAGCTCCGCCAGCGTCATCTGCTTGCCGCCTTCGCCGGTCAACTTCACGTCCGTGGCCGGCATCTTGTCGCCGATCTTCAACTGCGCCTGCGCGGACACCGCGCACGCAACCAACAATGCGACCAGTATTTTCTGTTTCATGGTTTCTCCTCCAGTAGGGGTTTGAGTTTCTGTTCGAACATTTTGTAATCGGCCGCCCCGATCCAGAAATCCCGCGACCGGCCCGCGCCGTCGTAAATCCACGTGGCCGGTAACGTGCCGTTCCAGCGGGAATCCAGCCCGTTGATGAACTCCATGTCCTGCTGCGCCTTCCGGTACGACGCATAGGTGACGCCTTGTGCTGCCAAAAATTGTTTGACGGCTGACATGTTTTCCTCGTCGTCCACGGACACGAACAACACTCGCAAACCTTTGACGCGATACTCCCGCTCCAACTTCACCAAATCGGGAAACTCCTCCCGGCACGGCCCGCACCACGTGGCATAAACGTTCACCAACACCGCTTTCGCCCCCGGTGCGCGCACCGCCTCCAGCAGTTGCGCCGCCGTCACCGGTAACACCGGAACACTTGCCGTCTCTCTCGCACAGCCGGCCCACAGGCATGCCAATATCAATGCCCATTTCATGCCCTCATCCTACCTCACTCCTTCAGGACGCGCAACCAAGCTCGGATGTCACTTCCACACGCTGAGGATGCTCGCGTAATCGTCCGTCCAGAGTCTCATGTTTGGCTTGAGTTTCGGCGGCCGCCAGCGCAAATCCTTCAGCACCGCGCCGAGGTGCGCTTCCTCGCGGCACATGACCGCCCAGCTCGATGCAAACACGCCGCGCGCTTTGTTCTCGGCGCTGACGCGCTCTTTTTCCTGCACGCGGCACGCCAGGCCGGCGTCCTGCGCCAGCGCAGCCAGGATCGGCTCCAAGTCAAAATACCGGTTGCTGAAGTGGAAAATCAGCCAGCCATCCGGCTCCAGTCGTTGACGGTACAACTGCACCGCCTCCCGCGTCAGTAAATGCATCGGAATCGCATCGGAACTGTACGCGTCCATCAGCAGCACATCGAATTGCTCCGTTGACCGCTCCAGCGAGAGCCGGGCGTCGCCGATCGTGACCTTGACTTCGCCGCGGCAGTCGGCGAGATGCGTGAAGAGGCGCGGGTTGCGCGCGATCCGTTCGACCACCGGGTCAATCTCGAAAAACGTCCACGTCTCGCCCGCTCCTGCATACGCGGCCACGGCGCCCGTGCCGAGGCCGACGGCGCCGACCTGGCGCATCGGCAGGTTCATTTGCCGGCGCGCGGCGATCAGTTGTCCCACCGGGCCGATGCGCGAGTAGTAGCCGAGCGGTTCGTGTCGCTGGTCGGCCTGAATGTTCTGGATGCCGTGCAACGTCGTGCCGTGTTCGAGCCGGCGAAACCGGTCCGCCACGTCCCGTCGCACGCGATGAACCCCGAAGAAACTCCGCTCCACCGTCAACACGCGCGCCCGTTCGCCCGGCAGCCACGTGGCCGCTGCAAACAATGCCGCCACTGCCAGGGCAAAGCGCAATGGACGGTTCCGCAGCAACAACGCGACTGCGGCCGGCACCGCCAGCTTGAAGATCATGGCGTAGGACGCCGCTTCCGCCGGCCATTGGCGCACCCATTCGCCCAGCGCCCAGCCGCCGGCGCCCAGTGCGACCGGTAAAAGAACGTCAGCCCACTGTGGCCGCTGGATGCGCGCCGCCAACAGGCAGACCAGCGCGATGGACGCCGGATATTCCACCACCCAGTGGAACAGGAGCGGCGCCGCCAGCGCATTAACAATGCCGCCGAGCACGCCGCCGACCGATATCCACAAGTAAAATTCCGTCAGGCGCGCCGGCGACGGGCGTTCCGCGGCGAGTTGTCCGTGGCACACCATCGCGCCGACAAACAGCAGCAGCAGATTCCAGCCGCCGACCAACGCCACGCGGTCGCTGATCCGCATTCCGTACATCACGGTCAACGGCAACACCACCCACGGCAGCGCCGCCGTCATCCAGCGCAGCCTGATCCACTGGCGCTCTGCGAATACAAGGATGAATGTCACGAGGTAAATCGCCAACGGCACCACCCACAACAACGGCATCGCCGCCACCTCCGTCGAGAGATGCGTCGTCACGCTCAACATCAAGCTCGACGGCGCCGCGGCCAGCAGCACCCAGCGCAATCGTTGCGTTCCTGTAGCCGCGAGCCTGCTCGCGGCAGGTGTCGGGGGCGTTTGTTCCCCGGAGGCCGCGAGCAGGCTCGCGGCTACAGCGTCCTCGCCGCCGCGCCGCCACAACACCACGGCACAGGCTGCAACGAGCGCCGCCAACGCGACGTAGCCGGCGCTCCATCCCCACGATTGCGCGCGCAGTCCCATCAGCGGTTCCATCAGCAACGGATAGGCGAGCAACCCGAGCAAACTGCCGGCGTTGCTGGCGGCGTACAGCCAGTAGGGGTTTTGCGCGCTGCACGACGCGAACCAGCGTTGCAACAGCGGCGAGAGCGTCGAGATGGCCAGAAACGGCAGTCCAACGGTTGCGCTCATCAACAGCAACAGCCACGGGATCGGGTTCTGCCCCGATGGCGGCGTCCAACCGGCGCGGATGCCCAGCGGCAACAACGCCAGCGGCGCGGCGATGAGGAGGATTTGCGCGAGCGCCTGTTGGCGCGGATTGAGACGGTTGACGACGAAATGCGCGAGACCGTACCCGGCCAGCAGGGCAGCCTGATAGAAGACCATCGCCGTATTCCAGACGGCTGGAGCGCCGCCGAGCAGCGGCAACGCCATCCGCGCAAACATTGGCTGGACGACAAACAGCAGCGCCGCCGCCAGGAACACCGTGATAGCGAAAAGAAATCGCACGCTGTCTTCTTAGCGGCTCGGCGGTGCCGTGGCAAGCGGGAATAGCGGAATCACTGAATAGCGGAATCACCCTCCAACGATGGTTTGCGCGTGGCGGGGTTTGGTGGTATTGGTTGAACACAACAACAGGAGACCGCTTATGAAACAGATCGTTGCAGGACTCGTGGTCGCGCTGGCAGCAGTGGTGTTGTTTGCCGGTTGCGGAAAGAAAGAAGAACCGCCACCCACCGTGCCGCCCGGCGTCGAGGTTCCACCCATTCCGCCACCTCTGCCCACTGAGGCCAAACCCGCCCCCGCTCCCGCCCCGGTGACGGCAGCGCCCATCAAGGATCTTGCCGCTGGCGCGCGAAGCGTGGTGGAGCAGGCCATGTCGTTGGCCAAAGAGGGCAAGTATCAGGAAGCGTTGTTGCTGCTTCAGCAAAAGTCAGCCGAATTTCAAGGCAACGCCGAGGGAAAGAGTTTGATCGAGAATGCTATCGCGCAGATCAAACAGATGATGGCGGATGCCGCCGCGAAGTCCGCCACGGACAAAGTCGGCGGAGCCGTCGGCAAAGCCCTCGGCGGATTTGCCAAGTAACCGGCGACGCGTTGGCGTCGTCATCAAACGGAAAGGCCCTGTCATGAGAGTGTGGATGCTCGTGTTGTGTTGCGGTGCCATCGCCCTGGCGGAGGCTGCGCCGGTAAAGAATACCGCTGCAACGCCGCAGCCGAAGAAGGAAACGCTGGAGGCGATGGAGTTGTTCAAGAAGACCGATCCAAAAATGGACGGCCTGTTTACCAGCGCTTTTGGTTGCGCCGTTTTTCCGAGCGTTGCCAAGGGCGCGTTTGGCATCGGCGCGGCGCGCGGCAGCGGCGAAGTCTTTCAACAAGGACGACTCATCGGCTCCGCCACGCTCACACAGGTCACAATCGGCTTTCAGTTGGGCGGGCAGGAATACGCTGAACTGATTTTCTTCGAGAACGAAGCGGCATTGACGAAGTTTACCAGTAATCAGTTCGCGATGAGCGCGCAGGCCAGCGCCGTGGCCGCCGCTGAGGGCGCCTCGACCAACGCCAAGTATCAGCAAGGCGTGTTGGTGTTTACCATCGCCAAGGGCGGGCTGATGTTTGAAGCGAGCGTCGGCGGCCAGAAATTCAAGTTCACGCCGCTGTCGAAACCGCCGGGCAAGTAGAGGCTCGACCGGTCACGCCGGCGGCATCTTTTCCAGTTTGATCATCATGCGCGCCGTTTGCAGGCCGCGCCAGCAGCTCGTCAGGATGAACGCCGAGAGGATTCCCAGCCAGATGGAGCGGGTCCAGACGGCGACCAGCATGACGCCGACGACGCCGATCATGCCGATGATCGCCGCCACCAGCAGGCTTTTCGCGGGGCCAAGGACAAACCAGAGCAGCGACCAGATGATCTTGCCGCCATCCAGCGGATAAATGGGCAACAGGTTGAACACGAGCAGCACGACGTTGATGACCCACAACGACAACAACAGCGTGCGGACTTCGTTGTCCTTGATCCACCAACCCTGTGTCATCCCCCAGAGAATCGCCAGCGTCAAAGGCGCCATCAGCGCGACGTTCACCAACGGCCCCGCGGCAATACTCCAGAGCGTCGCGCCGGGGCGTTGCGGCGGGTTGACATAAGCCACGCCGCCCAGCGGCCAGAGCACGATTTGTTCGGCTTGGCCGCCGACCGACCGGCAGGCGAGCGCGTGCCCGAACTCGTGGAGCAATACGATGCCGAACAATCCGAAATACTCTGCGGCATTCCAGATGGTTGATGGATAGCGGCTGGTTGGATCCCGGATGATGAAGAGCGCGACAACAAACCACAGCCAGTGCAAGTACACGGTAATCCCCGCGATTCGAAACAGGCGAAACGATCCTTTGCTGGTTGGCATCATCTGGTGGCAGCACTGCCGTAACAGGCCGACAGTCCGAACTCAAGCGTTATCGTCGCCCGGCGTTCAGCTTTCTGCTTTTGGCAAGCTCCAGGGACGGACAGCCAAGGAAAGCAGCCGCAGCCGGTTTCTCGTGTCGCGGTACAAGTCGGGCACACAAGGGAAACGCCGTGTGCCATGAAGCAGTTGATCGAGCAACGAAGAATCCTTGATTCCATGAACAAGCCGGAGACTGGGGGTGAGTCGCAATCGTTTCTCATGGTGGACGAGGGCGTACCATTTGTTCAGCGCGACAAACCGGTCGTTCTCAGTATCCGGGTCGAATTGTTTTCGAGTGTCAAAAGTCCCGTTCAAATTGAAGCGCGGACGGATGTAGCTCCAGTATCGTTTGGAATAAAAGGCCACGCCATTGATGCAGTTCTTCATCCCCCATTTGTTGTCCTTCACGTGATACCCCATGATTTCGGTTTGCCCGCCCCAGAAATGGAGAAGAAACTCGAAGCAATCCTTCTTGACCGGCAACACGTCCGGTTCCCACCAGAACCAACACCGGCAATCCACGTTGTGCTGCACATATTCGGCCACATCGGCCCATTTCTGCGCAATGTGCTGAAATCGTTTCAACGGCTTCACATCATCATGGAACAAACACGCGTGCGGAAACCTGGCGCTGATGGGTCCTGCCGACGGGCCGACATAAAGGAATGAGAATGGCATTTCCATCTTCACCAATTCATTCCAGCGCTCCAGAATCAACTGAAACCGCTCGCGCTCTTCAGCGGAGTGGTAGGGCATTACAAACAGCAACATGATCGGCCCGTCAGCAATGGCTTGTCTGCTGAGACTTGTGGCTCACGCGCCGAACTTGTCGAGCCGCTTCGCGTTGGCCTGCATGTAGCGGATCAGATATTTCGCTTCAAAGACACCCAGCGAACCGAGATTGGCCGCGCGCTCCGTGAACCGCTCCAAGCCGTCCCAGCCGGCAATCTCGCCGGTGATCATCACCGGTTGCGGATGCCAACTATGGCCCTTGACCGGCACCGGCGTCGAGTGGTCGCCGGTGATGACGAGCACGTCGGGCTTGGCCGCCATCAGCGTGCCGAGCGCGGCATCGCCTTCCTCAATGGCGGCAACTTTCGCCGCGAAGTTGCCGTCCTCGCCGGCCGCGTCGGTCGGTTTGACGTGGACGAAAACGTAATCGTAGGTCTTGAGCGCCTCGACGGCCATTTCCATTTCTTCCTGCAACGAATGCGCGCCCTCGATTTTGGTCATGCCGACAAGCTGGGCAAGTCCTTTGTACATCGGATACACGGCGATGCAGGCGGCTTTGAGTCCGTAGCGTTCCTCGAACGTTTCGATCTTCGGTTGGTGGGCGATGCCGCGCAGCAGGAAACCGTTGGCCGGTTTGCAATCTTTCAGCAGCGGCAGCGCGAGTTTCTGGAATTCCGCGACCACTTTGGCCGTCTTCGCCGGGCCGGTGGCGGCGGCGATGGGCATGCCTTCGCGGCCGGGATCGGTGTTGGTCAACGGGCCTTCGAGTCCTGTGCCGCGGAAGACAACGACAAAACGATGTCCCTTGCCGGCTTTGATGAGGACATCCACGTCGCCGATTTTTTTGATGGCCTTGGCGAGGATGGCGCACTGGGCTTCGCAAATGCTGGTGTCAATGCGGCCCGCGCGGCGATCGGTCACGATGCCGTTCGCGTCGAGTGTGCAGAAATTGGCGCGGGCAGCAACGTCACCGGCTTGGAGGTCAATGCCGACGCCGAGCGCCTCGATGACGCCGCGACCGACTTCGACTTCGAGCGGGTCATACCCGAAGAGGCTGAGGTGACCGGGGCCGCTGCCGGGGGTGATGGCATGGGCGACCGGGATCATGCGGCCCATGGCGGATTGCCTGGCGAGTTTGTCGAGGTTGGGCGTCTTGGCAACTTCCAACGGCGTTTGCCAGTTGGTGGACGCGGTGGCGATGTCGCCAACGCCGTCGAAGACGACAAGGGCGAGCTTGGTGTTGTTGGCGATGGTTAGATTTTTGTACACGTTATCGAGGTTCATGGTTAATTGGTTCCTTTGATAATTTAGCCTTGCAAACATCCCAAGGCCGCGTCATCGTGGCACACAGCCGAGCGCGTTGTCAAAGCTGAAAACGCGGTGGCGTGACGAAGTTGCACAACACCATGATCCGATCATTCGTCTTCAATAACGGCAAGATTGTCGGGCAGGACTTGGACATTGACAGCCTGAAGCTGGTGATGTTTGACAAGGGGCTGCACGTCTGGATTGATTTTGAACATGTTACCGCTGATGAGGCGCGCCCGATTCTGGAGGGCGTCTGCAACTTCCATCCGCTGGCGATTGAGGACTGCGTTCAGCCGAGCGACCGACCGAAGGTGGACGAGTATGAGAATTATTTGTTCATGGTGATCCACGCGGTGGATTTTACGCGCGCCACGGAGGAATTTCGCACGACCGAGTTGAACATTTTCATGGGCAAAGACTTCCTCGTCACTTATCACGACGATCCGTTGCGCAGCATCACAGCGGCGATGGACCGGGTACAGAAGAACTCCCTGGCGGTCGCCAAGGCGCCGGACCGGCTGGCGCACACGATTTTGGATCTCCTGATTGAAAACTACCGCCCCGTGATGTCGGAGTTGTCCGCCGAGATCGAGGATTTGGAGCAAAAAGTGTTGTCGAGAAAGCCCAAGAACATTCCGAGTGAGGTGCTCAAGGTGAAGAACGAGGTGCAGCAACTTCGCCAGATCATCGCCCCGCAACGCGAGGTGATTGCCCGATTCGCGCGCGGCGAATTCAGCCTCGTGCGTGCCCATCTGGTGCCGTACTACCGCGACCTGTACGATCACCTGATGCGCATCAGCGACGCGATTGAAACGTACCGCGACTCGCTGACCAGCGTGCTTCAAGTCCACCTCAACCTCCAGCAAAGCGAGGTCAACAAGGTCATCAAAGTCCTCACGGTCATGGCGACGCTGGCCATGCCGATTTTCCTCATCACCAGTTTCTACGGGATGAACTTCGGCCATTATCCGCGCGAGATGAGCGACCCGCTGACTGCGTACGCGTGGGTCTTCGGTCTGACCGCCGTCACCACGGGCGTGTTATATTTGTTTTTGAAACGCAAGGGTTGGTTCTGAGCCGATGAAGGCGACATTTCTCGACAAGCTGATCGGCCGGCTTGACCGGATTGACCCGCAGAGCCTCCAGAGCGTCGTGCTGAAGCTCTCGCGCGAGAAAGGGTTTCTCGAAACCCTCTTCAACACCATCCAGGAAGGCATCATCGTCGCCGACGCCGAGGGGCGGATCCGCTACGTCAACGCCGCCGCCTGCGACCTGCTTGGCATCCCCGCCGATTCCGCCGAGGGCGAACCGCTCACCCGCTACCTGCGCGACCTCGACTGGCAGAAAATCTGGTCCGCCGACAAGGAGGAATGGAGCAAAGTCCTCGCCCACGAACTCGAAGTGTTCTACCCGCGCCAGCGCTTCATCAGTTTTTATCTCGTGCCGTTGCTTGGCGAGGGGAAATCGGTCGTGACCGCGCTTGCCGTGATTCTGCGCGACGTGACGGAAACGCGCCGCCACACGGCCACGGCCATCGAGTCGGAAAAACTTTCCGCGCTCACGCTTCTCGCCGCCGGGGTCGCGCACGAGATCGGCAATCCGCTGAACTCGCTGAACATCCATCTTCAGTTGATGGAGCGCGAGTTGAAGAGCCTGCCCGCCGCCAAGGCGAACCGGCTCCGCGAAGACATCCGGGTCGCCCGCGAGGAAGTCAGCCGGCTCGACCGGATCATCAACCAGTTTCTCCGCGCCATCCGCCCCACCAAACCGGACCTCCAGCGCGCTTCCGTCAACGACGTCGTCTCCGAGACGCTGACGCTGCTGGAGCGCGAACTGGCCAACCGCGACATCCTTGTCGAGCCGGAACTCGCCCCCGATCTGCCCAAAACACTCGTGGACCGCGCGCAGCTCAAGCAGGCGTTCTTCAACGTTCTGAAAAACGCCCTCCAAGCCATGCGCAACGGCGGCATCCTCCGCGTTTGCACGGAGGCAACCGACTCGCATGTCATCATCTCCTTCATTGACACCGGTCACGGCATCGCCTCCGAGCAGATCAGCCGGATATTTGACCCGTACTTCACGACCAAAAAAGACGGCAGCGGTCTTGGCTTGATGATTGTCCAACGCATTGTCCGTGAACATGGCGGCGCCATCGAGGTCGAAAGCAACATGGGCCGGGGCACCACGTTTCGCATCAAACTGCCGATCTACGAGAAGAAAACCAGATTGCTGCAAGAGAAAAACAAATGAACAAACCAATCGTATTGGTGGCCGACGACGAACGCGGCACCCGCGAGGGGCTCGAACGCGCCTTGCAGGACCGCTACGCGGTGCTCGTCGCCGAGGACGGACAAAAAGCGCTCCAACTCTTGGAAGGCCGTCACGTGGACGTGTTGATCACCGACCTGAAGATGCCCGGCCTCGATGGCATGGGACTCTTGAAACGCGCGATGGCACTTCAGAAACCACCTGTCTGCATCGTGATGACGGCCTACGGTTCCATCGAGAGCGCCGTCGAGGCCATGCAGGCGGGCGCATACCATTACCTGACCAAACCGAACATCAACCTCGACGAACTCGAACTCGTCATCCAGCGCGCCCTCAACACCCGGCAGATTGAAGTCGAAAACGTCAGCCTCCGCGAACAGCTCGACCACAAGTTCGGCATGGAAACCATCGTCGGGAAATCGTCCGCGATGCAGCAGGTTTTTGACATCGTCCAGCAGGTGGCCCCGACCCGCGCCACCGCGCTCATCACCGGCGAAACCGGCACCGGCAAAGAACTCATCGCGCACGCGATCCACAATCTCTCGCTGCGCAAGAAAGCCCCCTTTATCGCCGTCCACGCCGCGGCGCTGCCGAGCACGCTGCTGGAAAGCGAATTGTTCGGCCACGAAAAAGGCGCGTTCACCGGTTCCGTCGAGCGGCGGATCGGACGGTTCGAGTTGGCCGATGGCGGCACATTGTTCCTCGATGAAATCGGCGAGTTGGAACCGCAGATGCAGGTCAAACTGCTTCGCGTCCTCGAAGAGCGCGCCTTCGAGCGGCTCGGCGGCCAGAAAACCATCGAGGTGGACGTGCGGTTGATCGCGGCGACAAACAAGGACTTGAGGAAACAGGTCGCCGAAGGCAAGTTCCGCGACGACTTGTTTTACCGGCTCAGCGTTGTCACCATCCCATTGCCCCCGTTGCGCGAGCGGCGTGACGACATTCCGCTGCTGGTCGCGGCATTTCTGCGGCAGTGCAGCGAGGAGAACGGCAAGAGCGTGACGGAATTGACGCCCGACGTGATCAACGTGTTGATGGCGTACGACTGGCCGGGCAACGTTCGCGAACTGCGCAACACCGTCGAGCAGATGGTGGTGTTGGCGCGCAGCGAGAAACTGACGTTGCGCGACGTGCCGGCCGTTATTCGCGGCGGGGCGGACCTCACCAAGATCGCCGTGGTGCGCACCGGCATGACCGTCGAGGAGGCCGAAAAGGAATTGATCGTGCAGGCGCTCAAGGAACTGAAGGGCAACCGGACGAAGGCCGCCGAGAAAATCGGCATGAGCCGGCGCACGCTGCACCGAAAACTGAAACGATACGGGTTGGAAGAATTATGAGCGAAAACGAAACGACCGGTTTTATTCCGGTGGGTGAATCGGAGGACTTGAAGGTCCAGAGAGCCGTCTGGGCGCTTGATATTGGCGCCGGCAAGTGGTTTGTCTTGTGGGGCGGGGCGATCTTGCTGGCGGTGGCGCTGAGCCTGTTGTACACGTCGGACCAATTCCGCGGCTTGGACCGCGGCGAGGCGATGGACATGGCGCAATTGGCGCGCAACATCGCCCGCGGCCAAGGTTTTACGACGTATGTGGTTCGCCCGTTGAGCCTCTGGCACTTGGAGACGCACGCCTCCGATCATCAGCCGCGCTTGATGAATCATCCCGACCTCTACAACCCGCCGCTCTATCCGCTCGCGCTGGCGGCGCTGTTCAAGATGATGCCGGCGTCGCTCTTCGAGTACAAACAGACCGACATGGTGTTCAAGCCCGAACGCTGGGTCATTCTCCCGTTCAATCAGCTTTGCCTGCTGGCCAGCCTGTTGCTGGTTTATCTGTGGGCGCGCCGGTTGTTTGACCAGCGCGTGGCGGTCACCACGGCGTTGCTGTTGTTGTTTTCCGACACGCTCTGGTCGTTCAGCATCTCCGGGTTGCCCACGAATTTCCTGATGCTGCTGTTCCTCGGATCGTTGTACTGCCTCTGGCAGGCGGATGAACGCTGGCATCCGGAATTTCCCGAGACAGCGCCCCGCCGCGCCGTGTCCGGCTGGCTGTTGGTGATGGCCAGCGCGGTGTTGATGGGGCTGTGTTTCCTGACGCGCTACACGACGTCGTTTCTGTTCGTGCCCGTGCTGGTGTACGCGGCGTTTGTCTGCCGCGGCCGCGGCGTCGTGGTCGGGATTTTGGTGTACGCGCTGATCTATGCGCTGATCATCACGCCCTGGCTGGTGCGCAACACCGTTCTGTGCGGGTCGCCGCTGGGGATTGCCTACTGCGATTTTGCCAGCGGCATCTCGCCGTCCATGTACCGGCCCAACTTCGACCGCGCATTCGATATCGGGCCGATGGGCAACCGATTGATGACCCAGTCGCGCGGTTATCTGGTTGACGGGTTGAAACAGATCGGCTCGGATTTCCTGGTGTTCTTCTTCCTCGTCAGTTTGCTGTACGGTTTTCGTCGCGCAACGGCAATGCGATTGCGTCGGGTGGCCTGGATCGGATTGCTCTGCGCGATCCTCGGCTTGTCATGCCTGTGGCTCGCGCCCGAAAGCAACGAAGGGCCGCGCCGCTTCGTGCAGGGCAGCAACCTGCTGGTGTTGTTTCTCCCGTTGATCGCCGTCTATGGCACGGCGTTCTTCTATTTGTTGCTGGACCGGATTGCGTTCCCGGCGCGGTTGTTGCGCTGGGCGGTCATCGCTGTTTTCGGATTGCTCAATGCGGCCCCGCTTCTCTATTCGATGGCGCCGCCCCGGCGCGGGCCGTATCCGTATCCGCCGTACTGCGCGTACTACACCTCGCTGGCAGCCAACTGGTTTGAGAAGACTGAAGTCGGCGCCAGCGACCTGCCGTGGGCGATGGCGTGGGTCGGCGACCTCCGCACCGTTTGGTTGCCGACAACCGCCGAACAACTGGCCATGATCCATGATTACGTGGCGCCCAAGGGCGTGTCGTTCATCCTGCTGACGCCCCACCTGCTGAACGGGCGTTTCCAGAGCGACCTGACCAAGGGCGAACACAAATCATGGTTCGCCGTCATCAGCGGCCGCGTCCCGCAGAAATTCCCGCTCAAAACCGTCACGCTCTTTCCGCCGGCCGGCGAACAGATCCTCTACGCGGATCGCCCGCGCTGGACCGACAAGACAATCGGCGAAGCGCCCACCGGCGAAAAGAAAGACAAGAAACCCGAAGAGAAGTAAACCACATGGAGTCACCTGTCGCCACCCTGGTTCGCGCGGCGCCGGCCTTTGCCTTGGCACTGGCCGTCGGATTGCTGAGCGCGGGGGCATTGAATCTGCAGGTGCGGTTACTGTGAAATGGCTGCTCGTCATCGTCTCGCTCGTGGTCGTTGCGCTGGCTGCGGTGCTGGCCCGGCTGCGCATCAACGAGGCGCGCGAGTTCTCGCAGCCGTACCGCGTCCGCACCTCTGCCGGCACCAATTACGTCATCCGTCTGGCGTCCACCACGGTTGGGCGCGTCAACACCAACCACCTCGTCATCCTCGCCGCCCGGCTGGAGAACCCGAACCCGTTCGAGGTGGTGTTGCAGCGGGACTGGTTCGTGTTGATGGACCACGACCGCGATTACTATCTGCCTTCGACCAACGGCGCCCAGACGGCGCTGATCCGCATTCCGCCGCATGGCGCGCGGGAGCGCGAACTGTTCTCATATACGGTGCCGGGCGACACGTTCGAAGGCGTCTTGACATTGCTCGCGGGTCATCAATATTTTGTCCTCGTGAAAAGCCGGCATCCATACCGTCCTGATTTGAGCGACGGCGAGTTTGTCACCTTTCACCGCCGCGATTGGTAAAGGAAGACATGATGAAAAAAATCCGCAACCTTGCCGTGGCCGGCGTGATGGCCGCGCTGGCGATGGTCGTGTTGTACCAGCGTTATTTCTGGACCGGTCCCGCCCAGGTCGTGCGCACGGTGGACGCTCCCGCGGTGCTCAAACAAATCCAGGCCCTTCAGGAGTTGGCCACCGTCAAGCACACCCTCCAAAAAGTCATCGGCCTCGAAGAACGAAAAGTCCCGTTCGGCTCGGAGAACGTGATGATGGTGGTGCTGGCGCACGTCAAGGCCGGCGTGGACTTGCAGGCGGTGACGGCGCAGGACGTGCATCTGGCCGCCGACAAACAAATCACCCTTCGCCTGCCGCCCGCGAAGATTCTGGACATCTACATTGACGACAAGGAGACCAAGGTCTATCAGCGGTCGAAAACGTGGTGGACTCCGTGGGTGCCGAATAATCCGGCCTTGGAGCAACAAGCCCGGCAAGCTGCCCTCGAATCCGTCCAGCTTGCCGCGACGCAGAGCGGCATCCTCAGCAACGCGCAGCACAATGCCGAGACGGCTTTGCGCGCTTTCCTTCAATCCGCCGGATTCCAGAGCGTGGCGTTCGCCTCCCGTCCTTGAGGGACGCTGCTTATCGGCTGGCCAATGTCACGGTGGTTCGCTAATATCCCGGCTGCATGGACACGGCAACATTTTCCGTCATCGTCCCCGTCCACAACGGCGGCGAGAAATTTCGCCGGTGCTTGGAAAGCATCAGGACGGCGTCACCCTCGGAACTGATCGTCGTGGCGGACGGCGACAGCGACGGCTCGTGGCGCGCGGCGGAGGCGTTCGGCGCGAAAGTCATCCGTCTTCCCGAAGCGGGCGGCCCGGCCCGCGCCCGCAATGCCGGCGCGCGCGCGGCGCAGGGCGACGTGCTGGTGTTCCTCGACGCCGATGTGACGGTTGCGCCGGACGCGTTGCGGCAGATTCGCGAGGTGCTGGAGCGCGAACCGGACGTTGCCGCCGTGTTCGGTTCTTACGATGACGCCCCGGCGGAACCAAATTTTCTTTCGCAGTACAAGAACCTGTTTCACCATTACGTCCACCAAAACGCCCGCGAGGAAGCCTCGACGTTCTGGGCGGGATGCGGCGCGGTGCGGCGCGATGTTTTCCTTGCGCTTGGTGGATTCGACGAGACCTATCGCCGCCCCTCGATTGAAGACATCGAGCTTGGCTATCGAATCCGTCGGGCCGGGCATCGGATCCGGTTGCTGAAGACGCTTCAGGTGAAACATTTGAAACGCTGGACGGCGCGATCGTTGTTGTACGCGGATTTCTGGTTGCGGGCGGTGCCGTGGACGGAACTCATCCAGCGTCATCGGGAACTGCTGAATGACCTGAACCTGACGTGGAAGGCGCGCGCCGCCGTCGTGCTCGGTTGGCTGTCGCTGCTTGTGCCGCCGCTGGTGGCCGTGATGCTGGCGATGCACGCGGGCTTGTTGAAATTCTTCTTGGCGAAACGCGGACTGATGTTCACACTGGCGGCGTTGCCGTGGCTGTGGTTGTATAACTTGTACAGCGGCCTCGGCTTCGCTGTCGGGCTGGCCCGGCATTGGATGCGATGAAGACAACTGAATCCACCGAACAACTGTTGCAGCGCGCGTTTGCGCGGCTCGACGCCGTTGCGTTTGGCGTCGCGGTCGGGACGTTGTGCGGCGTCGGGTTGTTTGTGGTGACCGCGATTCTGCTGGTGAAAGGCGGTGAAACGGTCGGGCAAAACCTCCGGCTGCTGGCGCAGTATTTTCCCGGCTACCGCGTGACGTGGCCGGGCGCGTTCATCGGGTTGGGTTACGGGTTCCTTGTGGGATTCGTGGCCGGCTGGCTCCTGGCGTTTGTGCGCAACGCCTCGCTCTGGTGTTACCTGCTGACGGTGAAAATGAAAGCCGCCTCGGCGTCGTTCCGGGAGTTTTTCGACAACATGTGATGAATCGCGCAGTCATCATCGGCGGCGGCCCGGCCGGCTTGACGGCGGCCTACCAACTCTCCAAGGCCGGCATGCCTTCGGTCGTGCTCGAAAAGGACAACGTCGTCGGCGGCATCTCGCGCACCGCGACGCACAACGGCTACCGCTTCGACATCGGCGGCCATCGGTTTTTCACGAAAGCGCCTGCCGTCGAGGCGATGTGGCGCGAGGTGCTGGCCGAGGCCGATTTCCTGCGCCGTCAACGGCTCTCGCGGATTTACTACAACAAACGTTTCTTCCACTACCCGCTCCGCCCGGCCAACGCGCTGCTCGGCCTCGGCCTCTGGAACAGCGCGATGATCCTCGCCAGCTACATCAAGGCGCAGCTCTTTCCGCAACGCCCTGAAGACACTTTTGAGCGATGGGTCTCGAACCGTTTTGGCGAGCGGCTTTACCGGACGTTCTTCAAGACCTACACCGAAAAAGTCTGGGGTATCCCGTGCTACGAGATTTCCGCCGAGTGGGCCGCCCAACGGATCAAGGGACTCTCGCTGCTCAGCGCCGTCAAGAACGCGCTCCTTCAGCAGCAATCCCCGCGCAAGTCCCAAGTCATCAAGACGCTCATTGACGCGTTCGACTATCCGCGCCTCGGCCCCGGCATGATGTGGGAGACCGTCGCGGCGCGTCTCCCCGAAGTCCGGCTCAGCGCGGAAGTGAAAAAGATAGTCTAGAACGGCGGCCGCGTTGACGCCGTCGAGACCAACGACGGCCATCGCGTCGAGGGCGCGCACTTCATCAGCAGCATGCCGTTGCGCGAACTCATCGGGGGACTTTCGCCGGCAGCGCCGGCAGCAGTGCGCGCGGCGGCGGACGGCCTGAAGTATCGGGATTTTCTCACGGTCGCCCTCATCCTGAACCGGGGCGACGTGTTTCCCGACAACTGGATTTACATCCACGATCCCGACGTGAAAATGGGCCGGATCCAGAACTACAAGAACTGGTCGCCCGACATGGTGCCCGACGCCGGCGCGACCTGTCTCGGCTTGGAGTATTTCTGTTTCGCCGGCGATGGGCTGTGGACGATGCGGGACGCGGAACTGATCGCGCTGGGCAAACGCGAGATCGAGACGCTCGGCTTGGCGCGCGCCGCCGACGTGGTGGACGGCTGCGTCGTGCGGATGCCGAAAGCATATCCGGTGTACGACGCCGGCTACAGCGAACACTTGCGCGCGGTGCGCGAGTTTCTTGGCGCGCTCACGAACTTGCAGCTCGTCGGACGGAACGGGATGCACCGGTACAACAACCAGGACCACTCGATGTTGACGGCGATGCTCGCGGCGGAAAACATCCGCGGCGCGCATCACGATCTCTGGAGCGTCAACGACGAGCAGGAGTATCACGAAGAGATTCAAGACAGGAGGACACCCCATGCTGTTACAACCTGAGAAAAACAACGAAGAGCAACTCACCCGCGCCGTGCTTCGCCTCAACGGCAACGTCTGGGGTTTCGCCTGCGGCACGCTCTGCGGCCTGGCCATCTTCCTCGCCACGATCTGGCTCGTGATCAAGGGCGGCGAGAATGTCGGCCCTCACCTCAAACTGCTCTCCCAATTCCTGATCGGTTACCGCGTGACGACGGGCGGCGCGTTCATCGGGCTGGTCTGGGGGTTCGTGATCGGTTACGTCGCCGGCTGGCTCGTCGCTTGGATCTACAACCGGGTCGTCTCGCTCCGGAAATGAAACGCCCCGTCATTCTCCGCGATACCACGCTCCGCGAAGGCGTCCAGATTCCCGGGTCCCGCGTTGCCGACACCGACAAACAAGGTTTCGTCGCGTTGCTCGATGAACTCGGCGTGCCGGAGATCGAGATAGGCCTGCCCGACGGCGTCAACGCCTGCGCTGACCTCTCCCGTTTCATCCGCGACCGCCGCCTCCGCATTAAACCGACCGGCCTCGTGCCCTGCTACGGCGCGCGCTGGCGACAGCAAATTGACCTCGCCGCCGATTGCGGGCTGCGCGTGGATGTTCTCGTCCCCACGTCCGACTGCCTGCTGCGCGACGCCGACCATTACCGGATGACTGCCGACCAAATTCTGCCGCGCCTTACGGAAGTCATTGCCCATGCGAAAAGCCGCGGCGTGCCTGCGGGTGCCGCGCTGATGGACGCCAGTCGCGCGCCGCGCCAACGGCTTCTTGGCATCGTCGCCAAGCTCGCCGCCGAACGGCTCGTCATCTATGACTCCGTCGGCACGATGTTGCCGTGGCGGATGAGCGCACTGATCAACGAAGTCCGCCAAGCAACAAAGATCCCGATTCTTGTCCACTGTCACAACGACCACGGCATGGCGACCGCGAACACGCTCGCCGCGCTCGATGCCGGCGCGATCGCGGCGGACGTCGCCGTCAACGGCCTCGGCGGCCGGGCCGGCAACGCGGCGCTGGAGGAAGTCGTGATGGCCGCCGAGCAACTCTGTGGCGTCTCGACCGGCGTGGACACCAAGCGACTCCGTGAATTGTCGGCGTTTGTCGAGCGGATGACCGGCATTCTGAACTCGCCGCTGAAGGCGATCTCGGGGCGTTACTGTTTCGCGCACGCGCCGGTCATGCACGTCCGCTGCATCGCGGGCGGCAACCCGGACGCGTTCGAGCCGTTCGAGCCGCGACTTGTCGGCGCGGAACGCACGTACGGATTTGGCCTGCCGGTGGATTACACTGGCGCGCTCGAACCGTTTCTGCGAAAAAGCGGCGTCACGCTTTCTCCGGAACAAATCCAGAACTTGCTGGACAAACTGCGAAACAAACCCGATTGGAGTGAGTCGCAGATATTGAAATTGATTCATGAAATTCACGGTTGACGAACGATATTCCGCCGACCGAAGCGTCGCGCTGCGATACGCGCCGGCGCTGCTGAACGGCTTGGAATTCACGGACATCTCCCGTCAGGAGGGCATCCGCATCCTCGACCTCGGCGCGTGGCGCGGCGTCAATCTCAAGCTGCTCGACGAATCGTCGTTGATGGCCAGCGGCACCTACAAGAGCCTCGACGGCTGTCTTTCGACGGCGCTGTGCCGGAAAGAAGGAATCCGGCGCGTGGTGTTCTCCTCCGGCGCCAACGCCGGCGCTGCGTTGAGTTTATACGGCGCGGCCACCGGACTCGAATCGTTCTTTTTTTGTCCCGCAGGCAACCTCAACAAACTTGACGGCGCCGTCTTCGACCGGCCCGGTGCGCACCTGATCGCCGTCGAAGGTTCCGACCGCCGGGTCAAGCAGGCCGCCAAGCTGGCTGCGGAGCGACTCGGTGTGCCGGTGATTCCGACGCTCGAATGGCGGATGCTCTCGGCCGGCTGCCGAGGAATGTTTCTGGCGGAGCAAATTCTCCGGGGAGAACATTTTGATTGGCTTGTCCAGTCCGTCTGCGCCGGGTACGGGCCGATTGGCATTTACCGCGTGTTCGAGCGACTGGCGGTGCCGAGCGCCCCGAAATTTCTCGCCGTCCAGCAGGGCGGTCTTTGCCCGATTGTCAACGCGTGGGAACAGCACCGCGAGACGCTGCCGCCGTTGGCGGACACTGAGTGGCACGAGAAGCCGATCGAGCCGGCGCTGTACAACGTCCATCCCGACCATACCTACCCGGAGCTTTACCGGCTCCTGCAAAGATGGGGCGGCGATGCGCTGGCGGTACATCAGGCCGAGTTCGAACAGTTCGCGTCCGAGTTCCTCGCCCGCGTCGAGGCCGCCGGCGTGACGTTGACGCGCGTGAACGGCCAGATTGCGGAGCGCGCCGGGTTGCTGGCGGGCGCAGGCGCGCTCAAGGCGATTGCCGGGGGCCGCATTCCCGCCGGCGCAACGGTGTTGTGCGCATTGACCGGCGGTGCGGGACCGGCTCCGTCGAAACCGGCAGTGCCGGAACGACGGATCGGGTTGGAGGATGATTTGGATGCGCATTGACGCCTCGACGCTCGACCGGCAGGCATCGCACGAGTTGCTCAAGGGCTGCGTGTCGCCCCGGCCCATCGCGTGGATTTCGACGCTGAGCGCCGGCGGGGTGGCGAACGCGGCGCCGTACAGTTGTTTCACGTTCGTCGCGCTCGTGCCGCCGATGGTCTGTTTCTCGGTCGAGCCGCGTCCCGATGGCTCGAAGAAGGACACGCTCCGCAATGTCGAGTTCACCGGCGATTTTGTCGTGAACCTTGTGCCCGAAGAATTAGCGAAGGCGATGAATGCGACGGCGGAGAATTTCCCGCCGGAGGTCAGCGAGATCGCAAAGGCCGGGTTGACAGCGGCGGCCAGCGAGAAGGTGCAGGCGCCGCGGATTGCGGAGTCGCCGGTGAATCTGGAGTGCCGGCTGGCTCGGATCGTTGAGGTGGGATCAAACAGTCTGGTGATCGGTGAATTGTTGCTGGTGCACGTGCGCGATGATCTTTACCGCGACGGCACGATTGATGTGGCGCGGTTGCGTCCGGTGGCGCGGTTGGCCGGCAACGAGTATTGCCGGCTCGGCGAGATGTTCGAACTGGATCGTCCGTGGCTACGTGAGGTGAAATGATGAATGTTGTCTTATTCAACCCAGCAGCGTTGAGCGGCTGGCAGCCGCACCAATACTTCGAACTTCCGCTCAGCCTGCTTTTCCCAGCCACGCCGCTCGACCGCGCCGGGTATCGTGTCACCATCATTGACCAGTCCGTCAATCGCAATTGGCGGCGTGAACTCGAAGACGCACTGAAAACGAAGCCCATCTGCTTTGGCGTGACGAGCATGACCGGGATGCAGATACGGCGCGCGCTCGCCGCTTGCAAACTCGTCCGCGAACGGCAGCCCGACGTGCCCATCGTCTGGGGCGGCGTCCACGCCAGCATGTTGCCCGAACAGACACTTCAGAACCCGAACATTGACATCGTCGTCGTGGGCGAGGGCGAGGTGACGCTGATCGAACTCGTCAAGGCGTTGGAGTCCGGCGCGCCGCTGGCGCAGGTCAAGGGTATTGCGTTCCGCGAAAATGGCCGGGTCAGGTTGACGGGCGTGCGCGAGTTTGTTGACTTGGATGCGCTGCCGCCGCTTGCTTATCATCTCGTGGACGTGAACCGGTATCGCCGTCGGATGTTTGGCGTTGACCATGTCACCTTCCAATCGAGCCGCGGCTGCACGTTCGCCTGCAGTTTCTGCTGGGACCCGGTGCTGCACGGGCGGCGGTTCCGTCCCCTGCGCGCCGAGACCGTTTTGGATCGCATCCAACGCCTGATGCGGGACTACGGCCTCCGCGGGTTCGGGTTCAACGACGACAACTTCTTCATTGACCTGAGGCGGGCACGCGACATCTTTGAGGGGATAGTCCGGGCCGGGCTGAACATCTCCATCTCCAAGCTCCACGCCCGGGCAGACACCGTATGTGAGATGGATGGTGAGTTTCTGGACCTCATCGTTCGGGCCGGAGTCAAGACGCTCAGCATGGGCGTCGAGTCCGGCAGCCCGCGGTTGCTCGAACTCGTCAACAAGAGGATCACCGTTGACCAAGTCATCGAGGCGAACCGGCGGCTTCGCCGCCACGGCATCGCTCCGTCCTACACGTTCTTGATGGGGCTGCCCGATGAGACGCCGGACGAACTTGCCCAGACCATCCATCTGGCCCTCAGAATTGTCGAAGAGCACCCGGAAGCGAAATGGGGTTTCAACGTTTACACGCCATATCCCGGAACAAAGCTGTACGACCTGTTGTTGACCAAGTATGGCTTCAAGCCACCTGAGCGGCTTGAGGACTGGACGCGGCTCAATTATCGGGAGGTTCCTCCGGATGCCGGGTGGGTCCCGCCTGAAACGAAGCGGCTGATTGACGCTCTGGATTTCCCGCTGATGTGCAACACGTGGGCTAAGGCGATGGCGCCCTACAAGAAGATGAATCCCATTGCAGCCCTCCTGGTCAGGGCCTACCGGCCGCTCGCACGGCACCGCATCCGGCATCTGGATGCGCGGTTCCCCATCGAGACGAGGTTGGTCAAGTCGTTGGGCCTGTTTGCGAGGAGGAAGTAGGTGGAAACGATGAAAGTCGTCCTGTTCAATCCATCACCGCGCCAGGGATTCCAAGCCCACCGACGCGTCGAGCTGCCCCTGAACCTGCTCCACCCGGCCACGCCACTGGTGCACGCGGGATTCCAAGTGAAGATCGTTGACCAGTTCGCCGACCCCGACTGGGAGCGGAAGTTCGAGGAAGCGTTGCGCGAGAAGCCGATCTGTTTCGGCGTCTCGTGCATGACGGGACCGCAGATCATCCGCGCCCTCGCTGCGTGCAAAGCGGTCAAGGA
>VHCW01000075.1 GCA_016871575.1 Verrucomicrobiota bacterium
CGAAGCTGAGCACGTCGGGCTTGACCCAGCGCAGGAAATCGCACGTCGCCCGCAAGTCCTCCGCCGTTTCGCCGGGCAGGCCGATCATGACGTTGGCGTAAATGCGCAGCCCGGCGTGACGCGTCATTTCGACCGCGCGGCGATTCATCGCGGCGGTGGTTTTTTTGCCGATGGCGGCCAATGAGCGGTCGGACGCGCTCTCGAATCCGTACTCGATCTGGATGCAACCGGAGGCCTTCATCTCGGCGAGCAACTCCGTGTCGGCCTGGTCCACGCGAAGACAGCCGTCCCAGCAAACCCGTTTCTCCAATCCGCGCCGGCGAATGGCCTCGCAGATTTTCACGAGCCGGTCCGGGTCCGCGCCCAGCGTGTCGTCCTCGAAATGGATGCCGCGCACGCCGAACCGCTCGATCACCAATCGCATCCGGTCCACGACAAAATCCACCGAATGAAACCGCACGCCGAGGCCGCCCACCAGATGTCCCGCGCAAAACAGGCAGGCGTTGGTGCAGCCGCGCGAGGTGCGCAGGTTCGTCGCCGGCAATTTCAACCAGCGCACGAGCCACGGAGTCGGCGCAGTGTAGTAGGCCATGTCGAACAGGCCGTAATCAATCGGGGCAAGCTCATCGAGATTCGCAACGACCGGACGCGGTCCGGTGGCGACGATTTTGCCGTTGTCGCGATACAGGATTCCGGCGATGGTGGCGCGCGCGTTGCCGCCGGCCAGATCGAGCATTGTCTGTTCGCCTTCGCCGATGACAGCGACATCAATTTCCGCCGTGGTTTCGAGCATCTCGCGTCCCAACGCCGTGGGGTGAACACCGCCCACCACCACGCGCGTATCCCAACTGCACAACTCCTTGGCCAGACGGGCAATACGCTCCGTTTCCTCCACGAAAGGCGTCATCACGGACACCCCAACCAGATCGGGACAAAATGACCGGAGTTCTTCTTCCAGCCGCGCATCTGTCTGCGCCCAGTTGACGTTGCATTTGCGGAGTTGTTCTTCGCGGACGTGGACGCGCACCTCGTGCCCGGCCCGTTTCAGCAACGAGCCGATGGAGGCCACGCCGGTCGGCACGTGCATGTTGCGAAATTCATTGCGCGGAAAATAGCGCGACGGCGGCACTGGTTGGATCAACAAGACTTTCATCGTCTGTCCCGACAAACGACCGCGCCGCGGCATTCGCCCTGCGAACGCCACGGCGCGTCGTTGCAATTCATCGTCTGCCTGGCTTACGATGGAACCGGCGGGCCGCTGATCGGCGGGCCGCTTTCGGTCACGTCAGCGAGCTGGTCCCGCTTGTCCAAGGTCGGCGCTGCGTACGGCTTTTTCTCGATGCGTTCCATGGCTGATGTCTCCTTTATCTGGGCCGCACGATAACAAATCCGCCCGGCGATGGGAAGAAGATTTTCCGCCCCGGCAACGACCGGTGTTTGTAGTAACGCACGCAGTCGCGTGTCGTTTCGCGACGGAGTGCGGTGGGTTGGGGCGGGACGACCTCCGCCACGCCACTTCGCTTCGCTGCGTGGCTGACTACGAACGGCCTTCTGAATGTGGGTTGACGGAGCACGGGCTGTTTTGGGGGTGGCGCAAGTGCCAACAGCCCCGACATCCATCTTCCTAAGAACAGAAGCCTGCGGCTGCGCAAGCAGGGACGCTTGCGCCACCGAGAGCTTGCCGGGTTCACTTCACCGGCGGGCGCGCCAACAGCGCGGCGCCAATAATGCCGGCGTCGTCGCCGAGGCCGCAGTCAATGATGTTGACGCGCTCGGAGGTTGCGCCGATGACGTGACGCCAGGCGGACTTGCGGATGCGCGGGAGCATTTTGTCGCCGAGCGCCTCGATGAGGCCGCCGCCGAGGATGACGGCCTGCGGGTTGAGGACGTTGATGAGGTTGGCCGCGCCGATGCCGACGTACTCGCAGGCGTCGTTGATGATTTCGCGGACGAGTTTGTCGCCTTCGAGGTACGCCTCGGCGATGATCCGGCTGCGGATGCGGCGCGGGTCGCGATCGCACAAATCGCGCACCAGCGTTTTGCGCCCGTCCTTCATTTCCTCGATGACGCGACGGACGATGGCGCCGCGGCTGGCAACGGCTTCGAGGCAGCCGCGGTTGCCGCAGCCGCACTTCGGGCCGCCGTCGGCGATGACGGCCATGTGCCCGATTTCGCCGCCCATGCCGGCGGAGCCGCGGTACTGCTGGCCGCCGAGCACGATGCCGCCGCCGATGCCGGTGCCGATGAACATGCAGACGAAATCGCGCAGCGTGCGCCCGGCGCCGAACTGCTGGACGGCGGTGGTGCCGGCCTGGACGTCGTTGACGACGGTGACGGGAATGCGGAGCCTGGCGCCGAGCAGTTTGGCGAAGGGAACATTCTGCCATTGCAGGTTGGGGGCGACGCGCACGGTGCCGGTGCGGGTGTCCACCATGCCGGGCACGCCGACGCCGATGCCGGCGACGGAGGAATGCGCGACGGCGCTGACGGCGAGCGCCTCGTTGACGCACTCGGCGATGCGGTTGAGGACCGCGTCGGCGCCGAGTTCCGGTTTGGTGGATTTTTTCTCGCGGACCAGGAGGCGGTGGCGGTGGTCGAAAACGGCGGCGAGAATTTTCGTGCCGCCGAGGTCAATGCCGACGACGAACGGTTTGGCTGCGGATCGTTTCATCACCAGTCCTCCACGGTTGCCGTGAGTTGTTCGATGAGTTTATCGAGCGCCTTCAGGTCGCGGCGGCGGCCCTTGTGCGGTTTGAGGTCGAGTTCGTTGATCCGTCGGATCATGCGCTGCAACTCGGCGGCGCGCCGGGCGTCCGGCTCCAGGTCGGCCTGCAACCGGTCCACGCGGGCAATGTCGGCCTGCAACCCGGCGAGGTAATTGCCGCCGACTTCCTTGACGAGTATGCGCAACGTCCGGAGCGCGGCGGCCAGTTCGCGCTGGCGCTTGTGAAATGTGGCATTCATTTTGGCTGCGTGAGCACTTCCTGCACCTTGGCGCGCAGTTCCGCGTGAATGGCGCGCGGCCGGCGGTTGCCGTTGATGACGGTGAACCCGTACGTCGCCTCCATGCGGCGGAACTCGGCCTGGATGAGGCGCTGGTATTTCATGAAACTCTCGAACATGTCGCGCGACAGGCCGATGTCCATGCCGCTTTCCCAGTAGCTGAGCATGTCGTCCTTGCGGAAGTTGCGCTCGACGAGCGTCTGCGGACTGACGCGCAGGTAGAACACGGCATCGGGCACGAGCGCGATGGAGTAGAGCGATTTCACCCACGCGGGGTCGGCGCCGCGCACGATGTCGCGCGCCATGAGCGTGTAGATGTAGCGGTCGGCGAGCACGACGAACCCGGCGCGGAGCGCGGGGATGATGTTGTTTTCGAACTGGTCGGCGAAGTCGGTGGCGTAAAACAGGCTGCGCGTGGTGTGGCTGAGGATGTTGCCCTGCTGGGCGGCTTCGAGTTCCTCGGCGACGAGCGTGCTGCGTTTGAGGCCGACGTTGACGGTGCCGTAGCCGAGGTTTTCGAGCCAGTCCTTGAGCATCACGATCTGGGTGGAACGGCCCGACCCGTCGGCGCCTTCGAGGACGATGAGTTTGCCCTTCAGGTCGGAGAGGCCGACGCCGGGCAGCGGCGTGCCGAAATGTTGTTTGCCGGTTTTCAGTGTGGTTTTCATTGTTTGCCCTTCCAGCGGAACGATGGCAGATCAATTTGTTGCTCGACGTATTTGCGGACCATGGCCTGTTGTTTTTCCACCGGCAACATGCCGTCCATCACCACAAATCCCTCGGTGTCCACCATCTTCTTGTACTCGGCGTAGATGCGGCCCTGGAAAATCTTGAAGCTGTCAACCTCGTTGTCGGCGAGGTTCAGGTCCATGCCGGCCTCGAAGTATTTCAATTGCGGCCGGCCGCCGAGGATGCGCCCCAGCGAGACCTCCAGCGGCGTGTCGAAGAAAAACGCGATGTCCGGCACGACGGCGAAGCTGTAGAGGTTGCGGACCCAGCGCGGGTCGCAGCCGCGCACGATGTCGCGCCCAAACGCGGTGTACATGTAGCGGTCGGCGAGCACGATGTAGCCGGCGCGCAGCAACGGGAGGATCTGCCGCTCGAACCGGTCGGCAAAATCCGTGGCGTGCACCAGCGAGAAGGTCGTCGGCGTCAGCAACTGGCGTTTCTTGCCCTTGCGCGTGGCGTCCTTGACGAGCGCGGAGGAGTTCCATTCCGTGAAGAAGACCTTCATGCCCTGCATCTCCATCCAGCGCTTCAACAAATAGACCTGCGTGGACTTGCCGGAGCCGTCCAGCCCCTCCACGGCGATCAATCGGCCGGGATAGTGGTGTTTCTTATTCATGGTTTGACTTCACTTTCTTGACCCAACGCCGCTTGCCGTCAAGGAATTTCAGAACGGCTTCGTAGCGTCGCCGGTGTTCTTTCACAAAATATTGTTTCACCGGTCCCGCCGGCAATTGTTGCAACAAGACCTCGATGTCGTGGCAGACGCCCATCAACTCCTGCAACTGTTTCACCGGCTCGATTCGTTTCCCCTCCCCCACGATCTCCAGGCCGTACCGGTATTTCTTCAGCGCAATCCGCAGGTTGTGGAAGGCGTCGCCCGTGCCCCGCTCGTCAAATTGCGCCAGCCGTTTCCGCAGCGCCCGATGCAGTTCCGCCAGCGCCCGCCGCGCGTCCGGGCATCCGCCGCGCCACGCGGCCGGCGTTGTCCGCCCATACACCCGGCGCAGCTCCGCGAGCCGCGGGACTCGCTCCTGCGCGAGTTGCTCTTCCACGGACGGGCATCGCGCGGGCGCCTCGCGCAGCAGCGCAAGGCTCACATCAAGCGTCCGCACCGCGCCCAGCGCCCGGCCAAGCCGGGCGAGCGACGGGACGCGCCGCGCGCCGAGAAACCCCAGCCCGACCCGCAGCCGCCGCGAGGCGACGCGCATCCGGTGGACGGTTTCCGGGGCGTCAAAGTCCGGCGCGGCAACAAACAATCGTTTGGATTGTTTCGACAGCCACGCTTCGATTCGTTGTTCAATTTTTTTCATCGGTTCGCCCCCGCCGCAACAAGGACGCCACGCGCGCCAGCAACTCGCGCACCTCGAACGGCTTCGTGAGGTAATCATCCGCCCCGCAGCGGAAGCCTTCAAGCTTATTTTCCGTCGTTATTTTCCGTCGTGGCCATCGCCACGCAAGAAAACCGGCAGATTACCCGCGTAAGAGCTTGCCCGGCAATGCAGTCGGAGGGCGCTGCTCCGTCAGCGCCGCTCGGCTGTCCGCGTGATGCGGACGACGACAGAGCGTCGCCCTCCGGATGCGTCCCCCCGTCGGAATGTTGCGGTTCAATCCGTCCACGGCAGGCGCAGCTTGTCCGGTGTTGTGTAATAGCTGTTACACAACACCGGACGGAATTGCCGCAAGCGTCCACGTGAACATGGCGGCCGGCGTGGACATTCCGGCGCAATGCACTCCGTCGCGGCCGAGGAAAACGCAGTTGCAATGGAGCGCGGCTCTCCCGCCAACGGCATCGTTCCAGTTCGGAAAACACGAAGGTCTCCCCGCCGTTCGGCTGGGGAGACCCCGTGGGAGGACCAGCGGGATCTCGCCCCGCTGTCATGGGTGGGTCAGTAGGGAATCAACGCATGTTTTTCGGCAACGGGAAGTAACCGACATCCTTGACGACGGCTTGGCCTTCGTCGCTGATGCACCAACTGATGAAGGCGGCCACCGCGCCGGCGTCCTTCGCGGGAGCGATGTAATTGAACAGGTAGCGCGTGATGGGATACTTGCCATCGAAGACGTTTTGTTCCGTCGGTTCAAAGGCTTCGCCGCCGGCGGCTTTGCTGACCTTGAGGTGCTTGACGCCTTCGCCGTAGGCGATGCCGCCATAGCCGATGCCGCCCTTGTCCTTGGCGATGCCTTGGATGACGGCGGCGGTGCCGGGCATGGTCTTGGTGGAAGCGGCAAAGTCCTTCTTGTTGAGGACGTGTTCCTTGAAGAACTCGTAGGTGCCGGAACTGTTCTCGCGTCCGTAGAGCGAGATCGGCAGGTCGGGACCGCCAACGGCCTTCCAGTTGGTGATCTTGCCGGTGAAGATGCCTTCCAACTGCGGGAAGCTCAACGACTCGATCGGATTATCTTTCTGCACATAGACCGAGAGGGCGTCGAGGCAGGTCTTGTATTCGCGGGGGCGCGCCTTGAACTTCTTGACGCACTCGGCAACCTCGCTGGGCCGGATCGGGCGGGAGGAGTTGCAGATGTCGGTCGAGCCGTTCAGGAGCGCGGCGATGCCGGTGCCGGATCCGCCGCCGGTGACTTGCACGGTGACGCCGGGGTTCTTCTTCATATACACCTCGGCCCATTTCTGGCCAAGGATGACCATGGTGTCGGAGCCTTTGATGGTGATGTTCTGCGCTTGGGCGGTGATCGCCAGCGCCATGAGGATGGTGAGTATTGGTTTCATAGTTGTCTCCACTGTGGTTGAGTGATGTTACGGTTTTGCGTCAATATTGTGGCGTTTCGGTTAGAACTTGAATGACGAGTCCACGATGATGCGGAGCATCTCCTGTCCGTGATCGGGCCCGATGCCGCCCCTGGTGTTGTGGCCGCTGTTGGGGCGGTTGCTGATTTTCGAGGTCAGGAACGTGGACACACCCAGTTGCCACCAGTCGCGGACGTTGTAGGCGCCCTTGATGCAGTGGCCTTTGCGGTCAATGCCGCCGGTGCCCCAATCGGAATCGGTCAGCGAGTCAAAGGTAGAGTCGGCTTCCTGGTGTTTGTACTGGTACGCGATCTGCCATTCGCCTTTCTTCTTGGCCTCGCCGAAGCCAAGCTGGAACGTCCAGCCGAGCGTCTGGTCGGGATCAATCGTCTGGCTGGAGCCAGTGAGCGTCTCGTAGGCGCCCGCGATGTTCTTGTCCACTTCGCCGCTGAGCGTGAGGACGGA
Organism: Verrucomicrobiota bacterium; assembly: GCA_016871575.1. Classification (GTDB taxonomy): domain Bacteria; phylum Verrucomicrobiota; class Verrucomicrobiia; order Palsa-1439; family Palsa-1439; genus CAIKAP01. The sequence continues at coordinate 6,941 of VHCW01000075.1, forward strand.
CGGGGTGCCGAGGAAGTTTTTCTCCGAGATGAGGTAGGCGATTTCGCCGCGGCCATAGACGACGTTGAAGTCGGCCAACGGGCTGTTGGTGAAGCTGCCCGAGCCGTTGGCGTTGCCCCTGTTGCCGGAATCGCTGAACGGCGTGTAACCGGTGTTGTTCACGTTGTGGGTCAACATGAAACCGCCGGCGGCGGTCACTTTGAGTTTCGGTTTCTTCGGCAATTCGCCGCCGAACCCAGCCTCGATGCCGGCCTGGAAGTCCAGCAGGAACGGATCGCGGCTGTTGTTGCGGCTGGAGGTGGTGCTGATTTCGTCGAGCACAAACTGGCCGAACTGGCCAAAGAGACGGTACTGGCTGTTCGCCCCGAATGTGTATTGCAACACTTCCGCCACGCCTTCCGGCGTCACGTCATTGTCATAGACCATCGGCGAATTGAACTTCGGCTGCCAGATCGGGTTCTCCATCTTGCCGCCGATGACCTTGACCCAGTTCCAGCCCGGCGGCTGGAGCGTCACGGAAATCGTGTCAATCGTGATCGGCTTTTTCTTGAACGTGTCGGTGAAACTCTGGTTGGTGCTGACCGGGTCGCCATCGCCGCTGGCCAGACGAAAGTTCACCGTCGCCCATTCTTGGAACTGGAACTCCATCCCCAGCCGCAGACGATAACGGAACCGGAGCCGGTCGGAATCCCTGGTGTAGTCTTCGTGCGAAATGTTGTCGGCGCGCAGGCGCAGGTCGCCGGAGAACTTCACGCCGTCCAGCCAACTGCTGAACTTGCCCTTGCCGTGCAGCTCGACGGCTTGCGCCATCTGCGAGTCAAGCTGTTCGCGGACGTCGTTCGCTTCGCGCTGTGTGATGATGCCTTTCTTGGTGAGCAGGTCCAGGATGGCGTCGCCGCCTTGTGCCCGGGCAGTCTGCGCGCATCCCAGCGCCAAGGCCGCCCCCAGTGTGATGGTGATCAGACGATGTTTCATGGATTTGTCTCGTTTCTCCTTTGGTTGTGTTGTGGGTTGTGTTTTTTGCTTGCGAGCGCACCTTGCAAACCGCGCGTGACAGTCCAAGAGCGATTGTGTTACAAAATGGTGAACTCACCACCGGCCATTCGCGGTATTGCCAAGCCGCCGCAAATGCGCTACATCATCGCCCATGAGCGAATGGATCAACGCCGGCACAACCGGCGAACTCAAGCCCGGCGAAGCCAAGGTCATCGCCGCCGGGGAACGCGAAATCGCCATCTTCAACGTGGACGGAAAATTCCACGCGATTGACAACCTCTGCCCGCACCGCGGCGGGCCGCTCGGCGACGGCGTTCTCGAAGGAAATGTTGTCGTTTGCCCGTGGCACGGCTGGCGGTTCGATGTCACCACCGGCAAATCGCCGGTGATGCCGCTGGTTTCCGTGGAGCAATTTGACATCGCCGTCGAAGGCGACAACGTGAAAGTGAAGGTGGACTGACATGGCACTGAAATCCGCATGGGAACTCGCCCTCCAACGCACCGGCGGCCAGCCGTCGGTGAAACTCACCGACGCCCAGAAAGCGAAGCTGGCCGAGTTGGACAAGATTTACACCGCCAAGATCGCGCAGGAAGAACTCACGTTGCAGCCGAAGATCGCCGAGGCCCGCGCCGCCGGCGAAGACGAGAGCGCCCAGAAGCTAGAAGAACAACTCCAAACCATGCTGGGCCGGCTCCGCCGCAAACTCGAAGAAGAGAAGGAAGCCGTGCGACAAAAAGGTTCGTAGTAAGCCACGAAGCGGAGCGGAGTGGCGTCGCGTTACGGCACTCCGCTTCGCTTCGTGCCTGACTACAAACAAATTTGCGTCCTCGTCAGCGGCGGCCTCGACAGTTGCGTGATGCTGGCGGAACTGGCGAAGCGATACAAGGTGCATCCGCTGTACGTCCGTCACGGGTTGCGCTGGGAAAACGCTGAACTGCGCCATCTTCGACGGTTTATCCGGGCGTTGTCCTTGCCGCCGGTGACGGTGTTGCAACTGCCGGTGCGGGAATTGTATGGCGACCACTGGAGCGTGCGCGGACGGAAGATCCCCGGCAGCAAATCGCCCGATGAAGCCGTCTATTTGCCGGGGCGGAATCTGCTGTTGCTGGCGCTGGCGTCAGTCTTCTGCGCGCAACGCGGCATCCGCGCCATCGCCATCGGCACGCTTCGCGGCAATCCGTTCGCCGACGCCACGCCGGAATTTTTCCGCGCCTTCTCCGCGCTTGCCGGCCGGGCATTACACAATTTTGTAACGATCGTTACACCGTTGTGTCATCTTTCCAAGGAGCAGGTCCTCCGGCGCGGACGGCATTTGCCGCTGCACCTGACGTTTTCCTGCCTGAACCCCAAGCGCGGCCAGCCGTGCGGTCGCTGCAACAAATGCGCCGAGCGCCAGCGCGCTTTCCAACTCACAACATCATGAACATCCTCCTCGTTTGTCTCGCCGCCAGCCTGTGGCACACGGAACCGAAAACCATCGAGCTTGACCGCGGCACCAACGCGTTCGTGCGCCTGCCCAACGTCACCGCCGCCGGGCGCGGCTACGTGGTCGTGCCCGTGCGCGAAGGGTTGCTCGTGCCGGCGGACGCGAAGCGGTCGTTTACGCACCGGTTCGGCACCTACGAGTACGAAGGCTGCCACATGCGGATGATCGGGCTTGTCGAGAACGGTCACGCGGCGCTCGTGACGTGGGACGACTTGTACGCGAACGCGGAACTTCGCAACAGCCCGGAGGCGCTCGCCACGTCGTTGTCGGCGAAATGGTGCCGCGTCCAGTTCCTCGGCAAGGGCGATTACGTGACCATCGGCCAGGCCTACCGTCGTGTCGCGCAGGAAAAAGGGTTCCTGGCAAAGGCCAATCCGAAATTGACCGGCGCCTCCAACGTGAAACTCTGGAGCACGCTCTCCCGACGGATGAACGAGGAGAGCACGAAAGAGGAATCCGTTGCCGTCAACTGGACGTTCGACGAGGCGGCGCGCGTCGCCGAGCACTTGAAGAACGACCTGAAGATCAACAAGGCGCTCTTCATGATCGGCGGCTGGATTCATCGCGGCTACGACAACCAGCACCCCGACATCCTGCCTGCCGCGCCGGAGTGCGGCGGCGACGCGGCGTTGGCGGATTGTTCACGCCGCGTTCAACAACTCGGCTACACATTTTGTTTGCACGACAATTATCAGGACATGTACCGCGACGCGCCGTCGTGGAATGAAGATTTCCTGCAAAAACGCCGCGACGGCAGCATCGCCAAAGGCGGTCGTTGGGCCGGTGGCCGCGCGTACCTGACGTGCGCCCAGAAAGCATTCGAGCTGGCCAGGCGCCCGCAAAACCTGCCGGCCGTGAAGAAGATCACCGACGCAAATGCGTACTTCATTGACACGACCTACGCAGTCGGCTTGCAGGAGTGTTTCGACCCGGAACATCCGCTCGACCGCGCCGGCGACATGAAATGGAAACAGGCGCTCTCCGATTACGGACGCGATGTGTTCGGCATGTTTGGAAGCGAGTGCGGACGCGAATGGGCAATCCCGCACGCCGACTTCTTCGAGGGCCTCACCGGCGTCAGCGGCAATTACTATCACGACAAAGGGTTGGTGGCGAAGCTGGGCGCGGCTGTTGTTCCGTTGTTTGAGATTGTCTATCGCGATTGTATCGCGATGTACGGCAAATACGGCTACAGCCCGGAGAAAGCAGCCGAGTACGTCCTCCACCATATTATTATCGGGCGACCGCTCCACTATCACAGCATCCCGCCGCATCTCTACTGGAAACAATCGTCCGGTCGCCAGAAACAATTCGACATCACGCCGTCCGTCGCCGAAATCGCCTCCATCGAACCGCGCAAGTTCCGCATCGCCTACCAGTGGAACGTCAACGACCTTCCGCCGGCCGACGACTGGCGCATCCTCGTCCATTTCACCAATGAAGACGGCGGGACCATCCTGTTCCAAGGCGACTACGCGCCGCCGTTGCCGTGGACAAAAGGAACCGCGCGCCACGGCCCATTCATCGTCACCGTTCCCGCCGACCGCACCGGTGCGTTCGATGTCCGCATCGGCTTTTATCATCGCGCCCATCATGGACGCCTTTGGATCAGCGGGCCGCAGGACGAGGAACGCCGTTGCCTGCTCGGCAAACTTCACGTCGCGCCCAGCGGCGACATCAAGTTCGAGCCGCACCCGCCCATCACCACCAAGCTGCTCCCGGCCGATGTGTTCGTGCGCTCCGACAATGGCTGGGCCGATGGACTGCATTCGATGGATTGTTTCATCAAGAACACGCACGAGATTCTCTCGCCGCTGCACGAATTGACGGCACAGACGTTGCCCACGCGCCACGAGTTTCTCACGCCGGACCGCAAAGTCCAACGCACCGTCTGGGGCGATGTCGAAGCCGTCGTCAACATGGGCGCCGCGCCCTATCAGCACGGCGACATCCTGTTGCCGACGTTCGGGTTCGTCATCCAATCGCCGAAGTTCGTCGCCTTCCACGCCGCCAGTTTCAACGGCCTGCGCTACGATGACCCGCCGCTGTTCACGCTCCGCAGCCTCGATAATCGCCCGTTGAGCGGTTCCCGTCGCATCCGCGTCTTCCACGGCTTCGGCGACAAGCGCGTGAAACTCGGCGACAACGTGCGAACCGTCCCGAAGGAAGAGACGATCACCTCCGATTGATACTGCTGGCCGATGACGGCGTCGTTATGGTATCAACAAGCGCGATGAAACGAACCTGTCTGATCTGCCACGCCGTCTTCGAGTCGGCGGATGACGATCCGACCATTGCGCAGGGCATTTGTCTTCAATGCAGCGAGGGAATCGTCACACCGGCGTCCGCCGTCACGCTGGGCGAATTTCTCGACCAGATCAGCGTGCCGGTACTGTTGATGGACGATGACGTGCGGGTGGCTGGATTCAATCAGGCCGCTCACACGTTGCTGGGCGGCCAACACCATGAACTCTCTGGCCGGCTCGCCGGCGAAGTCATCGCCTGCGAGAACGCGGGGTTGCCGGGCGGCTGCGGCCAGACTGGGAACTGCCGGGGTTGCGCCATCCGCCACGCGATCACGTCCACCTATCAGACCGGTGAAAGACGGCGCAACGTCGCAGCCAAGCAACTCGGCAAACTCATCTCGACGGAGAAAGTCGGCGGGTTCGTGTTGCTGCGCATTGATGAGCGTTGACCATGGCCTACGAATCACAACGCGAGTTTGTGGCAACGTTGGAGGCGGCAGGCGAACTGAAGCGCGTTTCCGTCGAGGTTGATCCTGTGCTGGAAATCACCGAGTTCGCCGACCGCGAAATGAAATCGCCCGGCGGCGGCAAAGCGCTGCTGTTCGAGAAGTGCAAGGGCAGCAACTTCCCGCTCCTCATCAATGCCTACGGTTCCACCAAACGCATGGCGATGGCGCTCGGCGTCGGCGACATCGAGGAAATCGCCCGCGAACTCGAATCGCTCCTGAAAGCCAAGCCGCCGACTTCGTTCAAGGAAGCGATGTCACTGCTCGGCACAGCGATGGAACTGCGTCATGCGAAGCCGAAGAGCGGAGGAGTTCTCAGTTCTCAGTTCTCAGTTCTCAGTTTGAAAGACTTGCCGATTCAGAAATGCTGGCCGGGCGATGCCGGGCGGTTCATCACGTTGCCGCTGGTCATCACGCGCGATCCCGACACCGGCGCGCGCAACGTCGGGATGTACCGGATGCAGGTCATTGACGACCGCACGACGTTCATGCACTGGCAGCTTCACAAGACCGGCGCGCGCCACTGGCGACGATACTGTGAGTTGAAACAACGGATGCCGGTCACGGTCGCGCTCGGCGGCGATCCCGTCTATGCGTTCTGCGCCAGCGCGCCGTTGCCGGACGGGATTGACGAGTTCCAACTCGCCGGGTTTTTGCGGAAGAAGTCGGTAGAGTTATCCGGCGACGTTCCGCTGGACTGCGATTTTGTGCTGGAAGGGTACGTTGACCCGAACGAACCGCCGGCGATGGAAGGCCCGTTCGGCGATCACACCGGCTACTACACCGCGCCGGAACCGTACCCGAAATTCCACATCGAACGGATCGCCGCCCGAAGCGACGCAATTTATCCGAGTACGATTGTCGGCATCCCGCCGATGGAAGACTTTTACATGGGCACCGCCAGCGTCCGCATTTTCCTGCCGGTCTTCAAGATGACCTTCAACGAGATCGTAGACATCGCGTTGCTGGCGGAAGGCGTCTTCCACAACCTTGTCGTCGTCTCGATCAAGAAACAGTTCCCATATCACGCGATGAAAGTGATGCACGGCCTTTGGGGCATGGGACAAATGATGTTCAGCAAGATCATCGTCGTCGTGGATGCCGACGTGAACGTCCACGACACGCGCGAAGTCTTGTTCCGGCTCTGCGCCAACATTGATCCACAGCGCGACCTCGTTTTCACGAAAGGCCCCGCCGACGTGCTCGACCACGCCACGCCTGCGATTGGTTTCGGCAGCAAGCTCGGCATTGACGCCACGCACAAGCTCCCCGGCGAAAAAGACTGTCGTCCGTGGCCGCCGCTGGTTGCGATGGACGACGCAGTCAAGAAGCGCGTGGACGCTTTGCTGCGCAGACTTGGCTAGTTGTCAGGAACATTCCAATTGTAAGTTGTTCGTAGGCAGTGGCGATTAACTGATCCGTGAAAATCAGGAGTTGACCTCCTTGTTTTCAAGAACCTATAATACGGGATATGATAGAACGAAGACAAGCGAGAGAGCGAGTACATGACCTGTATCGCGTTCATCCTGCCGTTGCGATTGAAGGTCCGCGCCAGTGCGGGAAGACGACATTGGCGCGAGCGATTGCTGACGGGGAAGGCGAAGTTTACTACTTCGATTTGGAGAGGCTGGTGGATTGTCAGCGACTGGAGACCCCAGAACAAACGCTGGCGAGATTACGAGGGCTGGTGGTGATAGATGAGGCGCAACGGATGCCGGAGTTGTTCCCGTCGTTGCGGGTGTTGCTGGACCGGCCGGGGACGCCGGCGCGGTTTCTGTTGACCGGCAGCGCGTCGCCGGAGCTGGTTCGGGGTTTGTCGGAATCGCTGGCCGGGCGGGTGGGAATCATGGATCTGGGCGGGTTTCATCTGGGGGAAGTCGGAGTGGAGAACCTGCAGCAACTCTGGGTGCGCGGCGGTTTTCCCCGGTCGTATCTCTCGACGGACGAGAAGGGCGCCGCCGAGTGGCGGGAGAATTTCATACGGACATTTCTGGAGCGCGATTTGCCCCAACTCGGCATCACGATCCCGGCGATGACATTGCGGCGGTTCTGGACGATGTTGGCGCATTATCACGGGCAGACATGGAACGCTTCAGAATTAGCCCGCTCGCTGGGCGCGGATCAGAAGACCGCCCGCCGCTACTTGGATATTCTTGTGGGAGCATTTGTGGTGCGGGCGTTGCCGCCGTGGTTCGAGAACCTGGGCAAACGGCACGTGAAAGCGCCGAAAATCTATGTCCGCGACACCGGGCTGCTGCACTCGCTGTTGAACGTCATCACCGACCACGATTTGTTGGCGCACCCGAAGTTGGGGGCGTCGTGGGAGGGATTTGTCGTGGAACAACTCTTGTCGTTGCTGCCGGCGCGGCAGGCGTATTTCTGGGCCACGCACGGCGGGGCGGAGTTGGATCTGCTGGTGATGTTACCGGGGCAGCGGCACGGGTTCGAGGTCAAATTTGCCGATGCGCCCCGACCGACAAAGTCCATGCGGATTGCGCTGGACGACCTCAAACTCGCGCATCTATGGGTGATCTATCCCGGCACGGAACGCTACACGCTGGACGAGCGGATTACCGTCGTCCCGGCCAGCCAGATTCCCGCGCTGGCGAAGGAGTTGACCAACCCTCATGCCTGATTTCAGTTCTCTTCCCTCTCCCGTCACGTCCGGAAAGAAATCCTGGCTTCTGCTGGTTTTGGTGTTGGCGCTGGCTGCCCGCCTGTTTCATGCCGGTGATCGTGTCCTCTGGTTTGATGAAGCTGTTTCGCTTCTTATTGCGAAGGCAAGCATCCCCGACATCATCGCCGCCGCGCCCGACGACACTCATTCGCCGTTTTACTATTTGATGCTCCACTTCCTTCCACGCGGCGAACTGGTGGCGCGCGGGTTCTCGGCTCTGTGTGGAGTGTTGACGGTCGCGCTGGTGTTCCTCATCGGACGGAAGTTCGGCGGCGCAACGGCAGGTGCCATCAGCGCGGGGTTGATGGCGTTATGTCCGCTGCACGTTTGGTACTCGCAGGAAGTGCGGATGTACGCGCTCCAGACGTTGCTGGTGACGGCCTCGTGGTGGCTGTTGTTCCTCGCCTTGGACTCGCGGTGCTGGCGATGTTGGACGGCCTACGCCGTGGCGGCGGCACTGAGTTTGTACGCGCAATACACGTCGGCGTTCGCGTTGGTGGCGCAGGGGATTTACGTGCTTTGGTTCCGGCGCGATGAGGTTCGCCCGTGGCTGCTGGCACAGGCGGGCGTGGCGTTGTTGTTTGCGCCGTGTGTGCCCCTGTTCATGCATCATTTGGTTGAGGGAACCTTCGGTTTCTGGCTCGGCAAATTCTCGTGGACTGATCCGCTGCGGTTCTTTGCGCTGCTCAGCGGCGCCATCACGAAAAACCCCGGCCCGTACTGGCCGTGGGCGGTGTTGAGCATCGTGCTGCTATTGGTCGCGGCAATCCGGCAAGGCAGGAAAGCCGCGCCGCTGCTGTTGTGGCTGTTGGCGCCGGTGGTGTTGCTGGCGCTGGTTTCGCTGCGCGCCAATGCGTTCCTGCCGCGCGCATTGTTGATGGTGGCGCCGGCGTTTGCGTTGCTGGTCGGATGCGCTGCGGCGGACAAGAAAGGCGCGACGCTGGCGGTGTTGCTCGCGGCGGCGAACCTGTTTGCGTTGCAACACTACTACTTCAGCCCGAACCCGTGGATTCGGTCGCCGCTGCGGGAAGCCAGCGAAACGGTGGCGAAGGAAATCCAGACCGGCGATGTAATCGTTCATTCGTCGCGGTTCTCGTATCGTCCCTTCCAGTTTTATCTCGGCGACAACATCGCGCAGGGATTGGCGCAACCGGACAACGACGAACCGTTGCTGTACCGCGTCATTGGCGACGGACGGCTCCCGGCAAAAGAGGCGCGCCGCCTCTGGCTGGTGTTGTGGCCGGACTTTCAGCAACCTGGTTTTCACAATCAAGTGCTGTCACAGATGAACGCCCGTTGTTCGCGACACCGCGAGGTCTTCTCATCGCCCCAACTGCTGGTGATGCTGTACGAGAAACAGTAACGAGACCAACGGCGCGGTCAGGAGACCTTCGCCGAACCGCTGAGAGGACGGAGAACAGGCTTGAGCGGGTTAGAGGAATCGGCTATGGTTATGCCATGAAACATCCGCGCATTGAGATCAATCCCGCCGTGATGGTTGGCAAGCCGGTGATTCGCGGCACGCGAATTCCGGTGGAACTGATTCTGCGCAAGCTGGCCGCGTCAGTGTCTGTCAGCGAGATTCTCAGGGATTATCCGCGATTGACCGAGGCCGATATCACCGCCGCCGTCGCGTATGCTGCGGACGCGCTGGCCACCGATGAGATTCTTGAGTTCGCCGAGGCGGTGCGATGAAGTTACTGGCCGACGAGAGTCTGGAGGCGCGTCTCGTCGAGTTTCTCCGTACACAAGGTCACGATGTGCTGTTCGTGGCCGAGATGTCCCCCGGTATGTCCGATACCGAGGTCGTAGCGCTGGCCAACCGGGAGCAGCGGGTGCTATTGACCAACGACAAGGATTTCGGCGAACTGACATTCCTTCAGCGCCAAGCCCGGTCGGGTATCGTTCTGCTCCGCTTCCAAAGCGAGTCCATCGCGCTGAAACAGGATCGGCTGGCCCAACTTCTGGCCAATTGCAGCGCGCTGCTGCCGTCCAGCTTTGCGGTCGTGTCCGATGCTCGCGTCCGCCTACGACACTTGGAAACGAAATCGTAGCTCCTACTCGACGCGCCCATCCGACGGCCGAAAAAACCGGAACATGACGCAGGGCGCGAGCTTGACTCTTTTCGGGCGCGGGCGCAGGCTGACGGGTGATGAAAACGCTGCGACACCAACGCATCCTGCATCTGGATGGCGACGCGTACTTCGCTTCGTGCGAGGTCGCGCTCGACCCGAAGTTGCGCGGGCAGCCGGTCTTCGTCGGCGGCGGACGACGCGGCGACGGGATTGTGATTGCGGCGAACTATCAGGCCAAACGCTACGGCATCACGACCGGCATGGCTTGCTTCGAGGCGAAACGACGATGCCCCGACGGCGTGCTCGTGAAACCGCACTACGACGAATACCGGCGATTGTCGCTGGAGATGTTTCGCCGGGCGCGACGGTACACGCCGTTGCTGGTGCCGACTTCGATTGACGAAGGGTTCTTGGATTTCACTGATATGCCGGACGTGTTCCGGTGCGCCAACGCCGGGGAACTCGTCGGGAAAATGAAACGCGAACTGGCCGAGGAAGTCGGCATTCCCGTGTCGGCCGGTCTCGCTTCCTCGCGCTGGCTGGCGAAACTGGCGACGGAGTCGTGCAAGCCGGACGGTTTCTACGAAGTGAAGGAAGGCGAGGAGCGTGCGTTCCTGAAGGACGTGCCGGTGCAGAAGTTGGTCGGCATCGCGGAGCGGCGGGCGCGGTCGTTGCGGGCGATTGGCGTCTGGACGATTGGCGACGTGGCGTTATTGCCACTGGAAATTTTGCGTCGCCGGTTCGGCGTGTTCGGCGAGGAACTCTGGTTGTTGTCGCGCGGCGAACTGCGCGAGCGGCTCAGCCTGTCAAACAAGCCACGGACCTGCATCGGGAGCGCAACGACATTGCCATACGACGAGCCGGACTACGATGCGGCATTGTTGTTCCTGCTGGATCAGACGGAGCGGGTCATCACGACGTTTGTCCGTGAAAACCTGAAGGCGCACGAGATGGGCGTCTATCTCCGGTTCAAGGAACGCGACGGAGCCGGGCTGGGTGTCCGGTTTGCCGGCGCGCAGTTCGAGCCGCGCGTCATCAACGCGGAGGTCGAGCGGATTTTCTGGCAACTGGTCGCGGGACGGACGGAACCGATTCGGCAGGTCTGCGTCAATTTCTGGAACATGGAGCCGTTGAACCTTGAGCCGGACCTGTTCGGCTACAATCAGGACTTCAAACGGCGCGAGCTTCATCACGCGCTCGAATCCATCGAACACCAGTTCGGCAAGGGCAGCGTCAAGACCGGCACGCGGCTGTTGTTGGAGAGCGAGGCGTCGCACTTGGTCGGCGACAAACCGAAGTGCCCGTTCATTCCGCAGCGGGAGATGGAACTCAAGATGGCGGAACTGGACTTGCCGCGCACGTGGGGCCGCTCGACAAGCCGGGCGGTGAAGTTTGCGTGAGAGCGCTCTGGCACGCCGGCGTCCTGCTGCTGTTGTTGGCAATCTTGTTGTTCAGCCCCACGCTCGCCGACCCTGATCTCTGGGGACATTTACGATTCGGGCTGGACACGCTGGAATTGCGCAGCGTGGACCGGGCGGACACGTACTCGTACCTCACGGCGGGACAACGCTGGATCAACCACGAATGGCTTGCGGAGGTGATCCTTGCGCTCGCGTATTCGGTTGCCGGTGCAATGGGGTTGAACCTGCTGCGGCTGGCATTGGGATTTGGGACACTGGCGATTTGTTATGCGTGGCTTTGCCGGCGTCCGTTGATTTTGCTGCTGGCATTGCCGGCAATTCATTACGGATTGGTGACGGTCCGGCTGCAATTGTTCACGTACTTGTTGTTTGCCGTGGTGCTGTCGGCGTTGGTTGCCACGGAGAAAGGACGCCGGAAGCGGCTTTGGTTGTTGCCGCCGGTGTTTGCGTTGTGGGCGAACCTGCACGGCGGATTTTTGGCGGGGCTGGCGATCGTATTTCTCTGGAGTGTTTTTCACGCGGCTGACTGGCGGCGCGTTGCGCCGGTCTGTTTGCTCTGCGCGCTGGCGACACTGGTGAATCCGTACGGCGTTGATTTGTTGTTGTTCTTGTTACGAACCGCAACGGTGCCACGTGCGGACATCGGGGAGTGGCAACCGTTGCGATTGTTCTCGGTGGCAGGCGGCGTGTATGCGTTGCTGCTGGCCATCGCGATAATCAGTCTGGCGCGGAACCGGCGTCCGCTGCTGCCGTTGGTGGCGGTGTTTGTCGTGCTGGCAGTGGGACCCGTGGGTGGCAGTGCGTCATCTGCCGTTGTTCGCCTTGGGCGCGTTGATGCTGGCAGGCGGCGCTTCTGTGGAAACTCCACCCCGGTTTGCGGCGGCATTTCCGTTGTTGATCGCAGTCGTGCTTGGTGTTTTTGGTTTTCGCAATCTGACAGCGATCCGCGTGGATGAGACGTATCCCGTCGCGGCAGTGGCTGCCTTGAAGGCGAGCGGCGCAACGGGCAACATGGTCGTGCCGTTCGATTGGGGCGAGTACGTGATCTGGCATCTCGGCCCGCAGGTCAAAGTCTCGATAGACGGCCGGCGCGAAACGCTTTACTCCGATGACGTTCGCCAAGCCGATATCCGGTTCCGCTCCGGCGGGAAGGATTGGGACGCGGCGCTCAAACCGGCGGACTTGGCAATGGTCACGCGGCATTCCCCGCCGGACAAATTGATGCGGGCGAAGGCAGACTGGGTGTTGATTTACGAGGATCCGGTCGCGGCGGTGTTCGCCCGCGAAGGCACAGAACTGATTTCACCACGAAGGCACGAAGGACACGAAGGACTACAAAACAAAGCGTTTGATGCCTTGTTGTAAGAGCACGACGTTGAAGTTGATGAGCAAACCGGTGGGAATCCGAGCCAATTTCATGTAGGTGAGCAATTGCGCTTCATGGATGGGCAGGAGTTGTTCGACACTCTTCAATTCCAAGATTAGTTTCCCATCCACCAACACATCAATCCGGTAACCGCAATCCAGCAGAACACCCTTGTAGTTTACCGGCAGAGGCACCTGAAGCTGGAACGGCAGTTTGGCGCACGACAACTCGTGTGCCAAACACTGTTCGTAGGTTGACTCCAACAACCCCGGTCCAAGATTGCGATGAACATCCAAAGCGCAGCCAATCACTTTCTTCGACAATTCATCAAACTCCATCTTCGTGTCCTTCGCGCCTTCGTGGTGAATTAGAGCCGGCCTTTGGTGCTCGGCAATCCTTTGACCCGCGAATCGCGCTGACACGCCAAGTCCAGCGCCTTCGCCAACGCCTTGAAGATGGCTTCGACGATGTGATGCGGCTCGTCGCCGCGCAACACGTCCACGTGCAGATTGCACCGCGCTTCGTTGGCAAACGCTTGCAGAAACTCGCGCGCCAAGCCGACGCGGAACTTGCCGATTTCGATTTTCGCAACGTCCTTCCAGCCTTTTGCGGTGAACACCACGTACGGACGGTTGCTGAAGTCCAGCGCCACCCGGCATTGCGCCAGCGTTTCGTCCATCGGCACCAATGCCCAGCCATAACGGCGGATACCGCGTTTGTCGCCAAGCGCCTTGGCGAATGCTTGCCCAAGTGCGATGCCGACGTCCTCGACGGTGTGATGCGCATCCACGTCGAGGTCACCGGTGGCGCGGAGGGTCAGGTTGCAGAGCGAGTGTTTCGCCAGCAACGCCAGCATGTGGTCGAAGAACGGCAGCCCCGTCTTCACATCGGCCTTGCCGGCGCCGTCAATGGCGAGTTTCACCGCGATCTGCGTCTCAGCGGTGTTGCGTTGGATGTCAGCGGAGCGTTTCATGCGTGGCCTCCAAAAATTTGTCCATCTCCTTGTCGGTGCCGATGCTGACGCGGGCGAAATCGCGGATGCGGTCGGCGTCCCACCAACGCACCAGCACCTTCCGCTCGCGCAGCCCGTCAAACCACCGCTTCGCCGTCAACGGCGCCGGCGGCTTGGCAAACACAAAGTTCGTCTCTGACGGCAGCACTCCAAAACTCCAGTCCTCCAACTGCCGCCGCACCCGTTCCCTTGTCGCCTTCACTTTCCGAACGGTCTCTTCGAAGTACGGCACGTCATCAATCGCCGCTTCACCGGCAAGCTGGCTGAGCCGGCTGACGTTGTAGCTGTCCCTGACCTTGTCGAGCGCGCCGATCAACTCCGTCGGTCCCACAACCCAACCGAGCCGCATCCCGGCGAGCGCCGAAGACTTCGAAAAGGAGCGCGCCACCAGCACGTTCGGATACTTGCCGATAAAATTGAGGCAGTTGTCCGACGCGAAATCCACATACGCCTCGTCCACCACCACCACGCCGTCCATCGTTTCGATGATGTCCCGGAGTTTTTCCTTGTGCAGCCAGACGCCGCTGGGCGCATTCGGCTGCGTGATGAAAAGCAACTTCACGCCGGCCACCGACGGAACCGAGCGAATCTGAAATTGATCGTCAAGCGGCAACTCGATCTTCTGCGCGCCTTGGATGTCGGCGAGCACCGGATAAAGCGAGTAGCTCGGCCAGAAATACGCCAGTTTCTCCCCTTCCCCAACGAATGCGCGGACACAGAGGTTCAGAATATCATCGCAGCCGTTGCCGATGAGAATCTGCGCGGGATCGAATCCGAACCGCCTGCCGAGCTTCTGGCGCAAGCCAAGCGATTGCGGGTCCGGATAAAGCCGCAACCGTTCGTCCACCGCCGCGCGCAATGCCTCGAATACTTTTGGCGACGGCGGATACGGATTTTCGTTCGTGTTGAGCTTGATGAGGCCCGGCACCTTCGGCTGTTCGCCGGGGACGTAACCGTGCATCTGCTCAATGTTGGGGCGGGCGTAGCTCATTGCGCGCACATCGTATCCGAGGTTGCCCAGCAGGGCAAGCGGGGACGCGCTTGACATCAAGGGTACAATCGCGCCCAAAACGAGGCATGAAACAATGAACATTCTGGTGACCTACTTCAGTCAAACAGGGAACACGAAGAAAATCGCGGAAGCGATTTACGAGAATCTCCCCAAAGAAAAAACCCTCAAGCCAGTGGATGAAGTGAAGGAACTGGATGATTACGAGATCATCTTTATTGGCTTTCCCGTCCACTCCCACAGTGTCCCCTACAAGATTGAAAGCCTGCTCAACCGGATTCCCAAGGGCAAACAGATCGCGCTTTTCTCCACGCACGGCTCGCTCACCGGCTGCCGGCTTTCACGGGAAGCATTGGAACATGCCGTGGCGACGGCGGCGAAAGCAAAAGTGCTCGGCACCTTTTGCTGCCGCGGAAAAGTTTCCCACGCCGGCATGGAGGCGTTGGGCAGGTCGCCCGAACATCAAGCGTGGATCGAAATGGCTGCGTCCGCCCAGATGCATCCCAATCAAGCCGACTTGCAGGAAGCCGGACACTTCGCGCGATGGGTCTTAACCCTCAGCACTCATCATAAACGCTAATCGGATTGCCGCCGAGGCGCCGTGCGCAATCAGTCCTTCGACATTCGCAAACGCTTCCAACGCCGGCAATGACTTCTTCAATGCCGCCGGGGTGTACTCGATCAGGCTGGTGCGCCGCATAAACTGGTCCACTGTCAAACCGGGGAACGCCGCGCCGGCGCCGCCGGTCGGCAACGTGTGGCTGGGACCGGCCACGTAATCACCGACAACGGTCGGCGTCCACGGACCGAGGAAAATCGCGCCGGCCGTCGTGAGTTTCTTGGCGACGGCGGCAGGGTTCTTCGTCATCACTTCGAGGTGTTCGGGGGCGAAACGATTCGTGATCTCGACGGCTTGCGCGAGATTTTTTGCGAGCACAAACACCGCGCCTTTCGTGAGGACGCGCTCGGTCAGTTCGCAGCGCGGCACCGAGGATTTCTGGCGTTCGATCTCGCGCGGCGTCTCATCGAGGACGCGCGCTGACGTTGTCACCAGCCAGACGCGCTCTTCGCCGGAGCCGTGCTCGGCTTGGGCAAGGATGTCGGCGGCAATGAATCGCGGATCGGCGGTGTCGTCGGAGAGCACAAGGATTTCGCTCGGCCCGGCGAGCAAATCCACGGCGACTTGTCCGTAGAGAAGTTTTTTCGCGGCAGTGACGTAGGCGTTGCCGGGTCCGAAGATTTTCAGGACGCGAGGGATGGTGGCAGTGCCGAGCGCCATCGCGGCGATGGCTTGGGCGCCGCCGACCCGGTAGATCTCGGTCGCGCCGGCCATTTTGATGGCGTAGAGCAAATCGGGATTGGCGCTGGGCGTGCACGCAACGATCTCAGGGCAGCCGGCGACCTTGGCGAGCGTGATGGTCATCAGCGCGGTCGAGGCCAACGGCGCGGTGCCGCCGGGAATGTAGATGCCGACGCGGCGGATCGGGTCGAACTTCTCGCCGACACGTCCGCCCTGGGCGTTGCGCATCGTCCACGGTTTCGGAAGTCCGCGCCGGGCGAACGCGGCGATGTTCTTGTTGGCAACAGCAATGGCTTTGCGAAGCGCGGGCGTCGCGGGTTGTGATGGCGCGCTGACGCGCAGTTCGGCGGCGGTCAATTTGATTTTGTCAAAACACTCGGTGAGTGCGAGGACGGCGGCATCGCCGCGCGCCTGCACGTCGTTGATGACGGCACGGGTGCGTTCCTCGATGACGGAATCGAAAAGACTGTTGACGGCCAGCGCAGTGTTGAGCGCTGAATCAAAGTCCGGTTGGTTGTGGCGCAAGACCTTCATGTTGGCCGCATGGTATCCGAGGCTCCCCTCCAGAGCAAGCGCAGGTGTGTGGCTTGACGATTTGGCTGACGATTTGGCTTGATTCCTGAGCGGTTAGTGGCGATTGAGTATTCTCATTGAGAATGAGGATTGATACCATGAACAAGACCAAGTGCGCCATTGCCGTGTGTTTTCTTGCCGTGAGCCTGAGCGGGCTCGCCCATGCGGGAATCCTGATCGAAGCGGAAGCGTTCACCGACAAGGGCGGTTGGTCGGTTGACCAGCAATTTGTGGAGCAAATGGGGTCGTCGTACCTTCTCGCGCACGGTCTCGGCAAACCCGTCGCCAACGCCTCGACCAGCGTCAACATTCCCGCGTCGGGTTCGTATCGGGTCTGGGTCCGCACCAAGAACTGGGCGCCCGGCGATTGGAAAGCGCCCGGCCGTTTCAAGGTGCTCGTCAATGGTCGCCCGTTGAAACCCGAATTCGGCACGCTCACTGGCTGGCAGTGGCAGGACGGCGGCGCCGTCAAACTGCCGAAAGACGCCGTCCGCATCGAACTGCAAGACCTGACCGGATTTGACGGTCGTTGCGATGCGATCTACCTGACGACCGATTCTGCGGAGCGCCCGCCCAACGAATTGAAACCGCTCCGCGCGTGGCGCGACCGGCTGCTCGGCATCCCCGCCAACCCGCCGTCGGCCGGCAAATTCGACGTGGTCATCATCGGGGGCGGCATTACCGGTTGCGCGGCGGCAATGGCTGCGGCGGAAAAAGGGTTGGCCGTCGCGCTTGTTCACGACCGCCCGATCCTCGGCGGCAACGCCAGCGGCGAAGTCCGCGTCCACACCATCGGCATCACCGGCTATTCGGATCGGATTTTGCGCCGGATCAATTCCGAACACTGGCCCAACGGCTCGGAACTCGCCCTCGTGGATGACCGGAAACGTCACCTGACGATGGATGCCACGACGGGCATCCGTCAATTCCTCGGCTGGCGCGCCTACGGCGTGGAAACCAAAGGCGACCGGATTGTCCATGTGAACGCGCGTCACATCGAAACCGGCGAAGTGCGTTCGTTTGCCGCGCCGGTGTTCATTGATTGCACCGGCGACGGCTGGATCGGCTACTGGGCCGGGGCGGAATACCGTTATGGACGCGAAGCGCGCAACGAATTCGACGAAGGATGGGAACAACACGGCGACTTGTGGTCGCCCGCGGAAAAGGACAACCGGGTCATGGGCGTTTCGCTGCTGTGGAATTCGCAGGAAACATCCACGCCGACACGTTTCCCCGAAGTGCCGTGGGCGCTGCCCGTTGCCAAGGATCATGCGGCGCTCAAGGGCGAGTGGTATTGGGAGTACTCGAACAACAATCTCGATATGATGCGGGATGCCGAGGAGATCCGCGACCACGTGTTGCGCGCCATTTACGGCTCATTTTACAATGCGAAGCAAAAACCGCAGAACGCCACGCGCGACCTGAAGTTCGTCGGCTACATCAGCGGCAAACGCGAGTCGCGAAGGTTGGTGGGCGATTATATGTACACGCTCAAGGACATGACGGAAGGGCGTTCCTTCCCTGATGCCGTCGTCACGGAAACCCGCGATGTGGATCTTCACTACCAACGAAACGAAAAAGACGCCGGCTATCCCTACGATTTCCTCTCCACCGCGCTCTTCAAGAAAGTGCCGCGCTATTACATTCCGTTTCGCAGCCTCTACTCGAAAAACATCGTCAACCTGATGATGGCCGGGCGATGTTTCAGTTGCTCGCACGTCGGGCTGGGTGGCCCGCGCGTCATGAACACCTGCGGCCAGATGGGCGCGGCCACCGGCTACGCGGCGGTGTTGATCAAGAAACACAACACCACGCCGCGCGGCGTGTACCAGAACCACCTCACCGAACTGCTGAACCTGGTTCTTCCCGACCCGTCATCGGAAATCACGGAAAGCGTCGAAAGCGCGCGCCGCAACCAGATATTGGTGCACGCTCCCGGCGACGAACTGTATCGTGTTCGCCGGCAATATGAGATCGCTTCCACGCCGTCGGTTCTCCGCAACGCCACGAGCCTGATCCCGCACCGGGGCGATTCGTCCAAACCGGCGCCCGGTTATCAGTTCATCGTCAACACGCCAGTCGAAGTCTGGATCGCCGTCCAACAGCGCGGCAATCCCGCTTTGCCGTCGGAATGGAAGAAAACCGATGCCGCGGTGTCATGGGAGTTGGGGACCGATCCGCTTTATCGCCGGGAATTCCCCGCCGGCGTTGTGGTCATCCCCGGCCATTCCGGCAAGGAAGGCAAAAGCTACGGATTCCCGCACCTGACCTTCGTGCAACCCATCGGTCCCGTGCCTGCAGAGGGTTTCCGCATCGCAAACCCGAGATTCGACAATCCCTGATGCCCGGCTGGCAAACTGATTGTCCAACACCTCAGTACCGCGGAACCGGCGGCGGCGGATAGAGGCTTTGGGTGTTGATCATGAAATCAATCACCTTCTGGCTGACGCCGGAGTCTTTGAGGTCAATAATCTCGGCGGTGGTCAGCCGATAGACGGTCCGGGAATTGCGGATGTGACTGATCATGACTTCGTCGCTGATACCGGCCTTGGCCATGGACTTGATATCGGCGATGCCCAGCGGCTGGCCTTGTGCCAGCGGGGGTGCTGTTGGCGCGCGCTGTCTTTCCCAATCGCGTTGTTGGGAATCCATGCCGTGCCCGATGGCGCCACCGGCGATTGCGCCGAGCACGCCGCCAATCGCTGCCCCAGCGCCCGCCTTTCCGTCCATGCCACCGATCAACGCGCCCGTGCCGGCGCCGAGCGCCCCGCCCGTGAGCGCTCCCGTGGCCGTGCGATCCGTCCGCCCCTCCGGCGTCTGGCAGCCAATCACGCCAATCAGAACAGCAACGCTCAAAATGTAGGAGGCTGGATATTTCATAGCATGACTCTCATGTTTTATTAGGTTGTTTCCGAGCATGAATCTAGCACAACGCTGTTGGAGTTGCCAACGACGCAA
>VHCW01000076.1 GCA_016871575.1 Verrucomicrobiota bacterium
CTTGACCGCGTGGGTGCGCAACCACGTTATCACCCGAAATTTCATGAGTTGGTTGATGGGCTTGACCGCGTGGGTGCGCAACCACGTTATCACCCGAAATTTCATGAGTTGGTTGATGGGCTTGACCATGTGGATGCGCTATCTGGTGATCGCCCTCATCTTTCACGGCGCACTCCTCTTCGGTTTGGCCACCGTCAAAATCGCCGTGGCGATCCCCACCATCATTGCCACCTTCACCAGCGACGCGCCGCCTCCACCGACCCGGGTCATTGACGACATTGATCCTTTCGCCGCCCTCCGCGACTTCGACTACAGCGGCCCGACGCTCGGCGGCGGCGGCGGCACGCCCGGCAAAGGCCCCGGCGGCATCCCCACCGCTGCCGGCACAACGCCAACGGAATATACCGCCTCCGTGCTCACAAAAGATGCCGCTGTCGGAGATAAGACCGTTGGCGAAGTGATCGGCGTGGACGTTGGCAATGTCGCCGGTGCCGTCGCCCGTCTGCAAGGCGGACCGGGCAGCATTGGCGCCCCCACCATGGGACTCGGCGAAGGCCGATTCGGCACCAGCGGTGTCCGCGGTCCCGGCGGCGGCGGTTTCGGCCAGCGTATCGGACCGATGCGCTCTAAACGCATCTCCACAGCAGGCAGTTCCGGCGAGGCGGAGCGAGCGGTGCTCGCGGCATTGCGCTGGTTGAAAAACGCGCAAAAACCAAATGGCAGTTGGGAAACCAAAAATCCAACCGCGATCACCGCGCTGGCGACTCTCGCGTTTCTCGGCCACGGCCACACACCCGATGATCCGGAGTTCGGGCAGACGTTGATGAAAGCCTTCCAGTACCTCGTTGCCCGGGGACCTCAAAACAACATGTACGAACACGCGATCCTGACCTATGCGCTGGCGGAAGGCTACGGCATGACACAGTCGCCCGCCCTCAAGGCGCCGCTCCAGAAATGCGTGGATGTCCTGATCAAATCCCAGGAAGTCCCAAAAGACGACCCGCTCCACACCGGCGGCTGGCGCTACAATCAAAGCTCGAAGGATTCCGACACTTCCGTGGCTGGTTGGTGCGTCCAAGCCCTCGAAGCCGCCAAGCTGGCCGGCATCAATGTGCCGCCCGCCGTCTTTGAAAGCGCCTCGCAATTTCTCTGGAACATGTACAGCAACGGTTCGTTCGGTTACAGCGCACCCGGCGGATTCCGCCTCGGAACCACTGCCATCGGCGTTTTGTGCCAGGCATTCATGGGACAAGGCGGCGACCCGCGCATCAAGCAGTCCCTCGACAAAATCCGGAACGAGAAGTTCGAGTGGGACAAGGACAAAGGCTGGACCGTCTATACGTGGTATTACCAGACACAAGCCTGCTTCCAAGGCGGCGGCTCCTACTGGGAGACGTGGAACAACAGCTTCCGCGACGCTCTCATCCGCAAACAGGCTGCCGACGGCCACTGGCCTCTGCCGCCGCAAAGCAAGGAAGAATACGGTTTGGCTTACACAACCGCCCTCTGCACCCTGATGCTGGAAGTCTATTACCGTTACCTGCCGACCTACCAGTCCATTGAGCAAAAACAACTGGAAGGCAAACCCGGCTCCGCACCGGTGGCGCCCAAGCGGTGATTGGATCAATCTATCGTTCCCGAAGCAGCAACCGCAGGATAATCAGATCCTCAGCCGCCAGGTAGTCCCAAACCCTGCCCAATACTCAACACCGCTCCGCACAATCCCGACGTAACCCGCGCCAATGCCTTGTAGTCCACCTTGTCAGGCGTATCCGTCGCCTCGTGGTAGTGCGGATAACGATATGGCGCAGTGTCCGTCACCATGAACGCGCGGTAGCCCTCGTGCCAGAAGGAACCGTGGTCGCTCCAGTCAATTCCGGGCACCGACGCAAATGTGGCGCAGCATTCGACCGGGAAATCCGAATGCGCAGCGAACGCGCGCAACGCCTCGTGCATCACGCCACGCGATTTGAAGTTCGAAATGAACGCGATAAAGTTGCCCCGGTTCGGATAAAACAATCCGAACGGGAACGGATACCGCTGACTGCCGGGCGCGTCGCTGTACCAGCCCATCGTCTCCAGCGCAATCATCACGCGGACATCATCGCCGCGCTCCCGGCAGGCGCGCGCATAAACACGGCTCCCCTGGCGCGGCGTCTTGAAAAAGGGCGGTTCTTCGTTCACGAATGCAACAAACCGAAGGGTGCGCTTCGTGGTCTGGCCGGCAAAGAAACGTGAAAGCTCCAGCAGCGAAGCGACGGCGCTGGCATTGTCGTTCGCGCCCGGACTGCCTGCGACGGAATCGTAGTGCGCGCCGATGACGATGATCTCGCTGTTGCCGGGCCGCGCGACTTCAAGGTTCTCGCAACCATCTCCACCGTCTTGGCGGACAACGTGATAACCCTGCGCCCGCCAGACGTTTTCGATATAGTCAGCGGCAAGCGCAAGCGAGCCGGGCCGAAACACGCTGCGTTCGCCGATATCGCCGGCGAGCGCCTGGACGTGGGCGCGAAGCGCGTCGGCGGAAATGACAGGCGGCGTCATGATGCGTTGCCCCGGATCGGGCCGCACGCACATGTACCACAGCCCGGCGGCGAGAACGAGCAGGATCGCGCCGGCGCGGAGCGCACCGTTGCGGGTGATGAGTTTCAACGATTATTTCGGAGAAGCGTCGGCAGCGAGGTCGCCGAGTGCGTATTGAATGCCATCAAGCAGGAATTGCAGGACCGCCGGTTCCTGAAAGACGTTGGCGGCGTGGCCGAGCGAGTTGTAGAAGACGCGGCCTTTGCCTTCCTTCTTGATCCAGGCGACGGCGTAATCGTTGTCGGCGCGCGGGGCCTTGATGTTGACTTTGCCGGTGGCTTCATCGGCGAGATCAAGGCTCAGCAGGACGAGACGGTCAGCGCGGGTGTACGGCTCTTTGAACTGATAGATCTCGTCCTTGAGCTTGAATCCTTTTCCGCCAAATGCCTTCGTCAACGTGTGGTGTGGCTCGTCAATCTTGAACGCCCACGTGCCACCGCCACCCCACGGATGGCCGCAAAACAAGCCGCCCATCATCATTGCGCCGTCGGGCCACTCGTAGAAGTTGTCGGTCGCGGCATGGATGCCGACGATGCCTTTGCCGCCGCGCACAAACGCGAGCAGGGCTTTTTGTTGCGCATCGGAAAGCGTGAGGCGGGTGGTGTTGTTGAGGACGACAGCATCGTATTTGTTGAGGTTGGCCGCCTCGAACACCTCGTACTCGCGGGCGATGTCAGCGGTGTACGCGCCGGTCTTGGCGCCCATCAACTCGATGGCCTTGTTGCCGCCGGCGATGCCGTTGCCGTGAAAGAAACCTTCGCAACGCCAGAAGACGAGGATCTTGCGGGCGCTCTTCGGCGTCGCGGTCGCCGTGACGGGCAACGCGGCTTCGATTTTCGCAAGATCATCGGCGGAAAGTTCCGGCACCTTGGTCTTGTCGGGCGGCGGTTTTGGGGCCGCTTTCTTCTGTTGTGCCGCCGTGCCGAGGATCAACGCAAGAACGCATAGGCCGATGCTGAGTGCTGTTTTCATCGTGGGATTCTCCTGTGGTTGTTCATTTGTTGTGACTGAAATGGAAATACAGCGCGGCTTCGTATTTGCCGTTGGCGCGCGTGGGCTGGCCTTGTGGGCCGGTCTTGTCGGGGTCGTGGAATTTGTTGCCGATGGGCGGAATGGCGTGAAGGAAGGAAATGTCGCCGGGCGGATACGGCACGGCCACGCGGCGGGACTCGACGCTGCCGGCGTCGGTGCCGAGCTTGGGCGTGTACAGGCGATGGAACAGGTTTTCGGTGGGCGTGGTGATGGTGATGTCGCCTTGCGTGGTGGTCAGGCGCAACCAGTGCCCACCGGCGAAGCAGCCTTTGAACTCCGGATATTTCCACGACGCGCCGGGCACCGGATCGTTGTAGGCGACGTCAAACACGCCCAGTTCAGGGCCGGCGAGGCGATTTTTATAAACGCGGTACGGTCCTTGTCCGAGCCAGCGTTTGGAGCGCATCGAAGATTCGGCGCAATCGAAACTGATGCCGTGGTAGTCAAAAAAACCTCGCAGTGGATAACAATACTTCAATTCAAGGACGCCGTTGGGCTGGATGCGCCACCGTAACGACTCAAAGCCGCTCCCCTGTTTTAGCTCGATAATGTAGTCGTCGCCTTCGCGCTGGTGCACAACGGTCGTGTAGTACGGATTGTAAGGACCGGATCTTTCGAGTTTGCCGTCGCTGACCAGTCGGGGACCGTTGCCAAAATTGAAGGTCTGTTTGTCGGTGGCGACATTGAGCAGGCGGGCATCCTCGGCGCTGAACGTGAAACGCATCACGCCGGCTGTGACAAGGATGCGGTTGCCGGTTTGCTGCGCGCCGACGGCGCCTTTGCCCGGCGGAGGCAAAACGTTGGACAACTCGCGCGCGCTCCGGACCGGCCAGACCCACGTCCAAACGGAGTCGCCGTTCGGCGCCAGCGCCTCCAACGACACGGCGTCGCCGCTGCGCCAGTTGCCGGGCAACGGAATCCGCATGGTGGCGTCGTGGCCCGGTTTGGCATCGGGACCGATCAGGCGGCCGGAGTTGATGACTTTCGGCAGGGCGGCATCGCCGGGCAAGGGAAACTTCAGCAAACGCCACCGGAACCGGCACGATTTCAGATTGGTGAAATCGTAGCGGTTCCCCAGGGCCACTACAAAGTTCGGCTCTTTCGAAACCACGCGCGCGTGGATGGGCGACCAGAGTTTGCGGATGGTGTAAAAGCTGCCTTCCTTTTCGCGGCGTGGCCCGACGATGCCGTCCGGCCCCCAGTTGCCCGCGCAGTCAATCTTGTTTCCCCTGTCGGTGCGCACCACTCCTTCGTCGAGGAACGCCCAGAGGAATCCGCCAAGGCACGTCTGGTTGGTCCGCATCGCGTTCCAGTAGTCCTCAAGCCCGGCGCCGGCGCCGCCATCGTAAAGGCCGTGCAGGAATTCCGTCGGCATGTAGAGGTCAGGTCCCGCGCAGGCGGCAAGATGGTTGGAATAGACCTGGTAGTGGGCCGTGTTGATGCCGCGGAAGTTGGACCAGGGATGCAACACCGCGCGTTGTTGGGGGTCCCACTTCGCAAACTCGTCGTCCAACTCCGTGTTCCAGCCGCCCTCGTTGCCGTTGTCCCAGAAAATGACGCTCGGATGATTCACATCGCGCCGAACCATCTCGCCGACCAGTTGGCGCCCGATGCCGGTGTCGTATTTCTTTTGCCAGCCGCCAAGTTCGTCGAGCACGTAGAGACCGAGTTCGTCGCAAGCATCAAGGAAATGCGCGTCCGGCGGATAATGCGACATCCGCACGGCGTTCATGTTCATTTCCTTGAGCAGCTTGACGTCGTCGCGGCTGATTGTCTCGCTCGTCGTGCGGCCCGATTCCGGCCAGAAACTGTGTCGGCAACAACCTTTCAACCGGACGCGCTGGCCATTGATGAACAAGCCTTCGCCGGGCCGCGCCTCGACGGTGCGGAATCCGAACCGCTGTGTGATTGTGTGCAACACCGCGTCGCCTTTCTTCAGCGACACCTTCACGCGGTACAGGTGCGGCGTCTCCGCCGTCCAATTCCGCTGGCCTTTGGCTTGCGTCGTCAACACGACCGGCGATTTGCCGATGGCTGCGCTGAACTCCGCGCCGAGTCCTTCGATGTGCGCCGTGACGCGCTCAGCGCCGAGCGGTTTGCCCCCGATGAAAACGTCCATCGCAAACGAACCGTTGGCGCGCGCGTCAATCGCCACACGCTCGATGTGCTGCCGGGGCATCGCCTTCAGCCAGACCGGGCGAAAGATGCCGCCGAAGACCCAGTAGTCGCCGTGGCGCTCGGCAATGGTGACGCTGTCGTTGGTGGAGATTTTGCTGACGGTGACTTCGAGCCTGTTTGTCCTGCCCGGTTTCAGCAACGCCGTCACATCGTGCTCGAACCGGTAGAACGCCCCGCAATGGCGCGGCCCGGCGGACCTGCCGTTCACAAACACCTCGGCATCGGTCATCACGCCGTCGAACACAAGATGCACCACTTTGTCGCGCCATGACGCCGGCACGACGAAATGATGGCGGTACTTGCCCTGCTCGTTGGTTTCCTTGGCGGCGCGACCGTAGGCGTAGTTGCCAAAGCCGTGAAGTTCCCAGCAACTCGGCACGGGAATCTTGCTCCACGAGTTGCTTTTCCGCCCTCCCGTGCAGAAGAACTCCCACGCAATGGCGTCATCCTTGCCTTTGCCGGACAAATACTGCACCTGTGTTTCGATGTCCGCCACGGCAGCGGAGACAACCAGCAGGATCATGACTGACCAAAGTTTCATCGCGCCGTAGCTTACCGCAAAGGAAGGCAAAATCCAAAGTGAACTTTTTGGCCTGGAAGAAACGGCGATCATGAGGATATCAGAACCCGATATAGGTTCGCCCTGCGGTGAATGGCGAGTGACAAAGCGGAGAATTTTCAGTATTTGTATCGTACAACTCATGAACACATCGCATTTCCTGTTTGCTGTGGCGCTTGGTTGTGTCTTTGGCATACCAAACGCCTTCCCTGTTGCTGAGCAAAAACCGAACATTGTCGTCATTCTCTGCGACAATCTTGGCACCGGCGATATCGCCTGTTTCTATCCGGGCACGAAGCATCGAACGCCGAACCTCGACCGGATGGCGGCGGAAGGCCGTCGGTTCACAAGCTTCTACTCGGCAAGCGGCGTCTGCACGCCGAGCCGGGCGGCGTTGATGACAGCGTGCTATCCGCGACGCATCGGACTGCACATCAGCGCGATCGGCGCGTCGGTGTTGCAGCCGGTGGCGACGCGCGGGATCAATCCAACAGAGGAAACAATGGCCGAGTTGTTAAAGCGCGCGGGGTACGTCACGACCTGCATCGGCAAATGGCATCTCGGCGATCAACCGGAGTTTTTGCCGACGCGGAATGGTTTCGACTCCTATTTCGGCATTCCGTACAGCGAGGACATGCTGGCGCGCCCGGACCGCGACTGGCCGGAATTGCCGCTGCTGCGCAACGAGAAAGTCATCGAAGCTCCCGTGGATGCGCAGCATCTTACGAAACGGCTGACGGAGGAGGCGGTGACGTTCATCGCGGCGAACAAGGACCGCCCGTTCTTCCTCTACTTCCCCGAAGCCGCGCCCGGCAGCCGCACTGTCTGTTATCCCGGCCCCGCGTTCCGCGGCAAGTCGGCAAACGGCCTTTATGGTGACTCCGTCGAGGAACTCGATTGGTCGGCGGGCGAAGTCCTGAAGGCGCTGAAACAACACGGTCTGGACAAGAATACCATCGTTATCTGGACGAGCGACAACGGCGCGGCCAATCGCAATCCACCGCAAGGCAGCAATGCTCCCTACAAAGGCATGGGCTACACCACGGCCGAGGGCGGCCAGCGGGTGCCGTGCATTGTCCGTTGGCCCGGCAAAGTCCCCGCAGGCACCGTGTGCGACGAACTTTCCACGATGATGGATTTGTTGCCGACGCTGACCACGCTCGCCGGCGCTCCGCAACCGAAGGCGAAGATAGACGGACACAACATCGCACCGCTGATGTTCGGCAAACCGGGCGCGAAATCGCCGTATGACGACATCGGCTTCTACTACTATCAAGTCACGCAATTACAGGCGGTGCGCGCCGGTCCATGGAAACTGTATCTGCCGCTGGACGACAGACGCGCCCACGGCCCTGCCCGCATGAAAGGAAAACCTCAGCCGCAACCGCTCGCGCTCTACGATGTGCGGCATGACGTTTCCGAAGAGCGCGAGGTGTCTGCGCAACATCCGGAGATTGTCGCCACGCTGACTGCAATGGCCGAGAAAGCGCGCGCCGAGTTTGGCGATGGCGACCGCAAAGGAACCGGCCAACGCGACGCCGGCCACGTGGAGAATGCCAAGCCATTGTTGCTGACGCCATGATCGCTGTTCGATTCCTTGTGGGATTGTTGTTGTTATGCGCCACCCCGGCCCTCGCCAGTTTGCGCGCCGGCGCGGCCAAGGTTGACATCACGCCGACGCAGTCGTGCCAGTTGGCCGGTTATGCAGCGCGCACGAATCTTTCCGTCGGCGTGCATGATCCGCTTTCGGCGCGGGCCCTCGCACTCGAACACGACGGCAGACGGCTCGTTCTTGTCTCCGTTGATGTCATTGCGTTCTACCGAACAGTAATAGACTACATTCGCCGTCCCATCCTTGACGCCTGCGGACTCAAACCGGAAGAACTGGTCATAGCGGGCACACACACGCACGCTGCGCCAAAGCCTGCGCTTGACCCGGCGATCACTCACCCGAACAACGTCGAATACACCAAAACACTGGGATCGAAACTGCTGAAGGTTGTACAAGACGCTCTGGCAGCACAACGTCCGGCACACATCGGTGTCGGCATCGGCGCGTCTCCGGTGGGTGTGAACCGTCGTGAACCGTTCTTGGACAAGAAGGGAGAACGTCAAATCCGTCTTGGGCGCAATCCTGACGGGACCACTGACAAAGACGTACAGGCCCTGCATGTCCGTGACCGTGAGACGGGGCGGCCGTTGGCGGTGTTGTTTGCGTATGCAACGCACAGCACGTCGCTTGGCGCAAAGAACCTGTTCGTCAGCGGCGATGTGCACGGGCTGGCCGAGCAATTCATCGAGAAACACCTCGGCAACGGCATCATCGCGCCGGGATTCGCCGGTGCATCGGGCAACATTGATCCGTGGTTCCGTGTCCTGCCGGAGATCAAAAAGGACAACGGATGGATTCCGGAACCTGTGTTGCTCGGCACCCTGCTCGGCGAGGAAGTTGTCCATACCTCCAACAAGATTCAGGAGTTCACACAAGACGGCCCGATCCAGTCCATCATCAAGACGATTGAACTCCCCGCCCAAATGAATCAGATGGCGACCGTCCCCCTCGTGCTCACAGCGGCACGCGTCGGCAACGTGGCCTTTGTCGGAATCGGCGCTGAGGTGTTTCACGAAATCGGCCGCGCGATCAAGGAGGCATCGCCTTTCCCGCACACTTTCATCATCACCCACTGCAACGGCGGCGCAGTGGGCTATCTTGTCGTCAAGGAAGCCTACGCTGAAGGCGGCTACGAAGTGCGCGTCAGCCCCTTCGCGCCCGAAGCCGCCGACATCGTGATCACGGAAGTCATTGGCTTGCTCAAGCAATTGCGCGCGAACTGAGCGGCATTCCACCCTCAGCGGGCGGATTCCTTGAGACATTCGCGCACTGTTTTTTCAATCTCAGCGAGGTTGAACGGTTTCGCGAGCCAATGGTTGCCCGTGCTCTCCAAGAACGTGCGCGACGTGCCGCTCACGGTGTCTCCCGTGATAAACATCATACGCTGGCCCAACGCGGGTGAGAGTTGGCACACCCGCTCGTAGAGCGCTTCCCCGCCCAAGCCCGGCATGCAAAGGTCGCTGATGACAAGGTCATAACTGGCTGCTTGAATCAGTTCCAACGCCTGAAGGCCGTTGTTGGCCACCTCGATCACGTAACCGTTCTCCTCCAGCAACGTCCGCAACACCTCCAAGATCCCCGGTTCGTCGTCCACCAACAGGATCCGGTGCCGCGGGGCGTCGCCCGCCGGCTTCGCCGGTTCCGATTGCGGCACGGGCGGCGCCGGGACCGTCACCGGTTCCGGGCATCGGACAATCGGAAGCTCAACGTAAAAACGGGTCCCCTTCGCCAGGTCGCTCTCGACGCTAATCCGTCCGTGATGTTCCTGGATGATGCTGTGACAAATGGACAAACCCAAACCGGTCCCCTTCCCCGGTCCCTTGGTTGTGTAGAACGGATCAAAAATCCTTGGAATCACTTCAGGGGGAATCCCGAGGCCTGTGTCGGCGATGGTGATGCGCAACTTGGCGCCTTGGCGTTCTGTGCAGACGTCCAATCGGCGGACACCGTTGTGCTCGCTCAAGGCGTGGACGGCGTTGGTGATGAGATTGTTCAACACCTGTTCCATCTGGTGCGAATCGGCCATCGTCCGCGGCAGTTCGGGTTGCAGATCAAGGTGAAACTGAATGGCGGCGCTCTCCATCTCCGCCTCGTAATTCTCCGTCACGTTGACGACCAGCGCGTTGATGTCCACCGGCGCCATGTGCGGGTCGCGCGGACGCGCGAAGTTCAACAGGTTGCGGACAATCTTCGCCGCGCGTTCGCTCTCGTGCAGAATCTTCTGGAGATCGGTGTGCGCACGCTTGGGAGGATGTTCCTGCGCGGTAAGAATCTGCGCGTAGCCCATGATGACGGCCAGCGGGTTGTTCAATTCGTGCGCCACGCCGGCCACCAGTTGCCCAAGCGCCGACAACTTCTCGGACCGCCGCAATTGCTGCTCGAATTGCTTGCGCTCGCTGATCTCGCGCATCGTCACCACCAGGACTGGCCGGCGATTCTGTTCGACCATCGTGACGCTGCCCTCGCAGGGGGCCAATGTGCCGTTGGCGCGCAGAATTGCAAACTCGCGCGACGGTTGAATGATGGCCGTGATGCGACGGCTGGTTTCGAATGCGGATGCGCCGTGCCCCCGCAATTCCGGAAGGATGCTGTGGAATGATTTCGGCATGTCACCCTCTGTGTTTCTCCCCAGAACCAAGCGTTGCGCTTCCTCGTTCGCCTCCGCAATCTCGAGCGTCTCCATGTCCACCAGGAAAATCGCCTCGCCGGATGCGTGGAACAACGCGCGGTATTTCTGTTCCGAGATCACGGCTTCCTGTTCGAGATCTCGTCGGGTGGCCATGCTTTGCTTGAATTCTTCCAACAACTCGCGATGCCGTTCCTGTGCCTGCTCCAGCACCAGCACAATCAT
Source organism: Verrucomicrobiota bacterium (assembly GCA_016871575.1). Taxonomy (GTDB): domain Bacteria; phylum Verrucomicrobiota; class Verrucomicrobiia; order Palsa-1439; family Palsa-1439; genus CAIKAP01. The sequence continues at coordinate 10,816 of VHCW01000076.1, forward strand.
GCCGAGCGCAATGAACAACGCCAGGACCGCCGTCATAAAGTGCGCCATGGCCAACATCAACGGCGAAAGCCAGGGTTGCAGCGGAAACACCAGCAAATGCACGCCCCACAGGATGAATCCGGATGCCAACAACGTCGCGCCACGGTATTGTCCACGGTAGTACAGATGGCGACTGCCGCTGAAGACGCTGGCCGCCGCCAGCAGCAGGAACACCGGCGCCGTGATCCAAAAATGATCGCGCACCTCGTAGGCCGCCACGTAACTCCAGCACACGATCAACGCGATGCCGCCGACCAATTCACGGCCCGAGCGCCCGCGGTTGAGCATCGCCAGGCTGCCCCAAAACATGCACAAGGCGCTCGCCCCAATGCAGGCGCGCTGCGCCATCAACAGCCAGGGCGCAGTCGGTGAGCGTTCCAACTGGATGCAGGCGCCCAACCAGATGGCATACAACATCCACGCCACCATCCAGTAGTTCAGGTAGGATTTCTTTTCAAAGCGGTTCAGGTACGCGAACACGCCGATTACGACATACGTGCTGAACAAAGACAATAACAACGCCGAATGCAACCATTTCGGGTCAAATACCGGCTCCCACTCCTTGATCAACTCCAGTATCGCCACTGCGTGCATGTCTGGTCAGTTCCTTTCAAAGGCTCTGCGCACACCATTACCATGCGCCTCGGCGTTTGCACAGCATCAATTCACAGGCTGGCCATGCTTCCGTCGGAGATAAATTCGCGGTGCAACCCGGCATACACCCCCTGGCGCGCGACCAACTCCGTGTGCGTGCCGCACTCGACCAGCCGTCCGCGCTCCAGCACCAGCACCACGTCGGCATGGCGGATCGTGCTGAGCCGATGCGCCACGACAAAACTCGTGCGCCCCCGCAACAGCGCCGTGAGCGCCTTCTGAATCCGCGCCTCCGTCAACGTGTCCACCGAGCTTGTCGCCTCATCCAGAATCAGAATCCGCGGCTCCGCAATCATCGCGCGCGCGAAACAGACAAGCTGCCGTTGCCCCAACGAAAGACTCGCCCCCCGCTCGCCGACCTGCGTGGCGAACCCGGACGGCAACGAGCCGATGATGTCCAGAAAATCCAGCTTCTGGACCACGGCGACAATCTCCTCGTCCGTCGCCCCCGGCCGGCCGACGCGGATATTCTCCGTGATGGTGCCGGTGAAAAGAAAGTTGTGCTGGCTGACAATGCCCATTTGCCGGTGAAGCGAATCGCCGGTGAGCGCGCGCGTGTCGTGCCCGTCAACCAGAACCGCGCCCGCATCGGGCAGATAAAACTTGGTCAGGAGATTGACAACGGAACTTTTGCCACTGCCCGTATGCCCGACCAGCGCGATGGTTTGCCCGGGTTCAACTGTAAAACTGATGTCGCGCAGCGCAGGACGGTCCGTGCCGTAGCCGAAAGAGACATCGCGAAACTCGACGCGCGCCCCCACGGGTGTGCTGGCCGCCGTTGTAGTGGCCGCCGTTGTAGTGGCCGCCGTCCCGGCGGCCAATGCTGCCGGCGAGACCGCCGAGACGGCGGTCACTACAACGGGCAGATCCATTGCCGTCGCCGGCTCCTTCCAGTCCGGCTCGGCATCCAGCATCCGAAACAAACGTTCGGCGCCGGCCATGGCCGTGAGGGCCTGATTGTACATCGTGCCGAGCGGCTGGATGGAACTGAAGAAGATGTTCGCGAGAAAGAAGAACTGGATCAGATTGCCCACCGGCATCTGAACCTCGGGATGCAGGACGCGCCAGCCGCCTGCCAACAACAACGCCGCCGTGAAAATCTGGCTGTTCAGTTCGAGCATCGGCAGAAACACACCGGAGGCGCGGGCGACGCCGAGGTTGACTTTCGACTGGTCCACCATCAGCTCGGCGAAAATACCGGCGTTCACGTCCTGGCGGACGAAGCCCTGCGTGACCCGGATGCCGTTGACCGATTCGGCGAGCGTGGCCGTGACGCGGCTCCAGTTCTCCTGCACCTTGCGGTACGCCTGGCTGAGGATGCGGCGGAAGTGGCGGTTCAGCGCCGCCACGCCGGGCGCCATCGCAAGCACAACGAGGAACAGCGCCCAATCCGTCCAACACATCAGCGCGCCGGCGACGATCATCTGCCCGGCTTGCACGGCGCTGATGAAACACACATCACTGACCCCGACACGGACGATCTCGGCGTCGGACGTAACCCGGCTGATGATGCTGCCGAGCTTGGTGCGGTTGAAAAAACTCATCGGCATCTGCATCAGCTTGGCGAAAATGTCGCGGCGCACATCCTGGATGACGGACTCGCCGAGTTCGAGCGCCAGGCGCTGGCGGAAGTGGAAACAGAATTGCGTCAACGCCCCCAACGCAAGGAACCCGGCGGCGCCCCACAACGTACCGGCGGCATCCTGGCGCGTAATGGGGCCGTTGATGACGGCGCCCATTGCCCAGACCAGCAGCGGCAACTGCGCGGAACGCAACAGAACGAGGAAGAACAACCAGTTTCTTGTTGCGGCGTATGGTCGTGTGTACGCGAACAACCGCCCGATCAGCCTCCACTCCAGCGGACGCTGTTCGATGTCCTCCTCGCCCTGTTCGCGATGGACGTGCGCCAGAGCTGCTTGAGGCTTCTTCGTCATCGAGACAAGACCTCCGCGAATTGCAGTTCGAGGGCGCGCCGGTACGGGCCGTCGGCGCGGGCCAGTTCGTCGTGCGTGCCGAGTTGCGCGACGCGGCCATGATCGAGCACAAGAATCCGGTCGGCCCGACGGGCGGTGCTGATCCGGCTGGCAACCATCAACGTGGTGCGGCCCGTCATTGCCTGCTCGACCGCCGCGAGAATCTCCGTCTCGGTGTGCGGGTCAACGGCCGCCGTCGGGTCATCCAGCAGCAAAATCGCCGGGTCGAGCAGAATCGCGCGCGCCAACGCGAGCCGCTGCCGCTGGCCGCCGGACAAATCCTTGCCGCCCTCGCGCAACAGCGTGTCGTATCCGCGCGGCATGGCCATGATGAAATCGTGGGCAGCGGCGATCCGCGCGGCGCGCTCAATCTCTTCCTGACCGGCGTCGGGATGACCAAAGGCGATGTTGGCCGCAATCGTGTTGCTGAAAAGAAAACTTTCCTGGAACACAACGCCGATGTTCCGCCGAAGACCGTCGAGATCAAGTTCTCGCAGATCGGCGCCGTCAAGGAACACGCGCCCGCGCGTCGGGTCGTAAAACCTCGGGATGAGACTGAGCAGCGTGGTCTTGCCGGAGCCGGTGGCGCCGAGAATCGCCAGGCATTCGCCGGGATGCGTTTCGAAGCTGACATCTTCGAGGACGGGTTCGCCGGGCTGGTACGCAAAGGTAACGGAGTCAAAACGGATGTCTCCCTGTGCGCGCGCAATCGGCCTGGCGTCGGGCACATTGACGATGTCCACCGGGGCGTCGAGCACCTCAAAGACGCGGCGCGCGCCGGTGAGGCTTTGCTGGATCGTGTTGGCGATGCTGGCGAAATTGGCAATTTGCCCGGAGAACTGCTGGAGCAGCCCGGCGAAGACGACCAGCCCGGCGCCGAGCGGCAGTTGATTGACGATGACAAGATGGCCGCCGTAGGCGAGGAGGAGAAAGATATTGATCTGCGTGAGGAACCCGATGGTCGGCACGAAGGCGCTGACGCGCCAGAAAATACTTTGTTGTTGTTCGCGGACGGCCTCATTGCTGCGGGCGAAGACAGCGGCCTGTTCGCGTTCGCGCGCGAAACCTTTGATGGTCTGGATGCCTTGAACGCTCTCGGTGAGTTTGAGGATCATGTCGTCCACGAGTTCGCGGTTGCGCCGGTACTGGGGCTGGACGACGCGGGAGAAGATTGTCGAGACGATCCACAGCAACGGAGTCGTGGCGAGGCAGACGAGGGCAAGCCGGGCATGGATGCTGAACATGTAGGCAAGATAGACAGCCAGCGAAAGGAACATGATGATGCCCTGGATGAGCACGTTGCTGACGAAGTTGCCGACGCCGCGCGAATCGCCGGTGACGCGGTTGATGATCGAGCCGCTGGCGTAGTCGTCGAAGAACCGAAAGCTCAGCCGCTGGAGTTTGTCATAGACCCGTGAGCGCAGCGCGACCATGAGATGCCGTTCGATGAGCGCGGCTGCGCCGAGGCTGTAGGCGAAATTGAACAGCGCGCGCAATCCCGCCAGCGCCAGCAACACGACGGCGATGACGACAACCACCGTCATCGGCGTCCACGCCGCCGGTGGCGCGATGCCAAACGGCCAATGCGGCGGCGGCGCATCGGGTTGGATCTCGTGGCGAATGTAATCAATCCCAAGTCCCGTCAGCCCCAACGCAGCCATGCCGAGCGCGAGCAGGACAATCTGGCAAAGGAAGACTTGGACACAGCGCGCCCGGTATTGCCAGCCAAACGCCATCAACCGGCGCATCAGCGCCCAGTTGGAGGGACCGGAAACGGAAGCCGTCATCGCAAGCCCGGAGGCGTTACGAAGGCGGGGGAGTTTGTTGCCGCCGCTCGCGTAAAAACGTAAGCCCTGCACTGGTAGCCATAACAAGACAAAAGATGAGAGCCGGCGTCGATAGATAGGCCATGAAACGGCTAAACCCGATATGTTCGTACCCCTCTACAAACCATCCATCGCGAATACACCACACCACCCACCATACCAGAACAACGGATGCCACTCCGTAATCCATAAAAGTCTGTTTCGCTGTCCGTCTCGGTTTTTCGGGAGGACTCTCTGGAGCGGGCGTTTGATCAGTGGGCATGGGCATCTCAATACAAAACGGAACGCACAACTTCAACAACAGACCGATGCAACGGTTTTAGTGGAGCGGCTTTCGGCATCTTCAATTTCGCCAGCTTCTCCACCGGCAACTGCAACAACTCGTACTCGGCCTGCAACCAGTCGTCCATGTCGTGGCCGTTCTGGCAACCGCGTTCGAGATAAATCTGATACGCGCGCGCCGCGATCTGCTCATGACTTGGCACACCCGCCGCCGATGCTGCATCCTTCCCTGCTATGTTGGCTCCCCTTTTCATTTCTGCCACTTTATATCCCCGATTCGCCCCGGAATTGCAAGCCCCGTTGCGGGCTGGGTTTGACCCGCATCTTCGACTCTGGTACACATGCAACATGCGCTGGCTGTCCAGATGGCTCGGCAAACTCCAACCGCGGTTGTCCGGTGAGAACCGCTATCTCCTGCTTGTGCCCGTCATCGGCGCGTTGACAGGTCTGGCAGCCGTCCTGATTTCCCACTTGATTGCATTTTGTCAGAATTGGTTTTGGGGCAGCGGCCACAACCTGCTCGAAGCCGCCGGGGCATTGCCCTGGTACTTCCGCATCCTGATTCCGATCGTGGGCGGATTGGTGGTCGGCTTGATCGGTTTGTTGTTTCGCACCGAAACACGCGGCGCCGGCAGCAGTGGGCTGATTCAGGCCATCGCGTTGCGCGGCGGTTTCGTTTCTCTCCGGCAAACGCTTCCCCGCACGTTTACCGCCATCGTGACGATGGCCAGCGGCGGCTCGCTCGGCCGCGAAGGCCCCATCATCACCCTCGCGGGCGCCGTCGGCTCCAGCTTGGCCCGGCGCTTCCAAATCACAACATCGCAAGTGCGCATTCTGGTCTGCGCCGCCGCCGGGTCGGCCATCGGGGCGGTTTATAACGCGCCGATTGCCGGGTCGCTGTTTGCGCTCGAAATTCTCATGGGCAACTTCGCCTTGGAGGTGTTCGGCCCCGTGGTGGTGGCCTCGGTGATTTCCACGTTGATCTTTCGCAGTGCGATGGGCGACCTGCCGCGCTTCGTCATCCCCCAGTATCAACTCGTGTCCGGCTGGGAACTGTTCACCTACCTGGCGCTGGGCATCCTGGCCGGCTTGGTGGCCGTCGCGTTCAGCCGGGCGTTGTTTTTCGCCGAGGACATCTTCGACAAATCACGGATCCCGAAATGGCTCATGCCGGCGGTCGGCTTTGCGGTCGTCGGGATGATCGGCGTCTTTTATCCCCACGTGTTCGGCAACGGCTACGAAACCGTCAACCTCGCGCTCCATCAGCAATTGCCGCTGCTGCTGTTGCTGGCGCTGCCGCTGGCCAAACTGGTCGCCACGGCGCTGACGCTCGGCGCGCGCGGCACGGGCGGATTGTTCATGCCGTTGTTGATGGTGGGCGGCCTGCTGGGCGGCGCTTTCGGATCTCAAGTGCACGAGTTGTTCCCGGAACACACCGCCGACCAGGGCGCGTACGCGCTCGTCGGCATGGGCGCGGTCCTCGCAGGAGCCACGCACGCGCCGTTGACGGCGATCATGATGATTTACGAACAAACCAATTCGTACTTGATCGTCCTCCCGTTGATGTTCACCTGCATCATCAGCAGCGTCACCGTCCGCCTCCTGCGAACCGATTCGATCCACATGCAAACATTGCGGCGACGCGGCATTGTGCTGCCGCGCGGGCCGGAGGGGAGCGTCATGCAGACGCTGAGCGTGCGCGACGTGATGCACGAGGAAATCGCCGCCGTCCGCGACAACGCGCCCTTCACCGAGATCGTCGAGCGGTTCCTCAAGGAACCGTACAACAACCTTTACGTCGTCAACGAGGAAGGCCGTTTCCTCGGCGCCATCCGCCTGCACGCGCTCAAAGCGATGCTTCACCAAGGCGACGCGCCGCCAACCGTCATCGCCCGCGATCTCGTGGATGACACCTTTCCCGTGTTCACTCCCAACCAGCGGCTTGCCGAGACGATGGAAACTTTCTGGCGTGAACACGTCGAAAGACTCCCCGTGGTCGAACCCGACTCCCGCCGTCTCATCGGCTGGCTCAGCAAGCGCGATCTCTTCGGCGTCTATAGCCAGGAAATCCTCCGCAAAAAACAACTCCTCGGCCGGTTCTCGCTCAAGGACACCGAAGGCGAGCGCGATGTCTTTGTCGAGTTGCCCGAAGGTTTTCAACTCACCACGATTGCCATCCCCGCCACCATTGCGGGGCGCACCATCCGCGACCTCGCCCTGCGGAGCCGCTATAATCTTCATGCCCTCCAACTCAAACGCCCCGACCCGTACACCGGCCGTCCGGTTGTGCAACTCCCTTCTCCCGACTCTCGTCTCGATGAAGGCGCGCAACTCACCGTGATCGGCCCGGCCGACGGCCTCGCCCGTTTCCAACTCGACATCTACAGCACCGTCACCGATGAAGACAACGGCGTCTGACATCGTTCTCGCCACGCTGAATGCGCGCTACTCGCATTGCGCCTTTGGGTTGCGCTACCTCATCGCCAACCTCGGCGATCTGCAGCCGCACGCTCGCCTTCTCGAATTCAACATCTCCCAACGCCCGCTCGACATCGCCGAAACCATCCTCGCCCACCAACCGAAGATTCTCGGCCTCGGCATCTACGTCTGGAACCTCACGCAGTCCACCGAACTGCTGGCCATCCTCAAACGGATTCGTCCCGACCTCACCATTGTCCTCGGCGGCCCGGAAGTCAGTTTCCCTTCCGATCAACCGCCCATTTGCCGACTCGCCGACCACGTCATCGCCGGCGAAGGCGATCTCGCGTTCGCCGCGTTCTGCCGTGGCGATGCGATTCCTAAATCAACGCCGAATCTCGCCGAGCTTGTCTTGCCCTACGACCTCTACACCGACGAGGACATCGCACACCGCATCCTCTACGTCGAAGCGTCTCGCGGCTGCCCGTTCCAGTGCGAGTTCTGTCTCTCCTCGCTCGACACCTCTGTCCGCCAATTTCCCTTGGATACTTTTTTTACTGCGATGCAGCGCCTTCTCGACCGCGGCGCGCTTCGCTTCAAGTTTGTGGACCGCTCATTCAACCTCGACCTCGCCACGGCCACGGCCATCCTCCGGTTTTTCCTCGACCGTTATCGTCCCGGCCTGTTCCTTCACTTGGAAATGATCCCCGACCGTTTCTCGGAACAACTCCGAACGCGGTTGCAGCAATTTCCGCCCGGCGCGGTCCAACTCGAAATCGGCCTCCAGACGTTCAATGAAGAGGTCGCCGCCCGTATCGGACGACGGCAAAACAACGCGCTCGCCGAAACCAATCTCCGTTGGCTCCGCGAACACACCGGCGTCCACCTGCACACCGACCTCATCCTCGGCCTTCCCGGTGAAACCATCGAAAGCATCGCCGACGGCTTCGACCGTCTGGTCGCCTTGCGCCCTCACATCATTCAAGTTGGCATCCTCAAACGGCTGCGCGGCGCGCCGATTGCCCGTCACGACACCGCGTTCGGGATGATTTACAATCCGCAACCGCCTTACGAGATTCTCCAGAACAACCTGATTGACTTCCCCACCATGCAACGCCTCTGGCGCTTCGCCCGTTACTGGGAGATTGTCGCCAACAGCGGACGCTTTGCCGAGATGCTGCCGTCGCTTTGGGAACATGCCTCGCCATTCCACCGGTTCCTTGCATTCAGCGACTGGCTTTTTGCAGAGACGGGCCAGACGCATGCCATCGCGCTGTCCCGCCTGACCGGTTTGCTGGAGCATTACCGGCAACAACCTGTCAGCGTCAGCGCACCCATTCCTCGTTGATGATACGCCCGAGCAGGAAGAACTTCCGGTCAGGATACCAGAGCACCGGCTTGCCGTCGCGAACGGTGAAACTGGAATAGAGCGCGAGATCGGTCCGACCGCGTGTGCCGGGCTTACCGAGGCTGACGCCGTCGTGATCCATGAACAACTGCGGTTCGTTGAACCATACAGGTTGTTCGGCGCCGGGTTTGAAATATCCGTGAACGAGATAAACTGGGCGACGATGGTGCCCCGTGTCGGTGGGCTTGTAGCCTTTGTAGTTGCCGTCGTGATTGTGGATGAAGAGCGCATAACGACCGCCCCCCGCCTCGTTGCCGCCGACATCATAAATCGGACAAGGCGAAAGCGGATGCAGCAACGGCTTGCCGCCGTCTCGCCGCAACAGCCGGCGCGCGGGCGTCCACGTCTTGCCGTCGTCGCTGCTGACAGTCCAAAACGGACTACCCGCACTGGTCCGCATGACGCAGAACAACCGGCCATCCGGCAACTTGACGATGGCTGGCTCCTGGCAAGCACTGACCTCCGGGTGGCCGGGGAACGGCACCGTGATTGCGTCCTTGTCGAACGCGAACCAACTAATCTTAATCTGCGCGACTTCGGGATTGTCATCGAGATTATCGAATCGCATGAACTCGACGACCGAGTCGTGCGAGATCCATGATTTCGTCGGGTTCTTCTTCACCGCTTTGCTGGTCCAGCGCGTGATACCGGCGTAGTAGCGACCGTCCTTCGTTAGGCGCAACGGTTTCTGCCAGCAAATCCAGTTACTCGGAAAACTCCTGTCGGGATTGTCGCGACTGGTGCGCGGCATCTCGATGTTTTGCGGCTTCGACCACGTCGCGCCGTTGTCATCGCTGAAAATGCCGTCCATCCGCCCGGTTGTGTGCGGGAACGTGTCGAACTTGCCGACGTTCTGGCTGTAGAGGACGTAAATGCGTCCCGACTTGCTGACGAGCGGGAACGCCCAGCTCGCCATATTCCCCTGCCCCGCCTTCGCCGGCCCGGCGATGATGCGCGGCTTCGACCAAGTCTTGCCCTCGTCCTTGCTTTGCGAAAACACGATGTGCTGGTCTGGCTGACCTTCATGTGTGCTTTGCGTCCAGATGACCATGAGCGATTTGTCGGGGCCATCGAACACCAGGAAGTGTTCGTTGCCGGTATCGCTCACTTTCTCGTCCGTCACCTCCGGCACAAAGACAACGTAGTGCGGCTTCGTAATGCGCAGCTCTTTCGGTATCCGCGCCTTCAAGTCAGCCGGCGAGGCGATGAAGTTCGGGTCAGGTGTGGCTGGGGTGGCGGCTTGGAGTCGAACTGATTGTAGAACCAGCAGCAGGGCGGTGAGAAGAAATCGTTTCATGGCCGCTGTGATAGCCGACTTGCTGCCGAGTTTCAATCTTCGGAATGTTCAGTCCACAGCGAAGACGCGAAGGAGCGAAGGCGCGGAGTGTTAACCACGGAAGACACAGAATACACGGAAGGGGCTTCACCACGAAGACGCGAAGACGCGAAGGAGCGAAGGGGCGGAGCGTTAACCACGGAGACCAAGCGAGGGGAGAGCGGAGCGTTGTAGGCCGTGTGACCACACGCGGCGGGGAAAATCAGAGCGCGGACGGGGAAAGACATTTACAGCGAAGACGCGAAGGAGCGAAGGCGCGGAGTGTTAACCACGGAAGACACAGAATACACGGAAGGGGCTTCACCACGGAGGCACGGAGAACACGAAGGAGGACTTGTCCGCCATAGCTTTAGCGAAGGCGGAACCACGGAGACACGGAGACCAAGCGAGGGGAGAGCGGAAAGTTGTTTCAGCGGCGGCGGGAAAACGCGATGTCTATTTCGGCGGGGATTTCGAGGAGACCATCGCGGAATACCACTTGAACATTTGCGAGAAGAAAAACTTGCCGAAACCGGGATCGGTTTCAATCTTCGAGAGGAATGTCAAGTTGTCGTCTGCGTTACTCATCAATGCTTCCTGAATGCTGTCCTTGAGCTTTCGCCGCTTCAGGTCTTCGATGCTATTGGAGCGCATGGCCGCCTTGAGATCGTCATCCTTTTCCAAGACATCCTTCAAGGCCGTAATGACCCGGTCGGCATCATCAAAGGCAATGCCGTAGTCCTCATTCAGCTTTTCGACGATCACTTTCAACTGCTCCTTGGCATCATCGTCTTTGCCGCGATGCCCATCATCGGTAGTGACATCGAGAGTCGCATCCTCAGCCTTCAGCAGGATGCTGCCGTTCTGTTCTTCCTGCACCCGGTACTTCTCCATGTCCACCATATCCATGATCTCGCGCGGCAGCGTGATGCGCTCAAAGGGCAGTTGCTTCAACAACAGCTTCGCGAACAGATAGAACTTCTCCAGTGTCGCATCCGTAAACGTCATGATCTGGCTGATGAAACTGTACTGTCGAACGTAGCGGGCTGTTTCCTTGCGGAACTTCTCCTTGGCCTCCGCCGCCAACTTCTCGAAGTCCTTTTTGCCTTTGTGCTCGGAGCCGAGATTCGCGTAACCGGTGTCCACAATCCGCTGGAAGAACGGCTGCAACTTCTCGGCTGTGACCTTTTGCACAACGAACAATTGCGCGAACTGCTCGACATCCTCCACCGTAAAGACGCGCATCTGCTCCAGCGTGTATTTAAGGTTGTAGAGCTTGTTGGGATCCGTCGCGCCTTCCAGTTCGGTCCGCTGGTAGTAATCCTGAAACGACGCCTGAATCGTCTCTTGCTCGTTCACGAAATCAAGCACACAAGTGTCCAGCTTGAGCGGCGGGAAAGTGCGGTTCAACCGACTCAACGTCTGCACCGCGGCCACGCCGCCGAGCTTCTTGTCCACATACATCGTGTGCAACAACGGCTGGTCGAATCCTGTCTGATACTTGTTCGCCACGACCAGCAACCGCTGCCCGGGGTTCTTGAACGCCTCCGCAATGTCGCCAGTGCCGGGCGGGTTCATGTTGTCCTCGGTGAACTTCTGCTCCTTGATTGTCACCGTGCCGCTGAACGCGACCAGCAGCCCGAAGGGCAACTTCTGTTCCTTCAACACCTCGGCGATGGCTTCCTGATAGAGCACGGCATGGGCGCGGGAATGGGTCACGACCATCGCCTTGGCCTGTCCATTGATCTTGTGCGCGGTCTTCCGCGTGAAATGGTCAACAATGATATGCGCCTTGCGCTTGATGGCAAACTCATGCTGATCGACATACTCCAACAGGAGCCGCCGTGCCTTCAATTCCTCCACCAGCTTGTCGCCTTCGGCTTTCTCGTTCTGGATCAGTTCAAAGTACGTCTTGTAGGTGGTGTAACTCTCCAGCACGTCGAGGATGAAACCTTCCGCGATGGCTTGACGCATTGTGTATTCGTGGAACGGACGGAAGCCCTTCTTCACCTTCTTGTCCGGCGTGCCGAACAACTCCAGCGTCTTGTCTTTTGGCGTCGCTGTAAAGGCGAAGAAAGACAGATGCGGCAGTTTTTGGCGCGCCTTCTGAATCTTCTCCAACTCGGCTTCCAGCGGGTCTTCCTCTTTCCCCTCATCATCCTTGGCCAGCGCCGCCTTGAGCTGTTCGTCATTTGTCAGCGCAATCTTCAAGTCCTTGACGTTCTCCCCGGTCTGCGAACTGTGCGCCTCGTCCACGATGAGCGCGAACTTCTTGCCCGGTAACTTCGCCAGTTCGCCGACGAACCCGAACTTCTGCAACGTGGTGATGATGATCTTGTCGCCGCGCTCCAACGCCTTCACCAATTGCTTCGTGTTCCGGTCAATCTTCGTGACCGTGCCCTTGATCTTCTCGAACTGCTTGATCGTGTCCTGCAACTGCCGGTCCAACACCTTGCGGTCGGTGATGACCACGATGCTGTCGAACACCGGCTGGCCGTTACTGCCGCAGAGATTGGCCAATTGATGCGCCAGCCACGCGATGCTGTTGCTCTTGCCCGAACCGGCGCTGTGCTGGACGAGGTAATTCTGGCCGCTGCCCTGCTCCTTGGCGTCCGCAAGGAGTTTCCGCACGACCATCAACTGATGGAATCGCGGAAAAACGAACCGCTCCTTGCCCGTCTTCTCGTCCCGCTCGAAATGCAGATAGTTCTGGATCAGTTCCAGCAACGAATCCGCTTTGAGTACGCCTAGTTCCGTCTGGTTATCTTCATCGGTGAAATCCGCCCACAGATAGGACGACGCGAAGTTGCCATAGATAATCGGGTTCCGGGTATCGCGGTTGAATGGCAGGAATTGCGTCTCCTTGCCCTGCAATTGCGTCGCCATATAGACCGCGTCATCGTCCAACGCGAAATGCACCAAACACCGGGCAAAGAACGGCTCGCGGTAGTCCCGCCGCCGGTATTGCGCGATGGCGTGCTGGACGTTCTGGCCGGTGAAATGATTCTTGAGTTCAATGCTGACAATGGGTAGCCCGTTGAGCAGGATCACCATGTCCACCGATTGGTCAGGCGTCTTGGCAGAGAAATGCACCTGCCGCATGATGGCGAACCGGTTCCCCGCATACCGCGCCTGATGTTCCGGGTTGCCGCCCGACGACGGCTTGAAGAACGCCAACTGGACATTGATGCCGTTGAACGAAATCCCGTTCCGCAACACCTCCAGTGTCCCGCGCTTGGCCATCAGCGCCGAGGCTTGGGCAGCGAGCGTTTGGCGCTCGCCGTTGGGAAACTGTTTGGCCAGCTTGGCCCATTCCTTGGGCTGCGTGGCTTGCACGAACGCCGCCAACTCCTCCGCGTCGAGCATCGCCGGCATTTCAAACGCCGTCGCCACGCGTTCCCGGTACAGCGGACTCGCCGCCAGCGCGGCCACAATACCGCTCTCCGCTGTCTTCTCTTTCAACTGGTCGTGGGGATTTGCCATAAACTCTTAATTGGTCACAGGTCGTTGGCCGGTAACGCTTTCGTGGATGAGCGACGCCCGATATTCCGCCAGCAATCCCAGTTGCCGCTCGTAGCTTCGGTGCAACCCGTCCAGCTTCACCGTCTCGCGCTGGATGTAGGCGAGGATTTCTTGTTGCTCATTGAGTGGCGGGAACGGAAGCCGGATGTCACGAATCTTGCCGCATTCGAGGTGCGGATGTAGCGCGCCGGTAGTTTCGCGCATCAAGAACTGTTTTCCGAAGTGCGCATTGAACAATGTGGCGAGATAGAAGCCATTGCCGAGTTCAGGATGCATCCGAAGGATGATGAGTGCATGGCAGTTGCAGTTCTCAAACTCTTTCGGTACGGCTGCGACTTGCCCTACGTCGCCAGTTTGCACAACTAGAACGTCACCCTCTTTCAATATAGATTTCTTGTGCGCCTGACTCCATTGCTCAGAAACAAAATAAGGTGTGTTGAAACGAATCTCACCCTCCTTAATGTGGAGTGATTGCAGATAGCGCACTCCGTCCTCTACGAGAATGTCGCGCGTCGGACCAACGAAACCGTTGGTGTTTTTCGTAACCGCGATGGCAATACGAAGGACTTGCCAATGCTTCGGAATCTGGCCGAGCCAGGGGAGTCCGGAGTCTTGGAGCGGGGCGCGGGGGTTGAGGCTGCGGGTGACGGCCTGCTGGATGAGCGCCGCCCGCTGCTCCCGCAACAATTCCACCTGCCGTCGCCGCAAACTCATCAGCCGATCAATCTTCCCCGTCGCCGCGTCCAGATACGCCGCAATCCGCCGCTGGTCGGCGAGTGAAGGAGACTGGACTCGAAATGCACGAATTAAGTCTTGATTTATGTTTGGCTGCCCACCGCCATAACTCAGCGCAACCAGATTCCTTCGATTGTCGAGAAACCAGTAATAGATAAAACGTGTGTCGAAATGTTCTGGTTGTCCGAGTGCGCAGCAAGCCTGATTGGTGCATGCCTCAATGCCGAGCACTCCAACTTTCCCGATGGTTGCGCCATACATCGCAATCAGCAACGTGCCGGGGACATACATGTGCAGGGTCGAATGCTCGCGAACTGCGCGTTGAGTCAACCGCTTTTCGGTTGAGACGACGACACCGTCATTAAGGTCGCCTGTGTTGACCCACGGTATTGTTCCTTCTTCGTGAAAAGCGTCTTCCTTTGCTGAGGGCGTTGTTCCGCTTCCGATCACACGAAAGGAGCGGCTCACCTTGCGCATTTCCCAATGGGCGGGGATATCGCCGATCCAAGAAACGCGAGAATCTTTCATCGCTACGCTCATCCCTTCGCAATCTCCCGTAGAAGATTTTCGGTCTCCTCGTCGAGCTTGAGTAATTCGGCGGCAATCTCGGCGGTCGAGCGCAGCGGCGTGTATTCGTAGAAGTATTTCGTGAAGCTGATTTCGTAGCCGACCTTGTCCTTGCTCCGGTCCATCCACGCATCGGGCACGTGCGGCAACACCTCGCGCTGGAAGTATTCGCCGATGTCATCCTTGAGCGGCACGTTCTCGTAGTCGCGCAGTTCGGAATCCGGTACGGGCTGGCCATCCTCTTTCACGATCTCGGCGTTCTCATCGCGGACACCAACCAAGGCGCGAATCGTCTTCACCAAGCCCGTCGGCAGTTTCCATGGCAACGCTTTTGTCAGCGCGGCGAAGAACTTGGCGTCATCCTTCCACGGCGCTTGCTTGGCCAGCGTGTCGAGCGCGGCGGTGAGTTCGTCGCCTTTGTCGTCCTTGAGCTTGAGCACGGCGGCATCCACGCGGAATGCCTGCCGTTGTTCGGGCGTGAGGTCGTACCAGAGCCGCAACGGACGTTCGACGCAGACCTTGGTGTAGCCGAAATCGGTCGTGTCGAAAATCTTGCTGACCTTGGTTTCCTCAAACGCGTCGTAGATTCCGAGGATGCTGGCGGACTGGTCTTCGCTGATTTCGTAGCGTTTCTTGCCGAGGTTGCGGCGCAGTTCGGTGGCGAACTGCTCGCCGCTGGCGTTGATGAGCTGCACCTTGCCGCGCCGTTCCTTGGGCTTGCGGTTGTTGATGAGCCAGATGTAGGTGGCGATGCCGGTGTTGTAGAACAGGTCGTTGGGCATGGCCACGATGGCGTCGAGCCAGTCGTTTTCGAGCAGGTGCTTGCGGATGTTGCTCGGCCCGCTGCCG
>VHCW01000077.1 GCA_016871575.1 Verrucomicrobiota bacterium
AAGAAGTATTTTGATTTTCGCCGGATGCTGGAGGAGATGGACCGGCAGATTGACGCGGTGGTGGTCAGCACGCCGGACCACACGCACGCTTCGCCGAGCCTGATGGCGATGCGGATGGGCAAACATTGTTTCTGCGAGAAACCGCTCGCCCACAATGTCCACGAGTGCCGCCTGATGGCGCAGGTTGCGGCGGAGAAGAAACTGGCGACGCAGTTGGGCACGCATCATCACGCCAAGGATTCGCATCGCCGGATCGTGGAGATCATACGGTCGGGCGTCATCGGCCCGGTGCGCGAGGCGCACGCGACGATCGGCGGCAGTCGCGGCGGCGGCGAACGTCCGACGGAGACGCCTCCGGTGCCGGCGCACTTGCAATGGGACCTCTGGCTCGGTCCGGCGCCACTGCGTCCGTATCATCCGGATTATGTTCCCTACAAATGGCGGTTCTGGTGGGACTTCGGCACCGGCGAGACCGGCAACAACGGCGTTCACACGTTGGACGTTCCGTTCTGGGCGCTGAACCTGCGCCACCCGATCAGCGTCGAGGCGAAAGGTCCGCCCGTGCACGCGGAGACTTCGCCCACGAAGATGACAGTGCGCTACGAGTTCGGCGCGCGCGGCGAGATGCCGCCGGTGACGTTGCACTTTTATCACAGCGCGTCGGCGCCCGCGGCGCTCGATGAGAAGAATCTGCCCGAATGGAAGCCGGGTAAATGGAAACCGACAGTGTTGTTCGTCGGCGATAAAGGGATGCTGGCGGCTGATCTGTCGAACTGGAAGCTGCTGCCCGAATCGAAGTTCCGCGATTTCCAGCCGACGCCGACGATTCCCGCGTCGGTCGGTCATCATCGCGAGTGGGTGAACGCCTGTAAGACCGGCGGCCCGACGACGTGCAACTTCGATTATGGCGCTGCGTTGACGGAGATGGTGTTGCTGGGCAACGTCGCGTATCGAGCGGGACAGAAGCTGCGTTGGGACGCGGCAAAATTGAAAGCGACCGATTGCCCGGCGGCGGACCGTTTCATCAAGGAAACGTATCGCGCCGGCTGGTCACTCTGATAACGAAAGGACGACTCGTGAAATTCTGGATACTCATGTTGGCCGCAAGCGCAGCGTTCGCGGCGGAACCGGCGCCCGATTGGGCGAAACGCGATCTTCGCGCGGGCATCATCGGCACCGACACCTCGCACGTGCCGGCGTTCACCGGATTGTTTCAGTCGCACCCGGAATGGAAGATCAAAGTGGTCGCGGCGTTCAAGGGCGGCAGTCCCGATATTCCCGCCAGCGCCGACCGCGTCGAGAAGTTCGCCGCCACGCTCAAAGAGAAACACGGCGTCGAGATCGTCCCCAGCATCGAGGCGTTGCTGGAGCGGGTGGACGTGGTCTTGCTGGAGAGCGTGGACGGACGGCCGCATCTGGCGCAGGCCACGCCCGTCCTCAAGGCCGGTAAACGGCTGTTCATTGACAAGCCGCTCGCCGCGAGCCTCGACGACGCCCGTCGGATCGCGGAGCTTTCCAAGCAGACCGGCACGCCGTTCTTCAGTTCCTCGTCGTCGCGGTTTCATCCCGACATCCCGAAGCTTCGCGCGGGCAAGCCGACGAAAGTCCAAGGCACCTCGCCGTTGAGCAAGCTCAAGGACCACCCCGACCTGTTCTTCTACGGCATCCACGGCGTCGAGGCCATGTACGCGGTGATGGGCACCGGCTGCGTCAGTGTCTCACGCAAGATGGACGGCGCCGCGGACGTGACCACGGGCAAATGGAAAGACGGTCGTGTCGGCATTTATCGCAGCGCGGTCAAGGGCGAGTCGTTGCCGATGGTCCGCATCTGGGGCGCAAACGGCACAGCCGAAACGACGGGGCGCAGCAGCTACGACGGCCTTGTGCGGGTGGTGGCCGAGTTCTTTCACACCGGCCGCGTGCCGGTGGACATCGCCGAGACCATTGAGATCTTCGAGTTCATGACGGCCGCCCAACTCAGCAGCGAGCGCAGCGGCGCCGAAGTTTCCCTTGCTGACCTTCGACGGAAGTAGTCTTGAGCCATGAGCACCGGACGCATCTTCGACATCCAGCGGTTCTCGATCCACGACGGGCCGGGCATTCGCACGACGGTCTTCCTGAAAGGCTGTCCGCTGCGCTGCCTCTGGTGCAGCAACCCGGAGAGCATTGACCCGAAACCGCAGCTTTCCTACCTGCCCGACAAGTGCATCGCCTGCGGCGAGTGTTTCAAAGTCTGCAAATCGAGCGCGCTCACGAAAGATTCCGACGGCAAAGCGGTCGTCAACCGCGCCCGCTGCGCCAACCGCGGCGATTGCGCGCCCGTGTGCGACCCGAAGGCGCTGGAGATGGTCGGGCGCGATGTCACGGTGAGCGAAGTGCTCGACGTTGTGCTGCGCGACAACGATTACTACGCGCAATCCGGCGGCGGCTTGACGCTTTCCGGCGGCGAACCGTTGTTGCAGCCGGAGTTCGCAGAGAAGCTGTTGCACGCGGCGAAGAACCGCGGCATCCACTGTTGTATCGAGACATCGGGCTACGCCGCGTGGGACGTGTTTGAGCGATTGAAGATGGTCGTGGACTTGTGGTTGTTCGACTACAAGGAAACCGACCCGAACCTCCACGCCAAGTTCACCGGCCGCGAACTCGAAACCATTGTGGAACGTCTCCGCCAGTTGCACGACACCGGCGCGAAGGTTCTGTTGCGCTGCCCGATGATTCCGCAGCACAACGCCCGGCGCGAACATCTCGACGGCATCGTCGCGCTCTCCCGCAAACTGCCGAAACTCGTCGGCGTCGAGTTGCTGCCGTATTTTGATCTCTGGCGCGGCAAACTCAAACGTTTCGGCTTGGCCACCGCATTGCCCGACACCGTGAAACCGCCCTCGCGAGAGACGGTAAAGTCATGGAATGACTACCTCCGCGATCGCGGCGTTCGCGTTGTGGGATAAGACTAATTTGCATTTGGCGTGTCTCCTCGTTACAGTGCGTTTCGCACAAACGACTTGAATCTTGAAAATTGGAACACAAACTTGAAACGCAATGTGATGGCTTTGTTGCTTCGTGAAACTCCGGTTGTTATCACCGGTCTTGGCGTATTCAGCGCTGCGGGGATAACGATCAGCGAGTTCTGGGAGACTGTGAATGCGGGGCGATCCCCGGCGCAATGGCGCTCCCTTGGCAAAGATCAAGTCGCAGTGTGCGCGGCCCCGGACATTCCGCGACAACCGTTCGTTTCCAGATTGGATCGTTCCGTGCAAATGGCTTGGGCCGCTGCCAGTCAGGCTTGGGACGATGCCCGGCTCTCCACCGCCGGTGTGCCGGTCCGCCGGATTGGGATTGTCGCGGGCACGTCGCGCGGGCCGGCGGGGCAATGGATGAAATCGTTCCGGTGCCTGGAAGCAGGACGAATGTTGCCCGGTCTGGCTGCCAACAGCAATATCGCGTCGTTGAGCGGCGCGCTCTCCATCCTCTTCAAGGCGCAAGGCCCGAGTTTCACGGTTTCGGCCGCCTGCGCCTCGTCAGCCAACGCCATCGCGCTCGCCGCCCAGCAGATCCTGCTCGGCACGGCTGATGTCATCCTGGCCGGCGGCGCGGAGGCGTCGTTGAACCCGGTGATCCTTTCCCAGCTTCACGCCGCCGGCGTTCTCGGTTCGCATCCCGACCCGAAACGGACTTGTCGTCCGTTTGCCAAGGATCGCAACGGGACAATCCTCGGCGAGGGCGCGGCGTTCCTCGTCCTCGAATCCGCCCAATCCGCCCGTCAACGCGGCGCGACGGTTCATGCCCGCTTGGCCGGTTGGTCCGTGGCGGCGGAAGGACACCAACGAACCGGCATCAGCGAGACGGCTGGCGGTTTGCGTCAGGTCATGGAGAACGCAATGGAGATGTCGGGCTTTGCTGTGGGAGAGATCGGCTACGTCAACGTCCACGGCACCGGCACCGCGTTGAGCGATGCCCAAGAAGCCAAGGCATTGCAGCGGATGTTTCCTCGCGGTGTCCCCTGTTCCTCGACGAAACCGGTCACCGGTCATTGCATGGGCGCGGCGGCGGCGCTGGAGGCGGTCATCAGCATCGTCGCGTTGCAGCAACACCAGTTGCCGCCCACGGCGAACTGTCTGCCGCTTGCCCCGGACTGCTCCCTCGATCTCATCCACACGGCGCCGCGTCCCAGCCCGACGCGCGTGGTGATGTCGAATTCGTCGGGTTTTTGGGGACACAACGCCTCGCTTATTTTCTCGCAAGAGGATGGCCGGTAATGGCGCTGGCGGTTCCGGAGCCTCGTTTGAGTCGAACGACGGAAGGACTCTGCCGGGTGACATCCACAATCGCCGGGCAGGCTCGTTTTCCGTGTTCATTTTCCGTGATTGACGCCGCTGGGCGGTAACTGTATTTTCTGCGCCCCTATGAGCAAATCATACACAGTAGCCGTTGTCGGCGCCACGGGCGCCGTGGGCATCGAAATGATCGAGACGCTGGAGAAACGCAATTTTCCGGTCAAGAAACTCCGTCTTTATGCCAGCGAACGCAGTGTTGGCAGGAAACTGAAGTTTCGCGGCGAAGACATCCCCGTCGAACTGCTGACCCCCAACGTGTTTGGCGGGGTGGATTTCGCATTGTTCAGCGCGGGCGCCGGGCGGTCGAAGGAATTCGCCGCCGCGGCGGTCAACGCCGGCGCGGTGGTCATTGACAACTCGTCCGCGTTCCGGATGGAGCCGGACGTGCCGCTGGTCGTGCCGGAGGTGAACCCCGAAGACGCCAAGCGGCACAAGGGGATCATCGCCAACCCGAACTGCTCGACCGCCATCATGCTCGTGGCGGTGTATCCGCTCCACAAGGTGAACCCCGTGAAGCGCATTGTCGTCTCCACGTACCAGGCCGCCAGCGGCGCCGGCGCCAAGGCGATGGCCGAGTTGGAGGAGCAAACGGCCAGGCTCTTGCGCGGGGAAAAGGCAATCCATGCCACCGCGCTCCCGCAACGCATTGCCTTCAACCTTTTCCCGCACGTGGACGTCTTCCTCGACAACGGCTACACCAAAGAGGAAATGAAGTTCGTCAACGAATCCCGCAAGATCATGCATCACCCAACGCTCCAGATCAGCGCCACGTGCGTTCGCGTGCCCGTCTATCGCGCCCACAGCGAGGCGATCAACATCGAGTTCGAGCGCCCCATGACTGCCGGCGAAGCCCGCGAGATTCTCAAGAAGTCCCCCGGCGTCCAAGTCGTTGACGATCCTGCCAACAAGAAATACCCAATGCCGATTGACGCCAGCGGGATGTATGATTGCCTCGTCGGGCGCATCCGTCAGGACGTCTCGCGCACAGACGGTCGCGGCCTGGAATTGTTCGTCAGCGGCGACCAGCTTCTCAAAGGCGCGGCATTGAACGCCGTGCAGATCGCCGAATTGCTGGTCTGACATTCCTTGCCGGCACAAACGTTGGAAGGCCCATGCTGGAATGGCACGGCGGACTTGTCCGCCGTTGCGGACGGAAGCAGTTCACCGGAAGCACTTCCACAACTCCTCGGCGAAGAGGCGATGGCCGCGGTCGTCGGGATGATTGATGGTGTTGTGGAGAAGCGTGATGTAGGGAATGCCTTCCTTCCAAAGATGTTCCCAACGCGCAGCAGCATCGGCGAGCGCAACGTTGTGTTTGTCGGCAAATTCGCGCAACGCCAACACATACGGGCGCTTCTCCGCTTCGCGCATGTGTTGGAACCCCATCATCTTGAACATGGTGAAGTGCGGCGTGATCAGAATCAATTCCGCGCCGACGGTCTCCAAGCGTTTAAGGATGTCGCTGTACGTTTCCTCGACCATCGCCGGCGTCAGGCCGGCATCGTTGACAAACTCGATGGTCACCAAGTCTGGTTTCGCCGCGAGGATGCGCTCGAACCGCGCGGGATTGTCTGCGCCTCGCAGGCCGCGATAGGGAAATTTCTCCGGGAACAGCCACTGCCGGCTGTTCGAGCCGCCGGCGCTGATGTTTTGCACGTCGAGCTTCGCCTGCGGGAACCGCTCTCGTAATCCTGCGGCAAACACGTCCACGTAACGCAACTCCGGCACCGATGCGTTGCCGCCGGCGGTCACGGAGTCGCCCCAGCAGACAATCGTGACCGGCTGGCCGGCTTTGAGTTTTGCCAGCGTCTTCGGAATCCGTCCCGGCGTGGAGCGCGTAACGGCCTGCGCGGCAGTTTCGGTGATTGGATAAGTCTCCGCGCCCTGACGGCTGACAAACACGTGCGCGACGGCCCGGCAACCGGTATCCGGAGCCGGCGGCACGGGCGCGCTGATGTGCGGGATGCCGGGTTTCAATGTTTCCTTGCCGTTTGGGCCGACCTGAACCGTGTCCATTCGCAGCAGCGAATACTGATAGCTCGCAAATACGGTGTCGGTGTGAGTGACGCTGCTTTGCGTGCCGAGTCCGACGTGTCCCCACGCGGCATCTACGAGGTAGTCGGTCCCTTCCTTGAGCAGTTGGCCGCCGGGTGTGCGACGGATTTCAAGTGAGCCGGGCACGAACGAGCCGCAGGCATTGACATCGCGCGCGTTGCAGCCGCGCAACCGCGTGCCCTTCGACCAACCGGCGGGTTTGTCCGCGGAAAGTTTCACCGGTTCGTTGGTGACAGCAACCACCGGTGCCAAGAGAGCAGCAAGAATGAACGCGATCATAAAGGTGATATTTTCAGGTTGTCCACGTAATAGACGCTCCCTTGTTTACCGGCGCTGGTGAAGCCGATCCAGTCCACTGCCTTGAAGCCATCGGAACAACGCAAACCATCGAAGCGTTGTGGCGCTTGGCCGGGACGCGTGACGCTCACGCTGTAGGCGCCGGACGAACAAGTGATCTCGATGTGGAACCACTGGCCCGTCGGCACGGTGAGGAGTTTCTTGCCGCTGGCGGTCAACGAGCCGTCGGGTGTTACGTGGAGCAACGGACCGGAGTGGTACGACGCTCCGTCCGGCCAGTCGCGCCATTCCCACGCGACATGCGCGCCGGGTTCGACGCGCAGGTCGAAGCTGTTGCGGATCGTGCGGTTCTCGTAGCGGACCTTGGCGTAAATGTGCGGCGTCCACGAACGCGGTCCGGGCGGTCCCTTGACGAACATCAAGCTCTGCTTGCCGCTGGCAGCGGTGTTCGTGGTGATCGTCGCCACGTCGCCGGGACATAAATCCGTGTGGAACTCGTTGATCGGTTGACCGGGCGCGTACGACTCGAAGTCGTCATCAATGACGATGTCGCGGTAAATATCGCGCTCATCGGGTGCCGTCGGGAAAACGCGCGGCACTGGCGGCAACTTGTCGGTGCGGTAACGTTTAGGTGTTGGCTTTGGGAAATCCGGTCGCACCTCGGCCACGATGGCGTCCGGCTCGCGTCGTCGCCACTGCTCCAGTGTTGCGCCCTCCATGAACGTGATCGGCCCGCCACCGACGCGCCAGTAACAGTTGCTGGCAAACGTCATGCGCGCTTTCAGATTGTCTCGGGTAAACACGTTGGTGGTAATCAGCAGAAACCGGTTCCCCTCAAAATGGATGATGTTCTCTTCGTTTTGGCGACTGACTTGGATGGCGGCGTTGGTGCCGTAGGCAAAGAGGTTGTTCCGCACGACGTTGCCGGGGCCATAGTGCTGGTGGAACCCGGCGTCTTGCGTGTGGTGGACGACGTTGGCCTCGGCAATGATGTTGGAACTGCCTTCGTCAAAATAAATGCCCCAGCCGCCGTAGCGGGCGCGGCTGACGTCGTGAATGTGATTCCCGCGCAACACCGTGCCGGGCGATTCGCCGAGCGTGTAGATGCCGGCCAGGTCGCTGAGCACGCCTTGGCCGATGTTGTGAATGTGATTGTCGGCAATGAGATTGTGGTGCGCCGGGCTGAATCCCGCGCCCCAACGCCAGCCGACCGAAATGCCGGTGTAATAGAAATCGTGGATGTGATTTCGCTCGACAACGTTGTTCCACGCGTGGCCGATCCAGACGCCGACTGCCGGCGGGAAAACGCGCCCGCCGTGCGCGATCAGGTTGTCGCGGATAACGGTGCTGCTTGCCCATTTGTTCGTGTCCGGTTCCCAACCGAGCCGGGTCGGCCCGACTTTCACCCCGCCGGCGCCGAGGTCGAAAAGTTCGCAGCGTTCGACGCGATTGCTGTGGCAACCGTCCCCCCAGTCCACTGCCCACGTCGCGGTGTGGCGAATGACACAGTTTTCCAGCGCGCACTCCCGCGTGTTGCGCGCCGTGACCGCGCCGTCCACGATCACGTCGGCTTGCGGGAAACCATAGCCGCGCTCCGGCTTGTTCCACGCGTTGTGCGCGATGGTCAGGCCGCGCAACGTGACGCGCTCCGCGCCGTCGAAGCGAACGACGTGCGGCAATCGCGGCGCAATGATGCGCGTCCGACGGATGCCTTCGCCCGGTTTGGCGAGATACGTCAGGATGCTGGTGGCGCGGTCGAGATACCATTCGCCAGGTTCCGTCAATGCCTCGCGGACGTTCTCGATCCGATACCATGTTGTCCGCGCCAGCGGCGCTTGTTGATGGCTGTGCGTCGGGCCGGTGAACGTCACCACGCGTTGCGCTGTGTCCACCGACTTGATTCGCAGACGGTCCATCGTCCAGAGATGGAAGGTCGTGACTTCAACGTCGCCAAGGTTGCGCCAGTCGTCACGGAATTCGCCGGGGTTGAACCGGAACCGGTCCGGATGCTGCGCCGCCAACTGCCCGGCGATGTTGTGATACCCGTCGCGCGGCAACACGGGTCGCAACCGGCGCTGGTCGTTGACGTAGAGCTGGGAGAAACGCAACTGCCCGACGGACGTTTCCCAACGTCGCGGCGCGACCTCACGCCAGCCGGTGAGGAGAACAC
Source organism: Verrucomicrobiota bacterium (assembly GCA_016871575.1). Lineage (GTDB taxonomy): Bacteria > Verrucomicrobiota > Verrucomicrobiia > Palsa-1439 > Palsa-1439 > CAIKAP01. Next base: position 8,857 of record VHCW01000077.1, read on the forward strand.
CGCCGCTGAGGATCGGCATTTCATTCTGGAACGCCTCCCAAGTGCAACCGGCATCCGCCGCGGTAAGAACGAGCGGCCCCGACAAGAAATAGGTGCCGCCGCGCAAAACAATGGCGACTGGTTTCTGGGCGGCGCGGGCGGCCTGCTGGGCGCGATGAGGAGTGGCGAATGGTTTCTGGCTGGAGCCGTCGTTCTGGTCGTTGCCATCGGTCGCGACGAAGAACGTTGCGGCGAACGACGAAGCTGGAATCGCCAGCGCAAGCAAGAGTGCCAAGAACGGTTTCATATTGGGGAGAGTCCCTGATGTTGTCCGTCAGCGCAAGCGCGTTTTCCGTTCGGGCGCTTCACGATCATCACGTTTTAATTGCTTATTACTCTGCAACAATTGTTGCAACGATATAAGCGATCATTTGGTTCGATGTTATTCGGTGAAACGGAGACGCGAGGCGGCGGGGGTCAGTAGGTGATGACCGAAAAGACGTTCTGGTCCTTGAGACGTTCGCGACCATTGAGGAAGGCCAGCTCGATGAGGAAATCCACCTCAGTGACGGTGCCGCCTAGTTGCTTGACAAGATGACAGGCGGCCATCGCGGTGCCGCCGGTGGCGAGGAGGTCGTCCACGATGATGACGTTGTCGCCTTTCTTGACGGCGTCAATGTGCATCTCGGTGGTTTCGCTGCCGTATTCGAGGGTGTAACTGGCGCCGACGGTTTTCCACGGGAGCTTGCCCTTCTTGCGAATCGGAATCATTCCGACGCCGAGCTTGTACGCGATGGCCCCGGCGAAGATGAAACCGCGCGCATCAATACCGATCACAGCATCAACCTTCTTGCCGGTGTGGCGGTCGGCGATGGCGTCCACGGCGACTCGAAACAGCGCGCCGTTTTGGAGGACGGGCGTGATGTCCTTGAAGAGGATGCCTTTCTTTGGGAAATCGGGCACGTCACGGACGGCGGTCTTGAGGTTGTCGTACATGGCTAGTCGTTCTTGGGTTTGTCCTGTTTCTCCATCAACCGGCGCAGCTTGGTGAGCGCGATGTTCTGAATCTGGCGAATCCGTTCGCGGGTGACCTTGAATTTCCTGCCGACTTGTTCAAGGGTCAGCGGCTTGTTGCCGTCGATGCCAAAGCGCAACGTGAGGATTTCGGCCTCGCGCGGATCGAGTTCCTCGATCAACTCGCGGATGTCTTCGCGCAACGTCTTGTCACGAAGCATTTCAAAGGGGTCGGCGGCAGCTTCATCGCCGACAATCTCGCCGAACTGGGTGTCCTCATCCTCGCCGATGGGCGCGTCGAGACTGGCAGGCCGGATACTGATGGTGCGGAGTTGGGCGACCTTGGCCACCGGCATGTCCATCTTGGAGGCGAGTTCATCGTCAGTCGGTTCGCGTCCGAGTTTCTCGCTGAGTTTGTGGGCGGCCCGTTTCATCTTGCTGATCTTGTCCACGAGATGAACAGGCAGACGAATGGTCTTCGCCTGATTCGCCAAAGCGCGTTTGATGGATTGTTTGATCCACCAGGCGCCATAGGTCGAGAGTTTTCCGCCCTTCTTTGGATCAAAGCGTTCCACGGCCTTCATCAACCCGATGTTGCCTTCGCTGATGAGGTCGAGCAACGGCAGGCCGAGGTTGGAATAATCGTGGGCGATCTTCACGACAAGCCGCAGGTTCGCCTTGATCATCTGCGCCCGCGCCTCCTTGTCGCCTTTCTTGATGCGGGCCGCAAGGCGGATCTCGTCCTTCGGCGTCAATAATGCCACTTGGCCGATTTCCCGCAGGTAAATCTTGATGCTGTTTTCGCTCTCGCGATCGTACTGTGTCGCCATGTTTGTTGGCGGCAGGGTATTGAGACGGGGCACTGTGTGCAAGACAAAAGAACAGGGACGAGCCATGCGGCTCGTCCCTGCTGTGTTTCTTGAGTCTTGTTGACGGTCAGGCGCCCAAGGCGGCCTGGGCGGCCGCCAACCGGGCCACGGGCACCCGGTACGGGCTACAGCTCACGTAGGTCAAGCCAAGTTTGTGACAGAACTTCACGGAGTTCGGGTCGCCGCCGTGTTCGCCGCAGATGCCGAGCTTGATGCCGGGACGCGTGGCGTTGCCTTTCTCCACCGCGATCTTCATCAACTGACCGACACCGGTCTGGTCAATGGAGGCGAACGGGTTGGTCTTCACGATTTCCAACTCGGTGTACGCCGGCAGGAAGCTGCCGGAATCGTCGCGGCTCATGCCGAGGCAGGTCTGGGTGAGGTCGTTGGTGCCGAAGCTGAAGAACTCGGCAGTCTGCGCGATCTCGTCCGCTGTCAATGCGCCGCGCGGAACCTCGATCATCGTGCCGACCATGTAGCTGAGTTTCACCTTCTTCTCGGCCATGACTTCCCTGGCGACCTTGTGGACCAGTTCGACCTGAAGGTCGAGTTCCTTCTTGAAGCCGACCAGCGGGATCATGACTTCAGGTTTGACCTTGATGCCGGCCTTCTGGACTTCGGCGGCGGCTTCAAAGATGGCGCGGGCCTGCATTTCGGAGATTTCCTTGTACACGATGCCCAACCGGCAGCCGCGGAATCCGAGCATCGGGTTGAACTCGTGGAGTTCCTTGACGCGCTGTTGAATCTTCTCGGCCGGCACGCCCATCTTCTCGGCGAGATCATTCTGCGCGCCGTGGTCGTGCGGGAGGAACTCGTGCAAGGGTGGATCGAGCAGGCGGATCGTGGCCGGATAGCCATTGAGCGCCTTGAAGATGCCCACGAAATCGGCCCTCTGGTAGGGCAACAACTTCGCCAGCGCGGCCTCGCGGGCTTCGATCTTGTCGGCGAGAATCATCTCGCGCATTGCGTCAATCCGGTTCCCCTCGAAGAACATGTGCTCCGTGCGGCAGAGGCCGATGCCGGTCGCGCCGAACGCGATGGCGTTCGCGGTCTGTTCCGGTGTGTCGGCGTTGGTGCGAACCTGAAGTTTGGTGGCCTTGCTGCACCAATCCATGAGCTTCTTGAACATCTGGCAGGTTTCGCTCTGTTTCGGATCGAGCGTCTTCTCGATGAGCACCTGGATGATTTCGGAGGGCGCGGTTGGCAACCGTCCCGCATAAACATTGCCGAGCGTGCCGTTGATGGAGAGGTAATCGCCTTCCTTCCACGTCTGGCCGTCAACGGTGAGCGTCTTGTCCGCATAATCAATCTGCAACGCGCCGGCGCCGCAGACGCAGACCTTGCCCATCTGGCGCGCCACGAGCGCCGCATGCGAGCTGACGCCGCCCTTGGCGGTAAGGATGCCCTCGGCGGCGATCATGCCGCGCAAATCTTCCGGCGTGGTTTCGTTGCGGACGAGAAGCACCTTCTCGCCCCGGTTCGCCGCAGCCACGGCCCGTTCCCACGAGAGGTACATCTTGCCCGACGCCGCGCCCGGCCCGGCGGGCAATCCCTTGGCGATGACCTTCGCGGCCTTTTCGGCCTTCTGGTCGAAGATCGGGGCGAGCAACTGGTCGAGCTGCTCGGCCGGGTTGCGTTTGATGGCGGTTTCCCACGTGATCAAGCCTTCTTTCACCATGTCCATCGAGAACTTCAACGCGGCCATCGCCGTGCGTTTGCCGTTGCGGGTCTGGAGCATGAAGACTTTGCCTTCCTGAATCGTGAACTCGAAATCCTGCACGTCCTTGAAATGGGTTTCGAGCGTCTTGCGGATCTTTTCCAATTCCACCAGCGCGGCCGGCAGGTGGTTCTTCAACTGCGCGACCGGTTCCGGGGTGCGGATGCCGGCGACAACGTCTTCGCCCTGGGCGTTGATCAGGAATTCGCCGTAGAACTCCTTGACGCCGTTGGCCGGGTTGCGCGTGAACGCGACGCCCGAACCCGACTTCTCACCGGTATTGCCATAGACCATCGCTTGGACGTTGACGGCGGTGCCCCATTCCGAGGGGATGCCGTACTTGCGGCGATAGACAATGGCCCGGTCGTTCATCCACGAACCGAAGACAGCGCCGACCGCGCCCCAGAGTTGCTTCCACGGGTCCTGCGGGAACGCGCCGCCGGTGCGCGCCTTGATGAGCGCCTTGAAGCGGTTGACCATTTCCTTCAGGTCGTCCACCGTCAGTTTCGTGTCTTCGATCTCAGCGTGGTGCCGCTCATGTTTCAGCTTGTGAATCACGACTTCAAACGGCTCGTGATCTTCACCCTCGCGTTTCTGGACGCCCATGACAACGTCGCCGTACATCTGGACGAACCGGCGGTAGCAGTCCCAAGCGAAGCGTTCATTGTTCGTGGCCTTGGCAAGCGCGAGAACGGTTTGATCGTTCAAGCCGAGGTTGAGAATCGTGTCCATCATGCCGGGCATCGAGTCGCGAGCGCCCGATCGCACGGACACGAGCAACGGCATCGCGGACTTGTCGCCGAACTTCGTGCCCATGATCGCCTCGATCTTCGCGACGCCCTCCTTGACGGCCGGATCGAGATTCTTGGGATAGGATTTCTTGTTGGCGTAGTAGTAGGTGCAAACTTCGGTCGTGATGGTGAAGCCCGGAGGCACCGGCAGGCCGATGCGGGCCATCTCGGCCAGATTCGCGCCCTTGCCGCCAAGCAACGGTTTCATCGAGCCGTTGCCGTCGGCTTTGGCGCCGCCAAAGTGATAAACATACTTCACCGACTTCTTCGTGGAAGACTTCTTGTTCTTAGCCATAATAATTCTGGGTTCCTTGCGTTGAGTTTGGAGATTCTTCGTTGCCGCTGGGGAAACGACGCCGCGTAAACTACCAGAATCATCCCGGCTGTCAATGCTACAAGGCCACAAAAAAAGACTGTATTTGCGTCCTTTTCCCCATTACTTTCCGCTCCATGAAATGCGCCATCGCCTTCCTCCTCGCCGCCGCCGTCCATGCAGCCGAACCCCACAATTTCGCCAAGTGGGAAAAAGACATCGCCGCCTTCGAGGCTGCCGACAAAACCAACCCGCCGCCACAAAACGCCATCCTCTTCATCGGCTCCTCCGGCATCCGCCTGTGGAAAACGCTGGCCGAGGATTTCCCCGACCACCGCGTCATCAACCGCGGCTTTGGCGGCTCGCAGATTATTGACGCCTCCCATTTCGCCGAGCGCATCATCTTCCCCTGCAAACCCAAGATGATCGTCCTGCGCTCCGGCTCCAACGACCTCAAGTCCGGCAAATCCGCCGAACAGGTCTTCGCCGACTTCAGGGCATTTGTTGACAAAGTGCGCAAGGCGCTTCCCCAGACCAAGATTGTCTTTGTCAGCATGAACCCGACACCCGCCCGCTGGAACCAGCACGACCGTGAAGTCGCCGTGAACACCGCCGTCGCTGCGTTTGCCAAGCGAACGTCGCGTGTAAAGTATATTGAAACCCACGACCATTATCTCGGCCCCGACGGCCAACCCCGTGCCGACGTGTTGATCGCCGACAAACTCCACTTCAACGCCGAAGGCTATAAGATTCTCACCAAGCTTATCCGCCCATATTTGCCGAAAGAGTGACTCAGACGATGAGACTCAACAACAAATCAATGCCGTTTTTGCCTGCGTCCGCATAGTACTCCTCACGCTCCGCGTGAGGCCGAGAATCGCATCACGCGGAGCGCAATGACTACTTTAATGACTACTTTGCCCTTGAGCGCGATAAGGGCGACCGCTACACTCCCGCGTCATGCCTGAGGACAAAGGACAATTTGATGTGGCGTACGTGGCGCATCTGGCGCGGTTGCAGTTGACCGACGCCGAGATGACGCAGTTCTCCGCCCAACTCCAGAACATCCTCGCCTACGTGACGAAGCTCAACGAACTCGACGTGTCGAACGTCGAGCCAACAGCACATGCCGTCCCATTGACCAACGTGCTTCGGAAAGACGAAGCCCGCCCCTCCATCGAGCGGGAGCGCGTCCTCGCCAACGCGCCCGAATCGGCGCGCGAGTTGTTCATCATGCCGAAGATTGTCGAATGAGCCTCCACACACTCACCGTCTGCCAACTCCGCGACAAGATTCGCACCGGCGAAGTCTCTTCGCGCGAAGCCACACAATCGTTACTGGATCGCATCGCGACGGTGGACGGCAAGGTGAAAGCCTACAACTGGCTCAACGACGACGACGCACTCGCGCAAGCCGACGCCGCGAAAAAAGACGGCGCCCTCGCCGGCGTGCCGGTGGCCATCAAGGACGTGCTCAACGTCGAAGGCCAACCTTGCACTTGCGCGTCAAAAATCCTCCAAGGCTACATCGCGCCGTACGACGCAACCGCCGTCCGCAAGTTGCGCGAGGCAGGCGCGATTCTCGTCGGGCGCACCAACATGGACGAGTTTGCAATGGGCAGCTCTACGGAGAACTCATCGTGGGGGACGACGCGCAATCCGTGGGATTTGACGCGCATTCCCGGCGGTTCCAGCGGCGGCAGCGCCGCAGCCGTCGCCGCGGACGAAGCCTTTGCCGCGCTCGGCAGCGACACCGGCGGTTCGATCCGCCAGCCGGCGGCGTTGTGCGGATGTGTCGGGTTGAAGCCGACGTACGGGCGCGTGTCGCGGTACGGACTGGTGGCGTTTGCGTCGTCGCTCGACCAGATCGGGCCGTTTACCAAGGACGTGCGCGACGCGGCGCTGTTGCTCGGCGTGATTTCCGGGCACGACCCGATGGATTCGACGAGCGTGCCGCGCGCGGTACCGGATTACGTCGCGGCGCTGGAGCGCGGTGTGAAAGGGCTGCGGATCGGGTTGCCAAAAGAGTATTTCATTCCCGGTATGGATCGCGAAGTCGAGGCGGCGGTCCGGACGGCAATCCGTCAGTGGGAGTCGCTTGGCGCGGAGGTGGTGGAGATTTCGTTGCCGCACACCGACTACGCGGTGGCGGTTTATTATTTGATCGCGACGGCGGAAGCGAGCGCGAACCTGGCGCGGTTCGACGGTGTGCGGTACGGATTGCGGGTGAAAGGCGATGACGTGATTGACACCTACGGCAAGACGCGCGGCGCGGGGTTCGGCTCCGAGGTAAAGCGGCGAATCATTCTCGGCACCTACGCGTTGAGCGCGGGCTACTACGACGCTTATTACCTGCGCGCGCAAAAGGTGCGGACATTGATCCGCCGGGATTTCGAGAAGGCGTTCGCGAAGTGCGACGTGATCGTGACGCCGACAACGCCGGAAGTGGCGTTCAAGGCCGGCGAGAAATCGGGCGACCCGTTGAAGATGTATCTCTCGGATATTTTCACCATCAGCGTCAATCTCGCCGGGATTTGTGGCGTGAGCGTGCCGTGCGGGTTTGCGCACAAGTTGCCCGTCGGGTTACAGATCATCGGGAAGGCGTTTGATGAGGAAACCGTGTTGCGGACGGCGCACGCCTACGAACAGGCAACAGCATGGCACAAGGAAAGGCCGGTGCTGTGATGGAATACGAAGCAGTCATCGGCTTGGAAGTCCACGTCCAGCTCAAGACACACTCGAAAATGTTCTGCGGGTGTGCGACGGCGTTCGGTGCGGAACCGAACACGCTGGTCTGCCCGGTCTGCCTCGGTTATCCGGGCGTGTTGCCGGTGATGAACGCCGAAGCGGTGCGGAAAACAATCCTGTCCGGGTTGATGCTCGGCTGCGAGATCGCGCGGTTCTCGAAGTGGGACCGGAAAAACTATTTTTATCCCGACATGCCAAAGAACTACCAGATTTCCCAGTACGACCTGCCGTTGTGCAAGGGCGGGCGCGTCGGGAAATTCGGAATCACGCGCATCCACCTGGAAGAGGACGTGGCGAAAAGTTTTCATTTTGCGGAGACCAGCGGCGTGGATTTCAACCGGGCGGGGACGCCGTTGATGGAGATTGTAAGCGAGCCGGACATGCGGTCGCCGGAGGACGCGTTCGCGTATCTGACGGCGTTGAAGGAAGTCTTGATCGGCGGCGGCGTGAGCGATTGCGACATGGAGAAAGGGCAGCTTCGTTGCGACGCGAATGTGTCGGTGCGGCCGGTCGGAGAGAAGAAGTTCGGCGAGAAGGTCGAGATCAAGAACATGAACTCGATCTCCGGCGTGCGACGGGCGTTGGCCTACGAAATCCAACGCCAGATCGCGGCGGTCAAACGCGGCGAAACAATCGTCCAGGAGACCCGTCGCTGGGATGACGACACCAGCGTGACCTCGGTGATGCGGACGAAGGAACACGCGCACGATTACCGGTACTTCCCGGAGCCGGACCTGATGCCGGTGGAGGTGAGCGCGGCGTGGCTGGCGGAGATTCGCCGCGCGGTGCCGGAGTTGCCGGAGGCGAAGCGGCGGCGCTTCGTGGCGCACTACGGGCTGCCGGAGTACGACGCGGAAGTGCTGGTGGCGGACGCGTCGGTGGCGGCCTACTACGAGCAAGCGGCGGCAGGCTCGAAGAACCCGAAGGCGATCTCGAACTGGGTGATGACGGAGTTGCTCGCCAAGTTCGCCGAGAACACGATTGCGCCGGCGCAGTTGGCGGAACTGGTGGCGGCGATTGACGCTGGCCAGATCAGCGGCAAGCAGGGCAAAGAGGTGTTTGCCGAAATGTTCGCCACCGGCAAAAATGCGGCGGTTATCATCCAAGAGAAAGGGTTGGCGCAGTTGAGCGACGCAGGGGCGCTGGAAGGCTTGGTGGACCAGGCGCTTGCAGCGAACCCGAAGTCGGTGGCCGATTTCAAGGCCGGCAACGCGGCCGCCATTAATTTTCTGAAAGGTCAAGTCATTAAACTCAGCAAAGGAAAGGCCAACCCGCAGTTGGCGGGAGAGATTTTGGCACGCAAGTTGCAAGGATGATTCCTGTCAAGGATGATTCCTTGACGTAAACAGATGCGAAAGCTAATCTAACCCCCAGCAGTTTTAAGGATATGCCCGCACAAGACGAATATGTCGTTGAGATCCTCCGGGACTTCGGATTGGTCAACAACGATGAACTTTCCAAAGCCCGCGAGAGCGCGAAGGCGGAAGGCATCGGTGTTGTCGAGTCCCTGATCAAAGACGGTTACATTACCGAGGCAGATGTCACGAAATGTCTGGCCACGCAGTTCGGCATGGACGTCGTCAGCCTCGCTGATTACGCGGTGCCCGAAGACGTGTTGGCAATGGTTCCGCGCGAGATTGCCCGTCGCTACAAGATCATCCCCTGCAGCAAACACGACAACGTCCTGACCGTTGCCATCGGCGATCCGATGGACGTCGAGACGATTGACAGCCTTCGCTATCTTCTCAAGATCAACGTTGAACCGGTTGTCGCCCCCAAGGCAGAAATCGAGGGCGCGCTCAAGCGTTACTACGGCGACGCCGACGGCGCCGTTGAAAGCATGCTGGATGAGATCAGCGGCGTGGAACTCATCAAGCCAACCGGCCTGACGGAAGACCTGACGGAGACCGAAGCCGACGCGCCCATCATCAAATTGGTCGGGCTGCTCATCATGGAAGCCTATCGCAACCGCGCCAGCGACATCCACATTGAGCCGCTGGAAAAACGCCTGCGCGTGCGCTACCGGATTGACGGCGTCCTGCACGAAGTGGACAACCCGCCCAAGCGCCTCCAGCCCGCCATCATCAGCCGTCTCAAGCTCATGGCCAACATGAGCATCGCGGAAAAACGCATCCCACAAGACGGTCGCATCCAGATTCCCGTGATGGGACGCGTCCTTGATCTGCGCGTCTCCTGCCTCCCGACCAACCACGGCGAGAGCATTGTCATGCGTATCCTCGATAAAACGAGCCTGCTGCTCGGCCTTGGCGACCTTGGTTTCTTCTCCGACCAGCAGGAGGTCATGAATCGCGTGATCTCGTTGCCGGATGGTATTTTCCTCGTCACCGGCCCGACCGGCTCCGGCAAGACCACCACCCTCTACGCCTGCCTCAACTCCATCAACCGCCCCGACCGCAAGATTATCACCGTTGAAGATCCCGTCGAGTACCAGCTCTCCGGCATCAATCAGGTTCAGGTCAATGCCGAGATTGACCTGACGTTTGCCGCTGCCTTGCGTTCCATTCTCCGCCAGGCGCCCAACATCATCATGATCGGTGAAATCCGCGACTTGGAAACGGCCAACATCGCCGTCCAGTCATCACTCACGGGCCACCTCGTGTTTTCCACGCTCCACACCAATGACGCCCCCTCGGCCGTCACGCGCCTCATTGACATGGGCGTCAAGCCGTTCCTTGTCGCCTCCTCCTGCCGCGCGATCATGGCGCAACGGCTCGTCCGCAAAGTCTGCCAGAAATGCAAGGAACCCCACAAGCCGACTGCCTACGAAATGCAGGTGCTCAAGCTCGACCCGCGCGAACTGGAGAAAACCACCATCTACCGCGGACGCGGATGCCCCGAGTGCGGCAAAACCGGCTACCGCGGGCGCACCGGCGTGTACGAGATTTTTGAACTCAACGAGGAAATCCGCCAACTCATTTACGAGCGCGTACCCTCCAATGTCCTGCGCGGTCGCGGTCGCGAAATGGGCATGCGCACGTTGCGCGAGGATGGAGTCCGCAAAATCATGGCCGGCGTCACGACGGCGGAAGAAGTCATTTCCATCACCCAAGGCGACGAGAATTAACGAAGGAACTCACGATGGCAGTCCACATGGACGATTTGTTGGCAGTGGTGGTTGAGGAAGGCGGTTCCGACCTTCACCTCCACGTCGGCGTCCCGCCCGTCATCCGGCTGCACGGCTCACTGCAACCGCTCGACCTCGCTACCTTGCGCCCCGAGGACACTGAGGCGTTGATGAAGGCCATCACCTCTGAGACCCACATCCAGCGCGTCCGCGAACAGGGCGGCACCGACTTTGGTTTCGCCTACGGCGACAAGGCCCGTTTCCGCGTCAGTGTCTTCAAGGAACGCGGTTCCCACGGGTTGGTCCTGCGCCAGATTCCCAACAAACTGCTGACCCTCGAACAGATCGGTCTCCCACCGTCCATGAAGGACCTGCTCTACAAGCCCCGTGGTCTCATCCTCGTCACCGGCCCCACCGGCTCCGGCAAAACCACCACGCTGGCCTCCATGCTCGACATCATCAACACCGAGCGCGACTGCCACATCATCACCATCGAAGACCCCATCGAGTACTATCATCGCCACAAAAAGAGCATTGTCACCCAGCGTGAAATCGGCGTGGACGTGCCCAATTTCGCCGAGGCATTGCGCCGCGGCCTGCGTCAGGATCCCGACGTGATTCTCGTCGGCGAAATGCGCGACCTCGAAACGATGGAAGCGGCCATCACCGCCGCCGAAACCGGCCACCTTGTCTTCGCCACGTTGCACACCACCGGCGCGGCCCGCACCGTGGACCGCATCGTGGATGCCTTCCCCACCAACCAACAGGAACAGATTCGCACCCAGCTTGCCTCCTCGATTGTCGCCGTCATTTCGCAACTGTTGATGGTTCGCGCTGACGCCAAAGGCCGCATCGCCGGCTTTGAGATCATGATCTCGACACCCTCGATCCAGGCGTTGATCCGCGACAACAAGACTTTCCGCATCACCTCCGACATCCAGACGGGCGCCAAGTTCGGCATGGTGACACTCGATGCCAACTTGATGGCCTTGTATGAAAGAGGATCCATCACCTACGGAGACCTCATCACGAAGGCGCAGGACCCGCAATCCATCGTCGCCAAACTCCAGGGAGAAGACCGACGGAGACGATAAGCCATGCACGAGAGCGAATCCATCATCCTCAGTGAAATCAACCACGAACGACGGCTGATTCCGCCCGATCAGTTTGCCGAGGCCAGGGAGGAACATCTTCGCACCGGAAAATCACTCTTCCAGGTCATCGTTGATTTCGGCCTGATCCCCGAAGAACAGTTGCTCCAAGCCGTCGCCGACCACTTGAACCTGGAGTATATCAACCTCGAAACCGCCGAACTGCCTCCCACCGCCCTCAATGCCATGCCCGCCAGCGCGGCCCGCATGTACGGCGCCGTACCCGTCCACCTCACCGGCAACACCATGATGGTGGCCGTCATGGACCCCTTCAACCCACACCTTGTCGAGGAACTCTCCTTCGTCCTCGGCAAAGACATCCAACTGCTTGTCGCTCCTCGCAAACAGGTCGAGGCCGTCATTGCCAGCCATTTCAACGAGGAAAGCGGTTCCCTCAAGCAGGTCCTCGAAGACATGGAGACCGAGCTGGCCAAGGACGAAAACCTTGGATCGCTCGACAAGGCCGGCGCGGCGGCACTCCAAGAAGCGGCCAACCAGGCGCCCATCGTCCGCTTCGTCAACCTGATCCTCTTCCAAGCCGTTCAAGACCGGGCCAGCGACATCCATTTCGAGCCGTTCGAAGCCGAGTTCAAAATCCGCTACCGCGTGGACGGCGCGCTCTACGAGATGGCGCCGCCGCCCAAGCACCTTGCCTTGCCGGTCATTTCCCGCATCAAGGTCATGTCCAACCTCAACATCGCCGAACGCCGCGTCCCACAGGACGGACGCATCCAACTCAGCGTCGGCGGACGGCAGGTGGACCTGCGCGTTTCCACGTTGCCGACGCAGTTTGGCGAATCCGTCGTGCTTCGCGTGCTGGACCGGAGCGTCGTCAACCTCGAACTCGAAAGCCTCGGCATCCCGAAGGACATTTACGAGAAACTCCTCGAACTCATCCGCATCCCCAACGGCATCGTCATCGTCACCGGCCCCACCGGCTCCGGCAAGACCACCACGCTCTACTCCTGTCTCAAGCGCATCAACACCGTTGACCTCAAACTGCTCACCGCCGAAGACCCTGTCGAGTACGACATCGAAGGTCTCATTCAGGTGCCGATCAACGATGCCGTGGACCTGACGTTTGCCCGCGCCCTGCGCGCGTTCCTGCGCCAAGACCCCGACGTCATCCTCGTCGGCGAAATGCGCGACATTGAAACCGCCCAGATCGCCATTCAAGCCTCCCTCACCGGCCACCTCGTCTTCACCACGCTTCACACCAACGACGCCTCCGGCGCCATCACCCGCATGATCGACATGGGCGTTGAGCCGTTCCTGATCACCTCGACGCTCCAGGCCATCCTCGCCCAGCGCCTCGTCCGCACCATTTGCAAGAAATGCCGTATCGCCTACGAACCGTCCGAATCCGTGCTTCGCCAGATTGGACTCACGCCCTCCGAAGTGGGTGGACGCCCCTTCTACTACGGCAAAGGCTGCCCGGACTGCAACCAGACCGGCTACCGCGGACGCAAAGGACTGTTTGAACTGTTGCTCATCTCGGACCCGATCCGCGAACTCATCACCAAACGCGCGCCATCGGGAGTCATTCGCGCCCGCGCCCTCGAACTCGGCCTGCACACCTTGCGCGAAGACGGCGTCCGCAATGTTTTGGATGGAACTACGACCGTGGAAGAAGTATTGAAATACACCTGAGGACAGACATGCCAAAGTTCAACTACACAGCCTTCGACAACAAAGGAAAAGAAATCACCGGTTCCGTGGACGCTGCCAGCGAACAGGAAGCCATCGGTCGCGTCCGCGAAAAAGGTTTGTTCCCCTCCCACATCATCGAAGCCGGCAAGGAAAAACCGGGGCGCAAACGCGGGGAACCTCCCGTTCCCGTCGCCGCGCGCGCCGGCGGCCCCAAGAAGAGCCTCGGCCAGATCGAGATTCCATTCCTCACACCCACGACCGTCAAGTCGAAGGTCCTCACGGCCTTCACGCGCCAGTTGGCCACGCTCATTGACGCCGGCCTGCCGCTCGTGCGCGGTTTGAACGTCCTCTACAAACAGGAGCGCAACGTCGTCCTCAAGCGCACCGTGTTGCGGCTGGTCGAGGCCGTCGAAGGCGGCAGCACCTTCAGCGAAGCGCTTGCCCAACACCCGAAAATCTTCAACAAACTCTATGTCAACATGGTCCGCGCCGGCGAAGCCGGCGGCGTGCTCGACGTGACGCTGGTGCGTCTGGCTGAGTTTCAGGAAAAAGCCCAGAAGATCAAAAACAAAGTCGTTGCCGCGATGGTGTACCCCATCGTGGTCATGATGGTGGCGCTGGCCATTCTGGCCTTCTTGATGACCTTCATCATACCGAAGTTCCAGGAGATCTTCAAAGACCTGCTGGAAGGCAAGGAATTACCGGGCTTGACCTTGTTTGTCATGGCCGTCAGCAAAATCGTCAAAGACCAGTTCATTCTTGTCGCGGTCGGCTTGGTGGCGCTGGTGATTCTGTTCAAAGTCCTGGGAAAAATCGAAGCCGGCCGCTACCTGATTGACAAGCTGAAACTCTACGCGCCGTTGTTCGGCCAGTTGATCAGCAAGGTCGCCATCGCCCGTTTCAGCCGCACGCTCGGCACCCTGGTTTCCAGCGGCGTGCCGATCCTCCAGGCGCTCAACATCGTCAAGGACACCGCCGCCAATGCCGTCGTCTCCCGCGCCATCTCCCGCATTCACGACTCCGTGAAGGAAGGCGAACGCGTCACCCAGCCGATGGAAGCCTGCGGCGTATTCCCGCCGATGGTCATCGGCATGGTGGACGTCGGCGAGGAAACCGGCGCGCTGCCCGACATGTTGATGAAAGTCGCCGACGTGTATGAAGACGAAGTGGACAATGCCGTCGGCGCGCTCACCTCGCTGCTGGAACCGATCATGATTGTGTTTCTGGCCTTGGTCGTCGGCACCATCGTCATCGCGATGTTCCTGCCCTTGATCACCGTGATCCAGACCATGAGCGGCCCGCAGACCCAGTAGTCACAGGTTCAACAGCAGTTCGTTGTCGCCGGCTGGTTTTTCCAGTTCGGCGAGCAACGAGCGGAATCCGTATCGCCCAAACAATTCCCGCAGCCGGCCCTGTTCCGGCGCGCGAATCTTCAACGCCTCCAGCGGCCACGGCAGGGGCAAATCCGTTTCCAATCGGATCAACGAGCGGTTCAATCGCAACCGCTCCGCCGCGCCGAGCAGCGACTCGCGCAATTTCGGTTTCTCCAGCGCCCCCGCCGCGGCGATCAGTTCATCCACGCTGCCATGCCGCTGCAACAAGTCAGCCGCCGTCTTCGGGCCGACGCCGGGTACACCGGGAATGTTGTCCACGCTGTCGCCAATCAGGCTGAGATAATCCACCATCTGCTCCGGCCTCACGCCAAGGCGATTCACCACGGCGGCGGCATCCACCGGCTCGGCCTCCCCATTCTCAGGGCGCAAGAGACGGATGCGCGGGCCGACAATCTGGAAAAAGTCCTTGTCCTGGCTGGCAATGAGGACATCGAGGTTGTCCCTCGCCGCCCGCACGGCAAGCGTGGCAATGATGTCATCGGCCTCCTCGCCTTCAATCTCGGCGACAAACAACTGCAGCGCGCCCAGCACATCGCGAATGCCGTCCAATTGCGATTCCAGCGCCGGCGGCGTGGGAGGTCGTTGTTCCTTGTACGACGGCAACAACTCCAGCCGCCGCTGCGGCGCGCCACAATCGAAAACGACGGCGCAATGGGTCGGCGTTCGCGTCGCAATGATTTTGCGGAGCATCTTGGTGAACCCGAAAATGGCGTTGACGGGGCAACCATCCGGCGCGTTGAGCACGCGAATGGCGTAGAACGCGCGATAGATCAGCGAAAAAGCGTCCACCAGCAAGAGTTGATCGGTCATAGCGTCAGGAAGGCTACCACAGGCGCGGATAAAAAAACAGGGGCGTCCCGAACGATGTCGGGACACCCCTGTGCTCAGAGAGCGCGATCAGGGACGTTTCAGTTGTTGCGGCTGGGAAGGACGGATCGGATTCCCCGCGGGATCGAAGCGGAACCCTGCAGAATCTGGCCGGTGAATCAGGTTGCCGGACGGATCAATCAGGCGCGCCGTCACGAAGACCAACAGGTTGCGTTTGATCCGGCTGAACGCCTTGGTGCGGAACAACCGCCCGAACAGCGGAATGTCGCCAAGGACGGGGATCTTGTCGTCAATCTTGCTGACTTCCTCGCGGATGAGACCGCCGAGCACCACCGTCTGGCCGTCCCAAATGACAACGCTGGTCGTCACATTGCGGGTCTCAAACAGCGGCTGCCAAATCTTGTAGGCAACTTCAATTGGGCTTTGCGGACTCAATGTCCCGCCGCCCATTGATCCTTTCAAGGGATCCGGGCTGTAGTCAAGCATGCCAACAAACGCCGAGACTTCCGGCACCAGCGTCAGGTTGATGGTGTACCCATCAGCGCCAACCGTCGGCGTAACGCTCAGGATGACGCCAACCTCACGGGTCTTGAACGCCGTGGGGATCGAAGGCGTCGGAACGCTGTTGTCGGACACCGTCGGCTGGGAATACTCGGACGGATAGATGAATTCCTGCACGACGCGGATCTGCGCCTGGGCGCCGCTGATGGTGGTGACCTTCGGGGCCGAGAGGACATCCGCGCTCTTCTTCTGCGAGAGTGCATTGACGACCATCGAAACCTGGGCATTGTTGAGGACTCCTGCAAAGGTGCCAATCGCGTCGTTCACGGCGCTGCCCGATCCGCCACCGCCGACCAAGAGTGACTCAACCACGTTGGCCTTGAACAACGAGGCGCCACGCAATCCTCCCGTCATCCAGCCGGTAAGATTGGTCGCAATATTTTGACCCGTAAGCGCCCCCAAGTTCAGGCCGCCACCTTCCACGGAATTGATGGAATTGGCTTGGGGATTCTGGTTGAGACTCATCGGTCCCAGATTCCACTGGAAACCGAGCTCGTCGAGGTCGGTCTGGGTGATTTCGATGAACTTGGATTCGATCTCAACCTGGGTGGGGACAACATTGAAGGTGGCCAATATACGCTCGAAAATCTCAAGATTCTCGGGCGTGTTGCGCACATACACGGTGCGGGCGCGTTCAAAATAGGTCAGGCTGGTGCCCGTGGGGAAGGGCACGCCGGCGTCC